>JBCNPL010000436.1:0-3182 GCA_039593375.1 Paraburkholderia sp. | reverse complement strand
CGACCTGATCGATCGCGTGCGCCGTGCCGGCATCGAGCAAACACGGCCCGAGGCGGTCAAGTACGGCATCTCCGCAGAGGAAGCGCATCGCTTCGGCCTGCCCTGCGGCGGCACGATCGAGCTCGTGCTCGAACCGTTGACGCAAGCGAGCCGGATCGAGGAGCTCTGCAACGATGTCGAAGCGGGGCGACTCGTGGCTCGCACGCTCGATCTCGAGACGGGTATCGCCACGCTTGCGGCGGCGCAAGCCACCGACGGCCTGGAGTTCGACGGCAACCGGCTCATGACGATTCACGGGCCGCGCTATCGGATGCTCGTGATCGGCGCCGGACAGTTGTCGCGCTATCTCGCCAGCATCGCGGTAGGACTCGACTATCAAGTCACCATCTGCGATCCGCGTGAAGAGTACACGGACGAGTGGGACGTCCCCGGCACCACAGTCGTGCATACCATGCCGGACGACACGGTGCTCGACATGAGGCTCGACGAGCGCTCGGCCGTCATCGCGCTGACACACGATCCGAAGCTCGACGACCTCGCCTTGATGGAAGCGCTCAAGACGCCGGCGTTTTACGTCGGCGCCCTCGGCTCGCGCCGCAACAATGCCGCGCGGCGCGAACGCCTCAAGGAGTTCGATCTGACCGATGCGGAGCTCGCGCGCCTGCACGGACCCGTCGGCATCTATATCGGTAGCCGCACGCCCCCCGAAATCGCCATTTCAATTTTGGCTGAAGTAACCGCGGCAAAGAACGGCGTATCCTTGCCGACGCTACTGCAGGTGGAAGGCGCCAAGGCGGCCCGGGAGCACGCGGCGAACGAAGGTTCCAGCTGCAAGGTCTGAGCCCCAATCCATCACTCGCCGAAAATCGCATGAGCAAAGCTTCGCCGTTCCGCCCTGCCCTTGAACACGCCCTCGATCACGCGCTGACATATCTGGAAAACCTCCCGCACCATCCCGTCGCGGCGAACGCGACGCTCGAATCGTTGCGCGCCCGCCTCGCGAAACCGCTCGGGGAGGACGGGGTTCCCGCCGAGCGGGTCATCGACGAGTTGGTCGCCGATGCGGCGGGCGGCATCGTCGGCAGCGCTGGCGGCCGTTTCTTCGGCTGGGTGATAGGCGGATCTCTGCCGGCGGCGCTCGGCGCCGATTGGCTCACGAGCGCCTGGGATCAAAATGCGGCGTCGTACGCCTGTGCGCCCGCGGAAGCGGTCGTCGAGGAAGTCTGCGGCGCTTGGCTCAAGGATCTCCTGCGACTGCCGGGTCATGCGAGCTTCGCGCTGACGAGCGGCTGCCAGATGGCGCACCTGACCGCGCTGGCGGCCGCGCGGCATGGACTGTTGGAGCGGCACGGCTGGCAAGTCGAGCGAGACGGGCTCTTCGGTGCGCCGAAAATCCGCGTGCTCAGCAGCGATCAGTTTCACGGGAGCGTGACGCAGGCGCTGCGCCTTCTCGGGATGGGAACGGGCGCGATCAAGCCGTTGCCGTCGAACGAGGCGGGTCAGCTCGAAGCCGCCACGCTCGAAGCCGAGCTGCGCGAATCGCCCGAGACGCCGACGATCGTGCTGCTGCAAGCGGGCGATCTCAACATCGGCGCATTCGATCAGTACTCCGAACTGATCCCGCTCGCGCATCGATATGGCGCCTGGGTTCATGTCGACGGCGCGTTCGGCCTCTGGGTGAACGCGAGCGAGCGCTACCGTCATCTGCTCCAAGGCGTCGAGCAGGCGGACTCATGGGCCACGGACGGACATAAATGGCTCAACGTTCCCTACGATAGCGGCTTCGCGTTCGTCGCGCATCCCGAGGCGCATCGCAATGCGATGTCGCATCATGCGAGCTACGTCTCGTACAACGAGCAGGTGCGAGAGCAAAAGGACTGGACACCCGTCTGGTCCCGGCGAGGCCGCGGCTTCGCCGCTTACGCGGCGCTGCGTGAACTCGGCCGCAACGGCGTCGCCTCGCTCGTCGAGCGCAACTGCGAGGCCGCCCGCGCGTTGGCGAAGGGCATCTCGGCGCTGCCGGGGGTCGTGCTCGTCCGAGAACCGCAGATCAATCAAGGGCTCGTTCGATTCCTCGATCCGCGCTCCGAAGCGACCGAGGAAGATCACGACGCGCGAACCGACGCCGTCACCGAAGCGGTGCTGCGAACCGGCGAAGCGCTTTTCAGCAACACGACCTGGCGTGGGAAGCGCTACATGCGGATTTCGGTTTGCAACTGGCAAACGAACGACGACGATATCGCTCGATCGATCGCGGCTGTTGCGGGCGTCGTGCGCAAGGTCTCGCCGCGCGCCGAATAAAGAACTATCCTGTCTATGTCGCTGCACCCTCGATACGGAGCAGGGGAATGGACAAGATGTTCGCGAATCGGCCCATACCGCCGGCTGGCCTCACTGCCGTCCTAAGCGGTTTCCTCGTCATGTGTGGCCTCGTCGTGACAGCCGCGAGCTCGGAAGCTCCGGAACGGAGCATCGAGGTCCTTTCAGGGACCTATGGCTCGAATTGCGGCCTGCCGCAAGGCAACGTCAGTCGCGACCTCATGAGCCGGTGCGACGGCAATCAAACGTGTTCGTACGAGCTGGCAGACCGCTCGCGGCTCGCGCAAGTGCAACGTTGTCGCCCCGATTTCGTCGCCGAATGGCGATGTGGGGACGCCGAATTTCACACTGCGGCGTTGGCTTCCGGAGCGAAGCCCGGCGACACGCTGGTATTGAGTTGCGCGCGGTCGACCGGCGCCGGCAAGTGATCGATCCGGCGGGCCGGGTAAGGGAGCTTGCTACCGCTCGAGACCTTCGGGAACACCCGTTCCGCCTTTGATTTTGCTAATCCTCCATTTGTTCATATCGTCGTATTCGCACTTGATTTCGTAATCGAGCGCGGAATCCACGATGAGAACAAAAAGGCCGGCGGATTTTTCCAACGCTGCGAGCAAGTCTCGACCCTTTGCTGCCGCGGCGTGAAAAAACTCCTTGTGTTCGAGGACGTCGATAATTTGAACGCCCGACCTATGCACGTACGACGCCTTCGCCTCCGACATCGCTTCACGTGAGCAGATCCGCAAATACGCCGTGCTCCAATCGGAAGCAAGGCCCTGCATTAGAGAAACGAAGCTTTTGGCAAGGTCGACAATAATTGGCGTAGCCTCTTCTTTGATCATTAGCGCCTCGCATCGATTATCGAT
>JBCNPL010000435.1:0-3183 GCA_039593375.1 Paraburkholderia sp. | reverse complement strand
GGCCTCGCTCGAGCCGTCGTACGTGCTGCGTGCGCTCGGCCGCAACGACGAACTCGCGCATAGCTCGATTCGCTTTACGGTCGGCCGCTTCACGACGGAACAGGAGGTCGAATTCGTGGTCGACCTGTTGAAGAGGAAGATCGCGAAGCTGCGCGACCTGTCCCCGCTTTGGGAGATGCATCAGGACGGCATCGATCTGTCGACGATCAAGTGGGCCGCGCACTGAAGAGATGACGGGCCGCGACGCGAACGGTCGGCGCGGCATGAGAGAACATGAAGCTTTGCATGGGACCGGAGAGAAGCGCTTCGCGCAGACTCGGGCCGACGAGAATCAAGGAGTGTTGACCATGTCTTACAGCAATAAAGTGTTGGATCATTACGAGAATCCGCGCAACGTCGGTTCGTTCGCCAAGGACGACGACACCGTGGGCACCGGCATGGTCGGGGCGCCTGCTTGCGGCGACGTCATGAAGCTGCAGATCCGTGTCGGCGCGAACGGCGTCATCGAAGATGCGAAGTTCAAGACGTACGGCTGCGGTTCGGCGATCGCTTCGAGCTCGCTCGTCACGGAATGGGTGAAGGGCAAGACGCTCGACGAAGCGCTTTCGATCAAGAATACGCAAATCGCCGAGGAGCTGGCGCTGCCGCCCGTGAAGATCCACTGTTCGATTCTCGCCGAAGATGCGATCAAGGCCGCGGTGGCCGACTACAAGCAACGCCATTCGGGCGCTGCGGGCGATTCGGCTGGCAAGACGGTGGAAGATGCAAACCAGCAAGTTGCTTGAATGAACCATGGCAATCACATTGACTGACAAGGCCGCGCAGCAAGTCCAGAAATTCCTGGTGCGGCGCGGCAAGGGAATCGGTCTGCGGCTCGGGGTCCGGACTACGGGCTGCTCGGGTCTTGCGTACAAGCTCGAATACGTCGACGAGCTCGAGCCCGAGGACCAGGTCTTCGAGTCCAACGGCGTGAAAGTCATCGTCGACCCGAAGAGCCTCGCCTACATCGACGGCACGGAGCTCGACTTCGCGCGTGAAGGGTTGAACGAGGGATTCAAGTTCAACAACCCGAACGTGAAAGACGAGTGCGGCTGCGGCGAGTCGTTCCGCGTCTGATGTCATCGAGCGCTTCGTAGCGATTTCCGTCCCCGCAGAGATCGAGCAGACGCAAGGGCGGCGCGAGCCGCCTTTTGTTCGCTAGCGGCACGGCGCCGCGCCGGGTAGGCGCAAGCGCGTGTCCGCCGCTGCATTGTGGACCGCACAGGCGAATATTGCCGCTTCGGAAGCTTTCATCGACAACCGCCTCATGTCTTCGATTCAGCAAAACTACTTCGAACTTTTTCATCTGCCGGCGCGGTTCGCGCTCGACGCGAGCGCTCTCGAGGCGGCCTATCGTACGGTGCAGGCGCAGGTTCATCCCGATCGCTTCGCGGCCGCCGGAGACGCGCAAAAGCGCATCGCCATGCAATGGGCCGCACGCGCCAACGAGGCGTACAGCACGCTTCGCGACCCGCTGAAACGAGCCACCTATCTGCTCTCGCTGCGCGGGGTCGACGTCGAGGCCGAGAACAACACGGCGATGGAGTCCGCGTTTCTGATGCAGCAGATGGAATGGCGAGAGGGCGTCGAAGATGCCGCGAACGCGAAGAATGTCGAAGCATTGAACGTTTTGCTGGACGAACTGCGCGACGAGGAGCGCGCGCGCTTCGCGAAGCTCGGCGCGCTGCTCGATAGCGGCTCCGATCAGGCGGCGGCCGAAGCGGTGCGGCAGTTAATGTTCATCGAGCGCGTTGCCGCCGAAATCGGCGCGCAGATCGAGAAGCTCGAGAACTAAAACGCTCCGCAGCGAGCATCATCCAGCCGACTCATAATAGCGGGGCATCGACCCCGAAGAAACCTCAGATGGCCTTATTGCAAATTTCCGAACCCGGCATGGCGCCCGCGCCGCATCAGCGGCGTCTCGCGATCGGCATCGATCTCGGCACGACCAATTCGCTGGTTGCCGCAGTGCGCAACGGCATACCCGACGCGCTGCCCGACGAGCACGGGCGCGTGTTGCTGCCGTCGGTCGTTCGCTATCTCGAGAAGGACGGACGGCGAATCGGACATGCGGCGAAAGAGGAAGCCGCGATCGATCCGCGCAATACGATCGTTTCCGTGAAGCGTTTCATGGGTCGAGGCAAGGCCGAGGTCGAAGGCGCCGAGAATGCGCCGTACGACTTCGTCGATGCGCCGGGGATGGTGCAGATTCGCACCGTAGCCGGGGTCAAAAGCCCAGTCGAAGTGTCGGCCGAGATCCTCGCCACGCTGCGCCAGCGCGCTGAAGATACGCTCGGCGACGAACTCGTCGGCGCGGTCATCACCGTGCCCGCCTATTTCGACGAGGCGCAGCGCCAGGCCACGAAGGACGCGGCCCGGCTAGCCGGCCTCAATGTGCTGCGCCTGCTCAACGAACCGACGGCGGCGGCGATCGCCTACGGCCTCGACAACGGGGCGGAAGGGCTCTACGCCGTCTACGATCTCGGCGGCGGGACGTTCGATTTATCGATCCTCAAGCTGACGAAAGGCGTCTTCGAGGTGTTGGCCGCGGGCGGCGATTCGGCGCTCGGCGGCGACGACTTCGACCATGCGTTGTTTCGCCACGTGTTGAACGAGGCGGGGCTCGCGCCGCGCAATCTTGCGCCCGAGGACGTTCGGCTCTTGCTCGATCGCGTGCGAGCGACCAAGGAGGCCTTGTCGAGCTCGGCCGAGGCTTCGCTCGACGCGACACTGTCGGACGGCACGAGCATCGCGCAGTCGATCACCGAAGCGCAATTCGCGGCGCTCGTCGAACATCTGGTCCAGCGCACGCTCGGGCCGACGAGAAAGGCGCTGCGCGATGCGAAGATTTCGCCCGGCGACGTCAAGGGGGTCGTGCTCGTAGGCGGTGCGACGCGCATGCCCGTGATTCGCCGCGCCGTCGAAGCGTTGTTCGGCCAGCCCCCGCTCACGAATCTGGACCCCGACCAGGTCGTCGCGCTCGGGGCCGCCGTTCAGGCCGACCTGCTCGCGGGCAATCGCGGTGGCGATGACTGGCTGCTGCTCGACGTGATCCCACTTTCGCTCGGCGTCGAGACTATGGGCGGCCTCGTCGAAAAGATCATTCCGCGCAATTCGACGATTCCCGTCGCGCGTGCCCAAGAG
>JBCNPL010000434.1:0-3198 GCA_039593375.1 Paraburkholderia sp. | reverse complement strand
GCGTCACGGCCGGGCAGGACGCGCCGGCGCTCGGCATTCGGCGCATCTGGGGCGCGAAGGACGGAACGCCGATCCTCCTGCGCGCGATCGAGCCCGGCGATCTCGACATCGAACGCGAGTTGGTCGACCGTCTGTCGAGCCGCAGCCGCTACATGCGGTTGATGTCCGCGCGCAAGCCGACCGAAGACGAGTTGATCCGATGGACCCGCATCGATCGCCGGCGGGAAGGCGCGGTGATTGCGACGATCCGCGCCGGCGGCCGCGAGCGGTTGATCGGCGTTGCGCGTTATGCGACGGACGACGGAGCAACCGAGGTCGTCGAATGCGCGATCGTGATCGACGACGTATGGCAGCGGCAAGGGCTCGGCCGTGTGCTGCTGTCGAGCCTGATCGATCTGGCGCGGCGCTCGGGCATGCGGCAGATGGTCGGCACGATGCTGACCGAGAACAGTGCGATGAAAGGCCTTGCGCGTTCCGTCGGCTTCACGCTGTCACGCCAGCCGGGGCGCGCATTCGTGACGGATCTGCGGCTCGACCTGGATACCCGTTGGGGAGCTTGAAGGAGGGCGCTTGCAGGCTTCCGGGGCGCCACGACACGCGGTGAATCATGCGGATTCACCCGCTCTTGCCGGATCGTCGAACAACGCAAGGAGCGCGGATTGCGACCCGACACCGAGCTTTGCGTAGCGATGCTTTTTATGCGCACGCACGGTCTCGAACGAGATCGACAATTGCTCGCCGATCGCGCGCGACGAGAACCTGCTCAACGACAACATCGCCACTTCGACTTCGTGCGTCGTCGACGCACCGCGGACGTTCTTGCCGGTCAGCACGCCGAAGCGCGCGCGGATCGGGGGTCTCGTTTTCCGTTGCACGCGGCGCCTCCTTCGCGGGGAACGTTTCGAAGCGCAGGCGCTGCTGCACAAGGCCATCTCGCGGTCGTCGTACTTGCTCGTCTTGCCGAGCAAAAAAACCGCGTGTGATCGCGATCGATCACGAGGCCCGTGTTCTCATAGCCGGGCGACCAGCCGGCGAGTCTGTCGTGTCGTCAATTCCAGCCGTTCCGCCGCACGCCACGGCTTGAGCTTGCCATCCGCCACGTCCTGAATGACCTTGAATCGGTCCAGCTCGCGCATCGTCATCGTGATCCGCTCCGTTGCAGCCATCGCAGCCTCCGGCGCCGGACACCCGGCGGCCGGACAGCTTACGCGGCACGAAAGCGGACATTTCTATGTAGCCAAAAGCGGACATTTCAATCTAGCCACTACAATCCATGTCGTAGCCATTTCAAGATGTCGGGGCACCAGCCAGATAGAAATGTCCGGTTTTAAGGTTGGTATTGCTACTTCTGTTTCCTCGTCTTGACCGTTACGCAGTGTCGAAGGTCGGAGCCTGAACGGGCAGGGCGCTTACCTTCGCTTCCTCAGCTTTTGCAGACCGACGGCTAGGTTTGTTTGGCGGCTTTGCGGTTTGCCGACGGTGCGCCAGATCCACGATCACATGCTCGACGTCGGCCTGCGTGATCTCGCGTTGCTTCTTCTTGCCCGGTTCAGCCTCGTTTCGATTGGTCCGCGTCGCATCGCCACGATGCGTTCGAGACGGGGCTTTACCGATTCGACTGTTATCGCGTTGCGCCTGGATCGTCTGCGCAACCTGGAGCACGTGACTCAGGCGCTTGTGTTCGACAACAGCAGCTTGATCGATCTCGGCCAGCCGGTCGTACTGTCTGCAGGGCAACATGCGACCCTCTGTTCGGAGTTCGATGCGCCCGTCCGGGTACTCCCATACCTCGATCGTTCGACCGATCAGCTTCCGATTCTCCGGCGTATCGTCCAGCAAATACATCACTCGGTCGTACTGCACCGTGAGCGATTTCGTCACTTTCCGCGGCTCGCGCCACGTCATCACCAAGTCGAGATTCTCGTCGGCGCGCAGCGATCGGTGTGCATTGAAGTCGCTCTTCGGCGGCTTTGCGAAGCGTGTGTTGTAGGCGGCCATGAAGGAGGGCGCGTAAGCGTTGGCGTCGGCCACCGTGTTGATCCCACGCAGCCGCATCTCCTTGACCAAGCGATCCTGCAACGTCAGATGTGCTCGCTCGACTCGCCCCTTGGCCGGACTGCTGTTTGCGCAAAACGTATCGATGTTCAGCTCGTACATCGCGCGGCCAAAGTGCGTCACTCGATTACCAGTCTTGCCCGGCGTCGTATTGCGGAACACGCTGTACTTGTCGCTATAGAACGCCCCCGGTTTGCCATGGCGCTCGATATACGCTCGCGTCGCCTCGAAGTAGCTGAAGGTCGATTCGGTCTACGTGAAGTGCAGCATCATCAACCGGCTCGTCGCATCGTCGACGTACACCAGCAGCGTGCAGGCCGGCGCCCGCTCCTCGAACCATCGATGATCGCAGCCGTCGATCTGGATTAGTTCACCGAGGCAAGAGCGCCGCGCTCGCGGCTGGTAGACCTTCGGCGGACGCTGTCGGCGCGGAATCCACAAGCCAGCGTCCGTCATCAGCTTCCTGACCGTTTCCTTGGCTAGCCGAATGCCGTGACACTCCCGGAGCTTCTCGCAGGCCAGCGTCGGCCCGAAATCGGCATAGCGATCGCGGATGATCGACAGAGCCCGGTCGGCGGCCCTTGGGTCCAGGCGACGGTTGCCGGGACCGCCACGCTTACGCGAAGCTAGTCCAACTGCGCCGGATTCCCGATAGCGGATCACCAGGCGTTCGATCTGCCGCACTGTCAGCCCCAGCCGTTCGGCTGCACGGCCGGGCTTCAAGCCCATATCCACCACAGCCTGGATCACCTTCAGACGGTCGAGTTCTCGCATGTTCAATGTCACCAATGCTGTTCGGTGCATCGCCAGCTCCATGATCTGACAGGGAGCCGGCAAGCTTACCGAGGTCCAAACGCGACATTTCTAAATGGCGAGAACACGACATTTCTAAAAAGCTACTACAATCCAAACTGTCGATAACTATGATTATGTCAAATACGATATTTCCGTCTGGATTGGCACCATCCAACCACTGACCCGACCGAAAACGACCCGCTTCCCATCCTCAATCCACTTCCAGATCCCCGATCGTTTCCGCCCGCCGCGCGTCGCGCGGCGTCCCGACAGCCTGCCGGCCACGCCGGCCGGCGGACACCACCAGACGAAACGCGACCGGCGCAAACACGAGCCCGAACAGCGTCG
>JBCNPL010000433.1:0-3198 GCA_039593375.1 Paraburkholderia sp. | reverse complement strand
CAAGCTCAACATCGTCGCCGAGGGCGTGGAAACGACCGAGCAGCAGGCATTTTTGACTCAGCTCGGCTGCGACGCATTGCAAGGGTATCTGCTCGGGCGGCCGGTGCCGCCGGCTGAGTTCGTGGAAACGTTCCTTCCGATGGGAATATCGCTGGACGATGCCGCCTCCGCCAACTAGCGCTCGGCGTCAATACACCGGATCGGCAAAGTCGCCATTGCACGGTGACCACCCGCCAACCGCTGATGCCGAGTCGGCGACCGAAGGTTCACTGGGAGAACTCCGCGGTCGACGACGGACTGTGCCAATCCATCCAGTCGTACGAATCCGTATGATGAGCCCACGCCCAGTTTCTCGCTTTCGTCCGCTCGGTGGCCTTTCTCGAGAACGCGGTCGACGAGGCCACTACCCGCCTCTCGTTGCTCACGCAGCTTCGATCCGCGCTGCTCAGAATTTCCAAAGAATCGCGTTTCACTTACGTTCTCCTTTCTACGCTTCCTGATCTGCAAGCTCGTCTTGCGCGGCCGTCGCCACCAGCTCCGCGAACAGCTCGAGCGCCTCGAGCGAGGCATGCACCGATTGGTATTCCTGCCGGCCGATCTTCGCCTCGAGGACGACTGTCATTCCAGATTTTCGAGCCAATTCGAGGATGTCCATCTCGTGCTCCCTTCTCGATTCCACCGCACGCTGATATCAGCGAACACTTGGCTCTAGTCTATAAGTCTCGCGGCGCGTATCAATGGCCGCCGGATGAATTCACCGTTTTCCGGTGCAGAACAATGAGCCGGTGCGATTGCTTGCTCAAACGGACCGAACGATGCACTCGCGCAGCCATTGATGGCCGGGGTCGCGGTGCGAGCGCTCATGCCAGAGCATCGAGATCTCGAAGCCCGGCACCTCGACAGGCGAGTCCACGACCTGCAGCGCATCGACGTTGCGAACGAGACGTTCCGGCAACATGGCGACGAGGTCGGTACTGGCAACGACCGACATAACGAACAGGAAGTGCGGCACCGATAACACGACGCGCCGCGACAACCCGACCTCGGCAAGCGCTTCGTCGGTGACGCCGTGAAAGCCACCGCCATCGGGCGAGACGATTACCTGCTCCAGCGAGCAGAATTGCGCGAGCGTCGGCCTCCTTTTGAGGCGCGGATGACCCGCGCGGCCTACCAACACATAGCGCTCCGAGAAAAGCGTTCGGCGACGCAACGTGGACGGCGATCCCTCCGTCGTATGAAACGCGAGATCGATATCCCCCTGCTCCGCCTGCTTCCCAATGCGCGACGGGATCATCTCGAGCACTGCCAGGCGCATACGAGGCGCGGCCGAGCGCACCGCATCGAGCGCCGGCAGCACGATCGTCGACTCCGTGTAGTCGGTCGCCGCCACGCGCCATGTGTGATCGGCCTCGGCCGGATCGAAGGGGGTTGCGGGCGCCACCGCCTGCTCCAATGCCTCGAGCGCGCGCCGCAAAGGTTCGCGCAACTCGTTACCTCTCGCGGTGGGTCGCATCCCTCTCGGCCCCGGCAGCAGCAACGGGTCTTCGAAGATCTGCCTCAACTTCGACAGCTGAACGCTTACCGACGGCTGAGACAGATTCAGCCGCTCGGCTGCACGAGTCACGTTGTGCTCCGACAGCAGGACGTCGAGCGTCGCCAGCAAGTTCAGATCGATCCGTCTTAGATTGACCACGACAATGCCTCATATTTCGACAATTCATTTCAACTATAGCTGGCGAAGCCCTATCTTGCTCTCGTCAACCGAATGGAGTCCCCGAATGAACGTGCTTATCGTCTACGCTCATCCCGAACCTGAATCACTGAACGGCTCGCTGAAGAACTTTACGGTCGAGCGACTCGAGAAGGCCGGACATGTCGTCCGAGTATCGGACTTGTACGCAATGAACTGGAAACCGACACTCGACGCCGAGGACTTTCCGGATAGGAATCGTGATACCCGCTTCGATCCAGCACTCGATTCCAAGCGGGCATTCGAGAACGGCACGCAACCCGCTGATATTGCGTCGGAACAGGCGAAGCTGCTCTGGGCGGACGCGCTGATCCTGCAGTTTCCGCTTTGGTGGTTTTCGGTACCCGCAATCCTGAAAGGCTGGGTGGAACGCGTCTACGCATATGGCTTCGGGTACGGCGTCGGCGAGCACTCGGACGTCCGCTGGGGCGATCGCTACGGAGAGGGCACGATGGCGGGCAAGCGGGCGATGCTCGTCGTCACCGCCGGCGGATGGGAGTCGCACTACGGCCCGCGCGGCGTCAACGGCCCGATCGACGATATTCTTTTCCCGATTCAGCACGGGATTCTGTATTACCCTGGGTTCGCGGTCCTGCCGCCGTTCGTGATCTATCGTGCCGGCAAGACCGATGAAGCGAGGTATGCAAACATCTGCAACGAACTCGGGCGTCGTCTCGACAATCTTTGGAACATCGCGCCTATCCCCTATCGCCCCCAAAACGCGGGCGCCTACGAGATCCCCGAGCTCACGTTGCGACCCGACGTCGCCCCGGGCCAATCAGGCTTCGCCGCGCACGTGGCATAGCGTCGCCCGACCAGCGTGCCGCGCCGGGCGCTCAGGGCGTGGCGGCGTCGGCCGGCTGCGCCTCGATCGAGTCGACGCGATCAGGATAAAAGGCGAGGCGGCCACGGATCTCGCTGACCGCCTCGTATGCATGCTCATAGGTCCATACGGCATTCACCGCTCGTTGGCCGCCCGACGGAATCGAGAAGTACGAGCAATCGCCTTTGTAAGGACAATAGGTCGCGTGATCGGTTCGCTCCAGCAACGCCATGTCGACGTCTTGCCGCGGGACGTAGAACACCGGCGGGTAGTTCGCCTCGCGCAACGTCAACGCGTCTTTCGTGTCGGCAACAACCTTGCCGGCCACCGTCACGATCACGCGAGACGGATTGCGTTCGATCGTAATCGGATGGTCGGGGCCTGGGATCTTCACTGGTTTGGTCATGACGCCTCTCCTTGGATTCGCCCGTCAGGCGGGAAAGCTCGTGTCTGCCGGGCATTGTGGCATCAATCGACTTTGCCCGCTCGAGCCCCGACACGTGTGTGGGATCGGGTAACGTCGCCTTATTTTTTGTCCGGCGATTGACTGCAACACGAGCAGATCGGTAGGCTTACACGCTGACGGTTGCCCCCCGGATCTCTCCCATGCGTACCCCTGCCCAAA
>JBCNPL010000432.1:0-3208 GCA_039593375.1 Paraburkholderia sp. | reverse complement strand
AGCCCCACCGCTGCGCCGTCTCCGCGGGCGTATGCCGCTCGAGCGGCACGAGCGGAAAGACTTCGGCGATGCGCGCGACGACGTCGGCCGAGGGCAGCACCTCAGCCATATTCCAGCCGTTCGAGCTACCGACGTCCATGTATTCGATGAAGCGCAGCACGACGCCGGAGCCTTTGAAATGGCGGGCCATCGGCACAATCTCGCCGTCGTTCGTGCCGCGCTTGACCACCATGTTCACCTTGAGCGGCTCGAGCCCGACCGCCTGTGCGGCCGCGATGCCCTCGAGCACGCTCGCCGCCGCGAAGTCGGCGTCGTTCATCCGTTTGAAGAGCGTGTCGTCGAGCGCGTCGAGGCTGACGGTGACGCGCGTCAAACCTGCGTCCTTGAGGGCGCGCGCTTTGCGGGCGAGCAGCGAGCCGTTCGTGGTCAGTGTCACGTCGAGCGGCCGGCCGGCGGGCGTCGACAGTCGGGCGAGGCGCTCGATCAGCCACTCTATGTTCTTGCGAAGCAGCGGCTCGCCGCCCGTGAGCCGGATTTTCTCGACACCGTGCGCGACGAAAACGCGAGCGAGGCGCTCGATTTCCTCGAACCTGAGCAAGGCATCGTGCGGAAGGAACGGGTAGTCCTTGTCGAACACGGCGCGCGGCATGCAGTAGACACAGCGGAAGTTGCAGCGGTCCGTTATCGAAATGCGCAGGTCGCGCATGGGCCGCGCGAACGTATCGGTCACGATCCCGCGCGGCGCGATCGGAACGCCGGCGACATCGGGAGCTGCGCTGACATCGGCGACCGGAATGATGCGGCGGGACATGATCGATGGCAAAAAGGGCTAGACAGCCATTCTAGCCCAATGGGCCGAAGCGGGATGGGGAGGGGTTTCCGCTAGTGAAAGCCTGCCCCCGTCGTGCTTCACGATGAAAAACACCCCAAAGGTTGGATCGGCGTCCAACTTTTGGGGTGCGGTTGACGACGGCAGGCTCTTCGACATTGCCGAATCGCAACGACGGACGACGCGCGCTGCTTAGTCAGCCTTGCGTGTCTCGATCTGCTGCATCGGCGTCGTATCGAGCGGGGGAAGCGCCTTGCGTTCGCGCGGCACGCGCACAGGCGCGGGGATTTGCGCCGCGGCTTCCCGAGCCGCCCGTAGCTTCTCGGCGTCCGTGTTGACCCATACGAGGCCCGCCGACTCGAGCATCGGCTGCAGCTCGGCGACCGAAAGGCCCTTCGCCACGCCATTCGAGCGCGGGCGCGACTCGTGGACCGACGCGACTTCAGCGAGGGCAGGCGATGAGGCTTGCGCGGGCGCCGTCTCGACTTCGGCTGCTTGAAGACGAGTTTCCACGGCCTCGGGCGCCGCCGGAACAGCGGCTTGCGCGGCTGGTGCTTGCGACGCACTCGTTGATACCGGCTCGATAGGTGCGACAGGCGCCGATTCCGGTATCGCGGCCTGCGATGCGCGCGCATGCTCCGGCGGCGGAGCATCGGCCGCCAGCGCGGCCGAATGCGGCGGCGTGGCTTCGGCTTCGGCCGGAACCACCGGCGCGGCAGGGGCCGCGGATACGGCTTGGTCGGTCGACGCCACCGGCTCAGCCGGGGCAGGCGAGGGTTGCACGGCCGGCGCGTCCCTCGTGACTTCCGACAGTGGCGCAGCCACAGGCGCTTCGGCCGGCACGGGCGCTACGGGCGTTACGACGACCTGCTCGGCGCGCGCGTGATATTGCTCAGCGGCGCTGTCCGGGGCGTGCGGCGCGCGTTCGGCCGTGGCAGCCTCGTTGCCGGCCTCGGCCTGAGCATGCGCGGCGGACGTCCGGTCGGCCGCGGTGGCGCCGGTCGTCGGCACTGCGCCGACCGTGCCTTCGGCCTCGGCGACGTCGGCCGCATGCGTGACGTTCACGGCTTCCTCTTCGCGCTCGCGGCGACCGCCACGGCGGCCGCGGCGGCGGCGACGACGCTCTTCGCCGTCGCGGGCAACCGTCTCCTGCTCGGGGGCCGGAACGCCTTGCGCGACGCTTGCCGCGATGGCGCTTTCGGCGGCTGGCGTTTCCGGCCGCGTCGTCACATCCGCGATTTCCGTCAGCGGCTTGCGGCGTTCACCGCGTTCCGGGCGCTCGCCCCGTTCGCGGCGCTCTCCGCGCTCTTGACGCTCGCCGCGTTGCTGGCGCTCGCCACGCGGTGCGGCTTCCGCGGTTTCCGCACGTTCCTCGCGCTCGACTGCGCGTTCACGACCGTCCCGTCCCTCGCGCGGCTCGCGGCCTTCACGCGGCTCACGGCCCTCGCGACCTTCACGCGGTTCGCGCGGCTCTCGCCGTTGAGACGGCTGCTGTGCCTGGCGCAGCCCGGCGACACCGTCGCCGCGCGCCGCGGCTTCGCGAGCCGCGCCACCGCGCCTTCCGCGATTGCGATCGCCCGCGCGCTCCGCGCCGCGAGCCGGGGCGCCCTCGCGAGCCTCACGGGCTTCGCGAGCGGGCCGGGCCGGTTGTGCCGGTTCGGGGGCCGGCGCCGGAGCGGCCGGCTGCGCGCCGAACAGGCTCTTGAGCCAGCCGAAGAAACCGCCGCCGGCGCGCACCGGCGCGGCCGCTTGCGCGGAGGCGGCCACAGGCGCTGCCTGCGGGCGAGTCGGCGCGCTTGGGGCGGGCTTTTCCGGCGTGATGCCTTTGACAGCCGCTTCCTGCTTCGGCTTCACGTCTTCGGACCGCTTGCTGTAGCCGGTCTCGGACTCGAGCTCGCGTGCGGCTTCCTCGGCCATCCGCCACGATGCGCGCGGATCGTCGAGGCGCGCGTCGTCGTGACGCAGGCGCTCGAGCTTGTAGTGCGGCGTGTCGAGATGCTTGTTCGGAATGAGGATGACGTTGACCTTGAAGCGCGACTCGATCTTGTTGATTTCCTGGCGCTTTTCGTTGAGCAGGAACGCGGTGACTTCGACGGGCACCTGGCAGTGGATCGCCGCGGTGTTCTCCTTCATCGCCTCTTCCTGGATGATCCGCAGCACTTGCAGCGCCGACGATTCGGTATCGCGGATATGCCCCGTGCCGTTGCAGCGCGGGCAGGTGACGTGGCTTCCTTCGGAGAGGGCGGGGCGCAGACGCTGGCGCGACAGCTCCATGAGGCCGAAGCGGGAGATCTTGCCCATCTGCACGCGCGCGCGGTCGTGCTTCAACGCGTCCTTCAGGCGCTGCTCGACCTCGCGTTGGCTTTTCGCCGACTCCAT
>JBCNPL010000431.1:0-3214 GCA_039593375.1 Paraburkholderia sp. | reverse complement strand
GCACGTCACTGCACATGGGTCGATACTTCGGGCTTGCCAACCAGATAATCTGCACGTCGATTTCGTTGGGGCTGGCCGCGATGGCTGTCACCGGTTGTGTCATGTGGTGGAAGCGACGACCGGCCGGCACGCTCGGGGCACCCGGCCGTGAACGCGGCGCGCCACCGATGCGCGCGTGGAAGACCGGGCTTGCGCTACTTGGCGTCGTGTTCCCGCTGATGGGTGCGAGCATCGTCGCCGTATGGCTGGCCGATCGGGCATTGTTCGGAAGGCAGGTCGCTCGCTGATCGGCCGATAGATGCGCCAGTCGCGTTCGGATGACGCAGACTGTCCGGGCGACGGCACCTCGTTCACGGTGCCTATCTGCGCGGCGGCACCTGCGAGAGTCTCCGCGCATGGCTGATCAGGTCGTCGAGCATGGCGGCGCGCTTTTCGGCGGGCGCATCTCGGCTTGTCATGAAGCAGAGCGCCGCGACGGGCAGCCCGGTCCAGTCCCGGATGGGCGCGGCCATGCACAGCCGAAACGTATTCGACAGGCCTTCAGTGCAGCAATATCCCTGCTGAGCGGCACGTTCGACGTCTCGAAGAAAGTCTTCGAACGCTATACGTCGACCGTTGTCGAGCACGAAGTCGTCATCGGGAATCAGCGCGCGGATTTCGTTTGCATTGAGGTGTGCGAGAAGCAACCGTCCGGTCGCAGTCCAGGGAATCGGCACTTTGACGCCGATCTCGGAGCTGATGTTGAATGGACGCGAACTGTTCTCGGAAAGGACCACCGTGTACTTGTTGCCCTCGAGCGTGCAAAGCTGGGCTGTCTCGTCGTGCTTCCTGACGAGCGTGAGGATAGCCTGATGGGCCCGGCCGATGAGATCGTTACGCGCGGCGTAGTCCGCGCCGTAGTAGTGCATTTCTCGGCCAAAAAATACTTCGCCGTCCTGCGTGGTTTCGAGCCAGCCCGCCTCCGTGAGGATGGCGACCAGTTCATAGATGCTCGAGCGCGGCGCGCCGGTGGCATCGATGAGTTCGCGCATCGTCAATGGACGGCGCGCGAGATGGAGCTGGCGACATATGTCGATCACGCGGTCGACGCCTCGTGCCCTCGCCGAGGTTCCAGCGGATGTCTCTGTTGCACTTGCTGCGCTCGAGTTCGTCATCGAATTTTTACGGGTCTGTAGTCATCAAGCCGAACCGCGGCTACGTTTTCCGAGGCAAACCTGAAACGGCATCGTGCACGCCACGCGATCAATGATCGAGCACACGCTGCAGGAATTGTTTCGTCCGCTCGTT
The DNA here is from genome assembly GCA_039593375.1 of Paraburkholderia sp. Taxonomy (GTDB): domain Bacteria; phylum Pseudomonadota; class Gammaproteobacteria; order Burkholderiales; family Burkholderiaceae; genus Trinickia. The sequence continues at coordinate 1,927 of JBCNPL010000431.1, read as the reverse complement.
TTGCGGGTTCGCGAATATGTGTTCGGGCGAGCCCTGCTCGGCGACGAGTCCCTTGTCCATGAAAACGACACGGTCCGCGGTCTTGCGGGCGAAGCCCATTTCGTGGGTGACGACGACCATCGTCATTCCATCGCGCGCCAGACCGCGCATGACTTCCGTGACTTCGCCCACGAGCTCGGGATCGAGCGCCGAGGTCGCTTCGTCGAAGAACATGATGCTCGGCTCGACCGCCAACGCACGCGCGATCGCGACACGCTGTTGCTGGCCGCCCGAAAGCTGACTCGGATAGTGCTCGGCGCGATCGGCCAGGCCGACACGATCTAGCGCCTCCATCGCGCGCTTGCGCGCGTCGGCCGGCGTCATCTTGCGCGCCTTGATCAGCGCGAGCGTGACGTTGCCAAGCGCGGTTTTGTGGGGAAACAAGTTGAATTGCTGGAACACCATGCCGACATGGCCTCGGATTTCCCGGGCTCGGCGCGACTCGTGCAGCGGCACATCGTTGACCCAGACCTCGCCCGAATCGGCCGTCTCGAGCCCGCTCATGATCCGCAAAACAGTGCTCTTTCCGGAGCCCGAAGCGCCGATCAGCACGAGCACCTCGCCCGCACGTACGTCGAGATCGATGGACTTGAGCACTTGTGTCGAACCGAAGGATTTGCTGACCTGCGTCAGATTGATGACGGGTTTCGTTTCGACGGCGGTATGGGTGGTCATGACGGCAGACTCCTTCGATCATGGCGGCGTACCCACTGGGAGAGCGGGAAGCAAACGCCGAAATAAAGCAACGCAACGAGCCCATAGATCTCGACCGGCTTGCCGATGCGATCGACGATGGCCTGGCCCCCGTGCATCAGCTCCGACATGCCGATCATGCTGACGATCGACGTATCCTTGATGAGGGATAGGTATTGCCCGATCAACGGCGGCAAGACGATCTTGCCGGTCTGCGGAAGCACGACCGAGAAGAAGGTTTGGCTCCTCGTAAGGCCCAGGATCTGGGAGGCTTCCCATTGTCCCTTTGGCACGGCCTCAATGCCCGCGCGGAAGATTTCGCCGATGTAGGCGCCTTGATAGATGCTGAGGCCGGCAACGCCGGCGGCAAACACATCGATCGCGTACCCGAAGTACGAGACGCCGAAATAGATGAACATCAACGTAATGAGGACAGGCGTGCCCCGGAACAGTTCGGTATAGAGCTTCGCGATGCGCTCCGTGCCCCACGGGCCGAAGGTACGAAGCACGGCTGCCAGCAGCCCGGCGATCGTCGAGCCCGCGATCGCCGCGAGTGACAGCAAAAGCGTGACCGCCAGACCCTGAAGCAGGATCGGCAGGCTCGACGTCAAAAGATCCGTCGACATATGCGGTCTCCGGTTAGAGCCTCAAGCGCGTTTTGCTTGACGCAGAAATAGAAAGCTACGACGCGTGCGTTTGGGCATGGCAAGCGGCGGATGGAAGACACGCGCGCCGATTCGCTCGGAAAGCCATGACAGGCAATTGCTCAGGACCAGATAAGCGACGAGCGTGACCGAGAACGTCTGGATATAGAGCAAGGTGCGGGAGTTGATCACGATGGCGGTGCCGGTCAGCTCGGGCAGCGCGATCGCCGAAAGCAGCGATGTTCCGAGTAGCAACTGGATCAGGTTGTTGACGATGGCGGGGTACACGGCGCGCGCCGCCTGCGGCAAGACGATCGTGAGAAAAATTTGCGATCGCTCGAGGCCGAGCAGCGTCGCCGCTTCGATTTGCCCGCGCGGCACTGATTGGATGCCGGCGCGAAACACCTCGGCCATATAGGCCCCGACGTTCACGCCCAGCGCGATCACGCCCGCGGAGTATGCGCTGAGGTGGACGCCGAGCGAAGGCAACCCGAAAAAGACGATGAAGATCTGCAGCAGCACCGGTGTGTTGCGGATCAGCTCGATGTAGC
>JBCNPL010000430.1:0-3216 GCA_039593375.1 Paraburkholderia sp. | reverse complement strand
AGGACGGCAAGACTACGTTCAGCGTCGACCTGTCGCGCTACAAGACCGATGGCTTTTCGTCGATCGATCCCGCGCTCGTGCCTGCCGCGAATCCGAATGCCAACGGCTATCTGAACGAGAGCGTGGCGGCGACGCTGCGCCACAAGTTCGGTGAGAAGTGGGATGCTGGCGTGCGCTTTTTCCAGTCGGACGGCAACGACAGTTACGACAATGCATACGGCGTGCCGACCGATATCAACAACCTCTACAGCAAGGTGCGCCAGGCATCGGTGTTCGCGAACGGCAAGCTGACCGGCTGGTGGACGACGCACGTCACCGTGGCCGAGGGCGACGATCGTTCCATCGTCAAGACGAACGGCGTCTACAACAATCGCTTCGACACGAACAATCGTCAATACACGTGGCAGAACGATTTCAAGTTCGCCCCCGGTCAGAAGCTCCAAATGGGTTACGAACGGCTCGACCAGAGCCTCGCTTCCGATATCTTCGCCGCACCCGATCGCCATGTGAACTCATTCTTCGCCGGCTACGCGGGCCGCTTCGGCGCAAGCCAGATCCAGGCCAACGTGCGCCGCGATCAATACTCGGACTTCGGCGGCGCGAACACCTACTATCTCGGCTATGGGTTCGACATCACCGAGCACTGGAAGGCGACGGCGAGCTACTCGAGCGCTTTTCGCGCCCCTAGTTTCGACGACCTCTATTTCCCCGGCAGCGGCAATTCGTCGATCAGGCCGGAACGCAGCCATTCGGCCGAGGCCGCGCTCCAGTACGCATCGGGCACGATCGGCGTGGTGCGGCTCACGGCGTTCGAAACGCGTTATACCGACCTCATCGACTATGTGTCGACGCAAGGCGGGCTCTTTTTTGTCGCTCGAAACGTGGGCCGCGCGAAAGTGCAGGGGCTCGAAGGCTCGTGGAGCGGCCATCTCGGCAAGACCGACGTGCGCGCCGCGCTGACGGTGCAAAATCCTGTCGACGAGGATACGGACACCGATCTCGTGAGGCGCGCTCGGCGCTTCGCGTCGTTCTCGGCGAACCGTTCGATCGGCGCGTGGCGCGTCGGCGGCGAATGGGTCCTGAGCGGCGCGCGCGACGACAACGGCGTCGAGCTCGGGGGCTACGACCTCGTCAACCTCTCGGCGCGCTATAACATCACGAAGGCGTGGTACGTCAGCGCGCAAATCGAGAACCTCTTCGACAAGAACTATGAGCTCGCGTATAGCTACAACACACCGAGGCGCAGCGCCTTCATCACGATCGGCTGGCAACAGCAGTAACGGGTCGAACTGAGATGAATCGCCGCAGCTCGCTAGCACGGCCGGCCATGAGCGGCAGGCGCGCAGCCGCGATCTGGCTCGCGCTCGCGCTCGGCGCGCTCTCGATCTTCGTCGTGGCGCTGACGCTCGGCAGCATCGAGATGACGCCTTGGCGCGCGCTCGCCGCGCTCGCGCACGGGCGCGGCGCCGGCGCCGACGTCGGTGCGGAAATCGTGCGCACGCTGCGACTGCCTCGGGCGCTCGCGGGATTCGCCTGCGGCGGGTTGCTCGCGCTTGCGGGCGCGCTGCTGCAAGTGCTGCTGCGCAATCCGCTCGCCGATCCCTATGTGCTCGGCGTATCGGGCGGCGCGGCGGCGTTCGCGATATTCGCGCTGCTCGCCGGCGCGGCATGGTGGACTGTCGATGCGGCTTCGTTCGCCGGTGCCTTGTTCTCGATCGTGCTCGTGCTGGGTCTCGCGAGACGCGACCTTTGGCGCGGCGAGGCGCAGCAGGCTTCGCCACGCCTCTTGCTGACGGGCGCCGTGTTGGCGACGGGCTGGGGCGCGATCGTCACGCTGCTGTTGATGCTGGCGCCCGACGAGCGCCTGCGCGGCATTCTGTTCTGGCTGACGGGCGACCTGAACGGCGCGGGCGCGCCGTGGCCAGCCGTCGTCGCGCTCGTCGTTGCCGTAGGCGTCAGCTTGCCGGTGGCGCCGCAACTCAACGTGCTCGTGCGCGGCGAAGCGCTTGCGGCGGCGCTCGGCGTTCCGGCGGCGCGGTTGCGGCTGCGCATCTATCTCGTCGCGTCGCTCGCGGCCGCCGTCGCCGTGACGACGGCGGGCACGATCGGCTTCGTCGGCCTCGTCGTGCCGCATGCGTTGCGGCTTGCGTTCGGGAACGACCAGCGCATGCTCGTGCCCGCTTCGGCGCTCGCGGGCGGTATCGTCGTAATGGGCGCCGACCTCGTCGCGCGCACCGTCGTCGCGCCCGCGCAGTTGCCCGTCGGCGTCGTGACGGCGATGATCGGCGTGCCGACGTTTCTCTGGATGCTCGTCGGGAGGCGCGGATGAACGTGGCGCGGACGAACGGCGCGTTATCGGCGCAGGCACTCGCGCTGCGCGCGGGCGAGCGCGTGCTGCTCGAAGACTTCAGTCAGACGTTCGGCGCGGGCGAGATCTGGTGCGTCGCGGGGCCCAACGGCGCCGGCAAGACGACGCTGATCTCGACGCTCGCCGGCCTCCTGCGGCCCGCGGCGGGGCACATCGAGCTCGACGGCGAGCGCCTCGACACCTGGCCGGCGGCGCGGCTCGCGCGGCGCCGCGCGCTGATGCCGCAAAGCACCCACGACGCGTTCAGCGCAAGCGTGCTCGATGTCGTTCTCCTGAACCGCTATCCGTATCTCACCGGCTGGGGCTGGGAGGCCGACAGCGATCGTGCTGCCGCTCACGCGGCGCTCGAGGCCTTCTCGCTCGGCTCGCTCGCGGCACGCGACGTGCTCTCGCTCTCGGGCGGCGAGCGCCAGCGGGTCTCGCTGGCAGCGGCGCTGAGCCAGGATGTGCCGCTGCTGCTGCTCGACGAGCCGCTCGCGCACCTCGATCTCCATCATCAGATCGATTGTCTTGCCGCACTGGTCAGCTGGATGAAAGGTGAGGCGCGCACGATCGTGTTTTCGTGTCACGATCTGAATCTCGCACGCCGCTTCGCCACGCACGCGTTGCTGATGGATGGCGCCGGTGCCGCCCTCGCGGGACCGGTGACGGACGTGCTGACACCCGCGCGCGCGAGCCGTGCATTCGGCTATCCGCTCGTCCTGATCGAGCAGAACGGCTATGAAGCGCTCGTGCCGGCGCTCTCGCGTGATTTGTGACCCACCGCTATCGCCTATGAACAGTCCACTCCCTCTGCCCAACGTCGAGCCGGTCGATCGCTCGCTGGAAGACACGCTCTCGCGGATCAT
>JBCNPL010000043.1:0-13908 GCA_039593375.1 Paraburkholderia sp. | reverse complement strand
GGGCACGGAGATCCTCGTGCAGAAGGCCGCTGTCACCACGATCCTCCCGAAGGGCACGATCAAATCGCTCTGAAGCCGCGTCGCTCCCATGTCGCTTCGATCATCGTTTCGATCGCTGCCTGAAACTGCCTCCCGCGCCTTCGCGTGCCGGACGGCGCGCCGGGCTTCACCCGCGCGCCTCGACACCGGCCATGAAGACGCGGGACGCGGCGCCTTGACGCCCCTCCCCGAACGGCGAATGCCATGAATCGTTATCCCCTCTGGAAATATGTCGTGATGGCCGTGGCGCTCGCCATCGGCCTTCTCTACACATTGCCCAACTTCTTCGGCGAAGCGCCGGCAGTACAAGTGCTGAGCGGCAAGGCCACGGTCAAGCTCGATGCCTCGACGCTCGACAAGGTCGAAGCCGCGCTCGCGGCCAATCGGATCAAGCCCGACGACGTGACGTTCGACAACGGCGCGGCGAACGCGAACATCCGCGTGCGCGTGAAAGACACCGACACGCAGTTGCACGTGAAGGATGTGCTGCAAAAGACGCTGAATGCGGATCCGTCCGATCCCCAGTACGTCGTCGCGCTCAACCTGCAAAGCGCCTCGCCGCGCTGGCTGACGGCGCTCCACGCGCTGCCGATGTACCTCGGGCTCGATCTGCGCGGCGGCGTCCACTTCCTCATGCAGATCGACATGGCGGGGGCGCTGAACAAGCGGCTCGACGCCGATGCATCGGACGCGCGCACCTACTTGCGCGACAACAACATTCGCGACGGCGGCGTGAACCGCGTCGGCCAGTCGGTCGTCGTGAACTTCGCCGATGCGAACGTCGCCAATACGGCGCGCACGCAGCTCTCGCGCAACATCACCGAGCTGCAATGGAACACGCGGCCCGCGTCGCAAGGCGGCGGCGTCGAGCTCGTCGGCACGTTCGCGCCCGCGCAGCAGCAGGCGGTCGAGGAAGCCGCCGTCAAGCAGAACATGCAGACGCTGCACAACCGCGTGAACGAGCTCGGCGTCGCCGAGCCCGTGATCCAGCAGCAAGGCTCGGATCGCATCGTCGTGGAACTGCCCGGCGTGCAGGATACGGCGAAGGCGAAGGAAATCATCGGCCGCACGGCCACGCTCGAGGCCCGTCTCGCCGATCCGGTCAACACGCATCCGGCCCCCGGCGAGCCGGTGCCGCCCGGCGATGAACTCTTCACCGAAGGCAATCAGACGCCGGTGCTGCTGCGCAAGCAGGTGATCTTCACGGGCGACAGCATCATCGACGCATCGGCCGGCTTCGACGAGCACCAGCGCCCCTCCGTCAACATCCGCCTCAACTCGTCCGCCGGCCGCGCCGTCGCGAGCGTCTCGCGCGACAACATCGGCAAGCCGATGGCGATGGTGCTGTTCGAAAAGGGCAAGGGCCAGGTGCTGACAGTCGCGACGATTCAGTCCGAGCTCGGCGACCGCTTTCAGATCACGGGACAGCCGACGCCGCAGGCCGCCGCCGACCTCGCGCTGTTGCTGCGCGCGGGCTCGCTCGCGGCACCGATGGATATCATCGAAGAGCGGACGATCGGCCCGAGCCTCGGCGCCGACAACATCAAGAAGGGCTTCGACTCGGTCGTCTACGGCTTCGCCGCGATCACCGTGTTCATGGTTGCCTACTATCTGCTCTTCGGCGTCGTTTCGGTCATCGGCCTGTCCGTGAACCTGCTGTTGCTCGTCGCCGTGCTCTCGTTGCTGCAGGCCACGCTGACGCTGCCCGGCATCGCCGCCATCGCGCTCGCGCTCGGCATGGCGATCGACTCGAACGTGCTCATCAACGAGCGCGTGCGCGAAGAGCTGCGTAATGGCGCGCCGCCGCAGCTCGCGATCCAGAACGGCTATGCGCACGCCTGGGCGACGATCATCGACTCGAACGTGACGACGCTGATCGCCGGCCTCGCGCTGCTCGCGTTCGGCTCCGGCCCGGTGCGCGGCTTCGCCGTCGTGCACTGCATCGGTATCCTGACCTCGATGTTCTCGGCCGTGTTCTTCTCGCGCGGGCTCGTGAACTGGTGGTACGGCGGCAAGAAGAAGCTGAAGACGCTCTCGATCGGCCAGGTCTGGCGGCCCGCCGCGGCGGGGGCGGCTGCCGCCGGAGCCGGTGCGTTCGGCGGCGCGGACGCGGGCAGCGATACGGCGGCGCTGGCGGCGCCGATCGGCTCGCAATCGACCTCCAAGGGCGGTAACCGCGGCACACGCCAGGGCAAACCGCAGTTGCGCAATCGCGCGCGCGAAGCCGCGGCCTCGCGCAAACCGGACTCGTCCCGCTGACGGCTGGAGGCCGAGCGCTTACACGCTGAAGCAAGGGGGCCCGCAAGGGCCGCCAAGGGACAACAGGGCCGGTAGCGGCCCGGAGAGAAACGATGGAATTTTTCCGCATTCGCAAAGACATCCCGTTCATGCAGCGCGCGTTGATTTTCAACGCGATCTCGTTTTTGACGTTCTTCGCAGCGGTGTTTTTCCTGCTGCATCGCGGGCTGCATCTGTCGGTCGAATTCACGGGCGGCACCGTCATGGAGGTGCAGTACCCGCAGGCGGCGCAACTCGAGCCGGTACGTACGACGCTAGGCAAGCTCGGCTATGGCGACGCGCAAGTGCAGACGTTCGGAACCTCGCGCGACGTGATGATCCGTCTGCCGCTGAAGACTGGCCTCTCGTCGGCGCAGCAAAGCACGCAGGTCATGACGGCGCTCAATCAGCAAGAGCCCGCCGCGAAGCTGCAACGCGTCGAGTTCGTCGGCCCGCAGGTCGGCAAGGAGCTCGCGACGAACGGCCTGCTCGCGCTGGCATGTGTCGTCGTCGGCATCATGATCTACCTGTCGTTCCGCTTCGAATGGAAGTACGCGGTGGCGGGCATCATCGCCAACTTGCACGACGTCGTGATCATTCTCGGCTTCTTCGCGTTCTTCCAGTGGGAGTTTTCGCTGTCGGTGCTCGCGGCGGTGCTCGCGGTGCTCGGCTACTCCGTCAACGAGTCGGTCGTCATATTCGACCGGATTCGCGAAACGTTCCGCCGCGAGCGCAAGATGACCGTCATGGAAGTGATCAACCACGCGATCACGAGCACGATGTCCCGCACGGTCATCACGCACGGCTGTACGGAAATGATGGTGCTGTCGATGTTCTTCCTCGGCGGCCCGACGCTCCACTACTTCGCTCTCGCACTGACGATCGGCATTCTCTTCGGCATCTACTCGTCCGTATTCGTCGCCGCGGCGCTCGCGATGTGGCTCGGCGTAAAGCGCGAAGATCTGCTGAAGGAAAAGCGGGAGCGCCACGATCCGAACGATCCGAACGCGGGCGCGCAAGTCTGAAGTCGGCAGCGGATGGAATGCTCCCCTAGCCGGGGGCAAAAAAAACGCTTCGGGCGCACTGCCTCGAAGCGTTTTTTATTGGCCGATCCGGGCGCGTCATGCGCCAACCGCGCCGTTTGCTACTTTACTGTTTGATTCCTTCAGCCTGGATCTCGAGCTTCGTGTCCATGTTGAAGCCGTACTTCTGGCCGAAATCGAGCCCGAAATCGGCGCGATTGAAATCGGCGCTCGCCTCGACGCCGCACACTTCGCGCTTGAGCATCGGATGCGGCATGCACTTGAACGAGTCGATCTTCAGGTCGACGGGCTTCGTCACACCGTGCAGTGTCAGCTCGCCGATCACTTCAACAGGCTTGTCGCCATCGAACTTGATCTTCGTGCCCTTGTACGTCGCCGTCGGAAACTTCGTCACGTCGAAGAATTCGTCTTTCTTCAAATGTTCGTCGAGCTTCGCATTGCCCGTATCGATCGAGGCCGGGTCGATCGTCACGTCGACCGTGCCCGTTTTTGCCTGGCGATCGAGCGTCACCGTGCCCGTCGTCTTCGTGAACTTGCCGCGCCAGATCGACAATCCGCCGAAGTGATCGGCCGCGAAGCTCGGGTACGTGTGGTTCGGGTCGAGCTGATAGGTATCCGCGGCGAACACGTTAGCCGACAGCGTCGTCGCCAATGCGGCAACGGCGATAAGAACATTCTTTTTCACAACCGGTTCTCCTGATGCAAGCACCGCCGAACGGGCGGCAACGTTGAACAAACAATGCGCGAGCGTGCCGATCTCGATCAGCCTTTCTTCGCAGCCGCGACGATATGAAACTTGATCACGACGTCGTCGGCGACGACCGAGGTATCCTTCCACTCACCGGTGCCGATATCGAAGGCCGAGCGCTTGATCGGCAACGAGCCGTCGAAAACCTGATTGGCGCCTTGCTGCGCGACCGTTACGGGCACGACGACGGTCTGGCTCTTACCCTTGATCGTCAGCTTGCCCGTCACGTTGTACTTGTTGCCGCCGGCAGGCGCGATCGCGCTCGAGACGAAAGTGGCCTGCGGATAGGTCTTCGCGTCGAACCAGTCCTTGCCGGCCACCTGATCGTTGTATTCCTTGTCCCCGAGGTCGTAGCTGCTCACGTCGACGCTGAACTGCGCGCTGCCGGCCGCCGGCTTCGCCGGATCGAAGCTGACCTGGGCCGTGAACTTCGTGAACTTGCCGTCCACGGGCACATTCATCTGTTTCGATGTCGCGATGATCGAACTCTTGGCGGCATCGACCTGGGCCAGCGCGGCCCCCGAGGCCGCCAGCGTCGCGGCCGCGAATGCGGCCAGCATGTAGCGATAGAACGAAGCTTTCATTCCGATGTCACTCTTCAAAGGTCACTTGGTAGCGGGATTACTTGAGGAACGGGATCATCCGCGAAAGCAGTCCGTCGCGGTCGAGCCACTGATGCTTGAGCGCCGCCGCCGCATGCACGACGACGAGCGCGGCGAGGCAATAGTCGAGCGTGATATGCGTCGTTTTGAGGATCGCCTTGAGCGCCGGATCGGGCGCGATGATGCGCGGCAACGGCACGATGCCGAGGTAGACGACGGGCACGTTCGCGGCCGAGCTATAGAGATAGCCCGTAACGGGCACGGCGATCATCAGCAGATAGATGAGGCCGTGCACCGCATGCGCCAATGCGCGCTCCCAGCCGCGCATGTGCTCGGGCAGCGGCGGGGCCTTGTGCGTCAGCCGCCAAACGATCCGCAGCACGATCAGCGCAAACGCGGTCACGCCGATCCACTTGTGCCACGAGAAATAGCGCAGCTTATCGGGCGTAAATCCGGGAATGCTCGTCATAACGAGGCCGATCGCAAAAGCACTCACAATGAGTAGCGCGATAACCCAATGAAAGGTGATTGCGGTGCTCGTGTAAGCATCGGACTGCGAAAATGATGGCCGCGAGGGCCGGCTTTCAGTCGACATGGCAGGATATCGGGTCAATCAGTCAGTCTGTTTCGTTCGGCGCGTCCCCATTGGGGACTTACTTCGCGAGGCAGGCGCGGCGGCTCCATCGCGTACGGCCGCCATGCTACCGCAAGCGCAACAACCGTGTGGCCCCCATTCTTGCGAAAAACCGAAACCGGGAACGACAAGTGCTAAACGCGGACAAAGGGAAGTCTATTCCGCGCATCGCCGACGCGCATGTGGTCGCGTCTTTCCGAAAATCGTCCGGAACGGCCACGCATCAAGCCATTTGTTAAGATGGGCGCGGGTTTGCCGCCCGTTTGCATCGCCTCGAGTCTCTTCGTCACCGCCGCCCCGGTTCGGGCGGCGCACCGTTGCCTATGGATCGCCTGAATCTGATTGCATGCCATGAATGCGACGCACTGTTGCGCAAGCCTCACCATTCGAAGCAGGCGAATGCGCGCTGCCCGCGTTGCGGCGCCGTCCTGTCCCGCTCGAGTTCGACGCACATCGAGCATATCGCGGCGCTCGCCATGGCGGCGCTGATCACGTTCCTCATCGCGCAAGGCTTTCCAATCGTCGAGCTCGAGCTGAACGGCATCACGTCTCAAACCACGCTGATGGGCGCGCTCGTCGCGCTCTGGAACGAGGACATGCAGATCGTCGCCGTGCTGGTGTTCTGCTCGACGATCCTCTTTCCGCTCGTCGAGCTCGTCGCGCTGCTCTACGTCTTACTGCCGATCCGCGCCGGCGTCGTGCCGCCCGGCTTCAATTCGGTCCTGCGTGCGGTTCAATTCGTGCGCCCATGGGGCATGATCGAAGTGCTCATGCTCGGCATTCTCGTGACAATCGTTAAAATGACGAGCCTTGCCCGCGTCGTTCCGGAAGCGGCGCTCTTCGCGTTCGGCGGGCTCACGCTGATGTTGGCCGTCGTCGTCATTTTCGATCCGCGCGTGCTGTGGGACATGGCCGATAGCCTGACGGCGCGCCGAAACGAAGCCTGGGCGGACGCGCATCCGTCGTCCACGGGCATCGAGCGACGATGAGATACGTGACGGCGGCAAGCGCGGGCTTGATCGTTTGCCATGCGTGCGGCAACGTCGAAGCGCGCCGCGTCGCGCCAAGCCCGCAGCGGGCGGAACGTCCGGGTGCCGCGCGCCAGCGCTGTTCTCGCTGCGGCACGGCGCTGCATCAGCGCAATCCGGACAGCATCATGCGCACGTGGGCCTTGTTGATCGCTGCGGCATTGCTCTACATCCCGGCCAATCTGCTGCCGATCCTGCACACGCGGTCGCTGTTCGGCGACGAAGACGACACGATCATGAGCGGTGTCGTCTATTTCTGGGTATCGGGAGACTGGCCGCTCGCGATCATCGTGTTCGTCGCGAGCATCCTGGTGCCGATGCTGAAGCTCGCCGTGCTGGCGCTGCTCGCGGCAACGGCGCAGCGCCGCTCGAGCTGGCGCGCGCACGAACGCGCGAAGCTCTACCGAATCATCGAGCGCATCGGCCGCTGGTCGATGCTCGACGTATTCGTGATCACGCTGACGGTCGCGCTCGTGCGCTTCCGGTCGCTCGCCGTCATCACCGCGGGCTGGGGGGCGCTCGCGTTCGCCGCTGTCGTCGTGCTGACGATGATCGCATCCATGCAGTTCGATCCGCGGCTCATCTGGGACGGCGCCGACGAGAACGAGCTCGAAGGGACACAGAGGAACTATCAGGACACCACGCTATGAACAGCCCGAATCAAGAGCCCGGTCATCCGCACGGCGGCTCGAACGGCGGCTCCGGTCTGCCGCCCGAGCTGCCCGAGCCGGTCACCGCTCGCCGCGGCGGCTGGCTGCCGTCGCTCGTCTGGGTCGTGCCGCTCATTGCCGCGTTGATCGGCATCGCGCTCGTCGTGAAGTCGGTCGTCGACCGCGGCCCGACGATCTCGATCAGCTTCGCCAACGCCGAGGGCCTCGAGGCCGGCAAGACAAAAGTCAAATACAAGAATGTCGACATCGGCACCGTCAAGACGATCCGTCTCTCCAAGGACCATACGCGCGTCATCGTCGAGGTGCAGCTCGCGAAGGAGGCTTCGGATTTCGCCGTCGCGGATACGCGCTTCTGGGTCGTGCGGCCGCGCATCGGCACGACCGGCGTGTCAGGCCTCGGCACGCTGCTTTCGGGCGCGTACATCGGCGTCGATTTGGGCCGCTCGCACATTGGCCAGAGTGACTTCAACGGTCTCGAAACGCCGCCTGCCGTGACAGGGGACCAGCGCGGGCGGCGTTACACGCTGCAGGGCGATTCGCTCGGCTCGATCGATATCGGCTCGCCCGTCTACTATCGGCGCGTCCAAGTCGGACAGGTCGTCGGCTTTTCGCTCGACAAGGACGGCAAGGGCGTCACGGTTCAGGTATTCGTCGATGCGCCCTACGATCAGTACGTCGGCACGAACTCGCGCTGGTGGCATGCGAGCGGCGTCGACCTCAGGCTCGACTCGAGCGGACTCAAGCTCAACACGCAATCGCTCGCGACCGTCATCGTCGGGGGCCTCGCGTTCCAGTCTCCGCCGGGGCAGGCAGTCGGACAAGAAGCGCCCGACAACATGACGTTCCGCCTCGCCTCCAGCGAATCGACGGCCATGCGCGAACCCGACGGGCCGGGCTTCTCGGTCGTCATGAACTTCAATCAGTCGCTGCGGGGGCTCTCTCCCGGTGCAAGCGTCGACTTCCGCGGCATCGAGCTCGGCGAAGTCACGCACATCGGCGTCGACTACGACCCCAAGACGCGCAGCATCACGATGCCCGTCACGATGAACCTCTATCCGAACCGACTCGGCACGCGATTCCGCGATGCGCTCGCGAAGTCTGGCCCCAATGCGGACAGGACGCTGCTCACGCAGCTCGTATCGCGCGGTCTGCGCGGGCAGTTGCGTACCGGCAACCTGCTGACGAACCAGCTCTATGTGGCGCTCGATGTATTCCCGAACGCACCGCACGTCGCCTTCAATCCCGACGCGACGCCGCTCACGCTGCCGACCGTGCCGAACACGCTCGAAGAGCTGCAGGTTCAGTTGGCTGACATCGCGACGAAGCTCGACAAGATCCCGTTCGACGAACTGAGCAAGAACCTGAACGGCACGTTGAAGAACGCCGACAGCCTCTTCAAGCGGCTCGACACAGAGGTCGCGCCGCAAGCACGCGATACGCTGGCGGCAGCGCAAAAGACGTTCGGCGCCGCGCAGGCGACATTGCAGCAGGATTCTCCGATGCAATCGGACGTGCATCAGGCACTGACCCAGCTCACGCAGACGTTGCAGTCGCTGAACGCGCTCGCCGATTACCTCGAGCGCCACCCTGAATCGCTGTTGCGCGGCAAGGCAAAGGATACGAACCCGTGAAGTCTCTTCGACCCTCGCGCTCATACGGCGCCTTCGTTCGCTTCGCGCTTTGCGCGAGCTTCGCGGCACTGGCGGCCTGCGCCTCGCCGCCGAGCCACTTCTATACGCTCGGTCCGGGCGGCCCGGCGTCCTCGTCCACTGCGTCCTCGTCCCCGTCCACAGCGGCGGCGACACCAGCGGCGGCCGCGGTCGCACGCGCGACGAGCCCCGCCTTTCTGATCGAAGTGCCGCCCGTCGACGTGCCGTCGCAAGTCGCGCGCAATCAGCTAGTCTTGCAGACAGGCGGCGCGAGCGTCGACGTGCTCGAACAGGAGCGATGGGTGTCGCCGCCGGCCGACGAAATCCGGCGCGCGCTTTCGGGAGACCTCGCCGCTCGCCTCGACACGTTCGACGTCTATGGCGCGCCGTATCCGAGCGGCGTGCCGGTCTACCGAATCGCCGTCAACGTGCGTCGCTTCGAATCATGGCCCGGCTCGCACGCGTTGCTCGATGCGGTATGGAGCGTGCGCAAGGTCGGCAGCGAATCGGTGCTGACGTGCCGCACGCTCGCCCAGGCAGCCGTCGGTTCCGGCTACGCGGCTCTCGTCGAGGGTCACCGGCAAGCGGTCGCGCAAATGGCCGACGAGATCGCGGCGGCGGTCCGTACACTGGCTTCCGGCCGAGGCGCGCCGTCGGCAGTGAGCGGGCAGTGCGCCACGAGCAAGCCAGCGTCAGGCAAGGTCGGCGCCGGCGCGACGTAGCGCTCGCTCAGGTACTTGCGCGCCGGTGCTCGCCACCGGCGCAAGAAGGCTTCAGGCCAGCCAGGCCACGCGCCGCTCGTGACGGGAGTACGCGAGCGACCCGCGTACAATGACGGCTTTGCACGCTGGCCTCGCTTTATGTCCTCCCCCACGCCGTTCGATTTCTTTGTTCCCTGCCCGCGCGGTCTCGAAGCGGCGCTTGCCGCCGAACTCGCCGAAATCGGCGCCCGCCATCTGACGGGCGCCGATGTGCCGCGCCTCGAGACAGGCGCCCAGGTGCCGGGCGGCGTTCACTTCCGCGGCGGCTGGGCGGCCGGAATGGCAGCCAATCTGCATTCGCGGATCGCGAGCCGCGTGCTGCTGAAAATCGCCGAGCGGCCCTATCGCAACGAGCACGACATCTATGCGCTCGCTGCCGAGCAGCAATGGGAGAAATGGTTTTCGGCGAACGAGACGCTGCGCGTGGACCTGACCGCCATCAAGTCGCCGCTGCGCAGCCTCGAATTCGCGACGCTGCGCGTGAAGGACGCGGTTTGCGATCGCCTGCGCGGCGTGAGCGGCGCGCGGCCGAGCGTCGATACCGCGCAGCCGGACGTGCGAGTCTTCGCCTTTCTCACGGCAACCGAGTGCACGCTCTATCTCGACACTTCGGGCGAACCGCTCTTCAAGCGAGGCTGGCGGCTCGACAAAGGCGCCGCGCCGTTGCGCGAAAACCTCGCGGCCGGAATCCTCCGGCAAACGGGCTGGTCGCCCGGCACGCCGCTTTACGATCCGATGTGCGGCAGCGGCACCTTCCTCGCCGAGGCCGCGCAAATCGCACTCGGAGTGGCGCCGGGGGTCGAGCGTCGCTTCGGCTTCGAGAAGCTCAAGCAATACGACATCACGGCATGGCAGGCGCTGAAAGTCGCCGCGATCGACGCGAAACGCGCGGCGCGCGCCTCTCGTCCTGACGATCTGCTCGTGTTCGGCAGCGACATTTCGGGCGACATGCTGGTCAAGGCGCGCGCGAACCTCGAGCGAGCGGGCTTGCCGCCGCTTCCTCTGAAGCAGCTCGATGCGCGCGTCATCGCGCCGCCTTGCGCGACGCCCGGCATCATCGTCGCCAATCCGCCTTACGGCGAGCGCATCGCCGTGCGCGGCCGCGGCCCGCGCGGCGAGACGCGCGAACGTGAGCGCGATTTGGACGAAGGCTTCAAGCGTGCGCAACCCGATGCCGCCGACGCCGAGTTCTTTCAGGCATTCGGCGACGCGCTCAAGCAGCGCTTCGCGGGCTGGCGCGCTTTCGTGCTGACGGCCGACCGCAAGCTGCCGGGCCAGATGCGGCTGCGCGAGTCGGCCAAGACGCCGCTTTTCAACGGCGCACTCGAATGCCGGCTTTTTCGCTTCGACCTCGTCGCGGGCAGCGTGAAGGGCCCGCGGGCCGACAACACGGACGCCCCCGCAAAACGCTGACCGAGTCGTCGGCGAACCCCACCTGCCCGACGCGCGAATCGCTCGTGCGTCTTCTTCTCTTCATCTCGGCAACGAACGGGATTCGACCGCTCGGTTTTAAGCGGTCCTGACAAAAAAACGAAACGACGCGACTCGTCCGGCTGTCGGCGTCATCGCAGCGGCGGACATTCTGCTGACAGAACGGTGTCAGCAGCGCTATCTCAAAATTCCATTCACTTCGCTGCGCTTCACTTGCCGTTCGGCGCGCCTGAGCGTTGCTCTTGCGGCACCCCGCCGCTCTCGATGGAGACTGTCATGACTGCTGCTACTGCTAGCGCTACTGCCACTCGCGTGATCAACTGGTTCGAAATCCCGGCCATGGATTTCGAGCGCGCCGTTCGTTTCTATGAAGCCGTCCTCGACGCGGATTTGCCGCGCGAGGTTGTCGGTGGTGTGCCGATGGCGCTTTTCGCGCACGACGACGATGCAACGGGCGGCTGCATCGTCCATAATCCCGGCCAGATGCGCCCGGCCGAAACCAATGCCGGGGTGCTCGTCTACCTCAATGCCGAGCCGTCCGTCCAAGCCGCGCTCAATCGCGTAGCGAAAGCGGGCGGCAAGCAAGTCGGCTCCCTGGTGGAGTTGCCGAACAATTACGGCTATATTGGCTTCTTCGTCGACAGCGAGGGCAACAGGGTGGGACTCCACTCGTCGACACTGCGCTGATCACTCAACCTGCCATGAGCCGCCGTGCCGATCGTCTGTTTCAAATCGCCGAGCTCTTGCGCGGCCGCCGGTTGACGACCGCGCAGCAATTGGCGGAGTGGCTCCGCGTCTCGCCGCGCACCGTTTATCGGGACGTGCGCGACTTGCAGTTGTCAGGCGTGCCGATCGAGGGTGAGGCCGGCATCGGATACCGGCTGAGCCGTTCGGCGAGCCTGCCGCCGCTGACGTTCACGGCCGACGAACTGGCCGCGCTGGCCGCCGGCGCGCGCATGATCGAGACCTGGGGCGGCGCGGGACTCGCGAGCGGTGCGAGAAGCGCGCTCGCGAAAATCGCTTCGGCGATGCCGGCCGACAAGCGGGCGACGATCGAGCGCCTCGCGGTATTCGCGCCGTCCTATCGCGTGAACCGGCAGTTCTCCGAGAACATCGATGCACTTCATCGCGCCGTGGACAGACATCACGTCGTCAGCCTCTCTTACGAGGACAAGAAAGGCGCACGGACGCAGCGACGCATCTGGCCGCTCAGCCTCGTCTACTGGGGCGGGCAATGGACGGTCGGAGCGTGGTGCGAGCTGCGCTCCGACTTCCGCAATTTCGACATCTCCCGCATGACCGACGTCACGCCGCAAGAGCCGTTTCCCGATGTGGAGGGGCGGCGGCTCGCCGACTATCTGAGGCGTGTCGAGACGCCGTCGGCTTAGAAACCCCGGGGCATCGCGGCATGCGAACCCAGGTAGGGCACCGCGGCAGCGCTCCCGCCGCCCGCCCTCATTCCACCGACTTCACCATATCCTCGATGACTTTCTTCGCATCGCCGAAGACCATCATCGTCTTGTCCATATAGAAGAGATCGTTGTCGAGCCCCGCATAGCCGGCTGCCATCGATCGTTTGTTGACGATCACGGTGCGCGCCTTGTATGCCTCGATGATCGGCATGCCGGCGATCGGCGACTTCGGATCGTTCTTCGCGGCGGGGTTCACCACGTCGTTCGCGCCGAGCACGAGCACGACGTCGGTCTGTCCGAACTCGTTGTTGATGTCTTCCATTTCGAAGACGAGATCGTACGGCACCTCCGCTTCCGCGAGCAGCACGTTCATGTGCCCCGGCATGCGGCCTGCCACCGGATGGATCGCATAGCGCACGTCGACGCCCTTCTCGATGAGCTTGTCCGTCAACTCCTTCAGCGCATGCTGAGCGCGCGCCACCGCGAGCCCGTAGCCGGGCACGATGACGATCGTCTCCGCGTTGCCGAGCATGAACGCGGCATCCTCGGCCGAGCCCGATTTCACGGGCCGCTGCTCGCCGCCACCTTTCGCCGCCGCTCCCGGCTCGGCTCCGAAGCCACCAAGCAGCACGTTGAAGAACGACCGGTTCATCGCGTGGCACATGATGTACGAGAGAATCGCACCCGACGAACCGACCAGCGAGCCCGCCACGATCAGCATCGCGTTGTTCAGCGAAAAGCCGATGCCCGCCGCCGCCCACCCCGAGTACGAGTTCAGCATCGAGACGACCACGGGCATGTCCGCGCCGCCGATCGGAATGATGATGAGCACGCCCAACGCGAACGCGATCAGCGTCATGATGATGAACGGCAGCCACGACTGCGTGAGAAAGAAAATGATGCCGAAGCCGAGCATGCCGAGCGCGAGCATCAGATTCAGCAAGTGCTGGCCGGGATAGACGACGGGCGCTCCTTGAAAGAGACGGAACTTGTATTTGCCGGAGAGCTTGCCGAACGCGATGACCGAACCCGAGAACGTAATGGCGCCGACGAACGTGCCGATGAAGAGTTCGATCCGGTTGCCGTAGGGAAGATAGCCCGCATACGGCGCGTCGGGCGGCACGAGCCCGAAGGCGGCCGGCTCGTAGACGACGGCATAGGCGATCGCCACGGCGGCAAGGCCGATCAGCGAGTGCATCGCCGCGACGAGCTCGGGCATCTTCGTCATCTCGACGCGCGCGGCCACGAACGCGCCGATCGCCCCGCCGACGACGAGCGCGGCAAAGAGCAGTCCGAGGCCCAGCCCGAGGTTGGACCCGAAGAGCGCCGCCTCCTTGACGATGAGCGCAATCGTCGTGAGGATCGCGATCGCCATCCCGACCATGCCGAAGACATTGCCCGCGCGCGCGCTCTTCGGATTGGAAAGCCCCTTCAACGCCTGGATGAAGCAGATCGACGCAAGCAGATAGAGCAGCGTAACGACATTCATGCTCATTTATGCGCCCTCCTTCGTTGCCTTCTTCGGCTCCTTCTTCTTGAACATCTCGAGCATGCGGCGCGTCACGAGGAAGCCGCCGAACACATTGACGGCGGCAAGCAGCACCGCGAGCGTG
>JBCNPL010000429.1:0-3219 GCA_039593375.1 Paraburkholderia sp. | reverse complement strand
ACTGGCGCAGGCCGCTTATTCCCGACGATCGGCGGATTTCCGGCCGCGCTGCCCTCCGGAGCGCCCGACGGCTGTCGGATCGCGCCGTTCGCGTTTTCCCTAGTTTGACTCTCGCCCATCGAGCAACCAAACTGCATCTGCCAGGTGTGATCACACATCGCAGATCTCAGTCGGGCGCGCTTGTTGCGCCGCCGCTACCTTGTCGGGAGTGAAGCAAGTTGGGACGTTCGTCTGCCACTGAACTGCCGCCGCTGCAACTCGTCGCTCGCGAGACGATGGCGGGCCGCGTCTATGCGCAACTCCGCGAAGCGATCATGACGGGGCGCTTCGCGCCGGGGCAGTTGTTGAGCCTTCGAGGCGTAGCCGATGCGGTCGGCTCTTCGACCATGCCTGTCAGGGCCGCGCTGACGCGGCTGCAGGCCGAAGGCGCGCTCGTCGACGGTCCGGGCCGCGCGCTGATGGTTCCCCCGATGACGCTCGAGTTGCTCGAAGAACTGCGCGACGTGCGCACCGCGCTCGAGGGCTGCGTCGCGGAGCGCGCCGCGACACGCATGCCGAAGGAACACATCGAAGCGTTGCAGCAAGTGTTCGATGCGATGAACGGGCACGCGGAAGCCGGCGAGTCGGCCGCCTACTTGCGGTGCAATTTCGAGTTCCACATTGCGATCTACTCGCACGGCGCAAGTGAACTGACACTGGCCACGATTCAGAGTCTCTGGATGCGGATTGGTCCTTTCCTCAATCTCGTGACACCCGATGTGGCGCATATGCGCCGCTCGATGGTCGCGCACAAGATCATCATCGATGCGTTGCGGTGTCGCGATGGGGGACTTGCGCGGCGGGGCATCGAACAGGATATCCGCGAGGCCGCCGCCGATATGAGCGAACGCTTGCAGGGGCAGGCTGCGGCGAGCGCCTGAGGCGAGTCGGGAAACGGGCGGATCGGGGAAAGCGGCGGGCGCGGGAAAAGCAGAGCCGCCGCGCAACGGCATGTTCGATAAAAATGAAATTTAGTAGTCCTAAGTAACTGGGGTGACGAGTAGCCAACCAAGGAGGCGATGCATGACAGTGCTTGCGATGATGCGTCCGCGTGCGGGCTTGCGCGTGCTGGTATCGGGAGGAGCGGACGGTATCGGACTTTCGATCGCGAAGGCGTTCGTCGAAACGGGTGCGCGTGTCCATGTATGCGATGTCAGCGAGGCTGCGATCGAGGCACTACGCAACGGTCCGGAAAGCCGCGCGATCACTGGAACGCAGGCCGACGTAGCCGATCGGGCGGCCGTCGAGCGCGTTTTCAGCGACGCGGCGCGCGAGTTGGGCGGTCTCGATGTGCTCGTCAACAATGCCGGGGTTGCAGGACCGACGGGCGGCATCGACGAGCTCGATCCGCCCGAGTGGGACCGGACCATCGACATCAACCTGAACGCGCAATTCTATTTCGCACGGCGAGCGGTGCCGCTTTTACGCGATGCCCGCGAGGGCGGCTCGATCATCGCGTTGTCCTCGGTCGCCGGCCGACTCGGCTATGCGTACCGCACGCCGTACGCGGCTAGTAAATGGGCGATCGTGGGCCTCACGAAGAGTCTTGCCATCGAGCTCGGACCCGCCGGGATTCGCGTCAACGCGATTCAGCCCGGCATCGTGAAGGGGCCGCGCATCGAGCGCGTCATCGCCGCGCGGGCCGAGAAGCTAGGCCTGCCATACGAAGAGATGGAGCAGGAATACCTCGCCAAGATTTCGCTGCGCCGGATGACGACGCCGGAGGAGGTGGCGGCAACCGCGCTCTTTCTCTGCTCGCCCGCCGGCATGGGCATTTCGGGGCAGGCCATCTCCGTCTGCGGCAACGTCGAAGTGCTGTAGGGGGGAGGCATCGTTTTCATTCGACTCGAGCATAGAGGACACCATGACGACGAAATCAGCGAGACGCAAAGTCATCATTACCTGTGCGCCGACCGGGGCGATCCATACGCCGTCGATGTCGCCGTATCTGCCCGTTACGCCTGACGAGATCGCCGACGCGGCGCTTGCGGCCGCGCGCGAGGGGGCGGCCATCCTTCACCTGCATGCGCGCGACCCGAGCGACGGCCGGCCGACGCAAGACCCCGCGGTGTTTCAGCGCTTTTTGCCGCGGATCAAGGCCGAAACCGACGCCGTCGTCAACATCACGACGGGCGGCAGTCCGCACATGACGGTCGCCGAACGGCTGCGCCCCGCGCATCATTTCCAGCCCGAGGTCGCTTCCTTGAATATGGGCTCGATGAACTTCGGGCTCTATCCGATGCTGAACCGCTTCAAGGAGTTCAAGCACGAGTGGGAGCGCGAGCACCTGGAGAAGAGCCGCGATCTCGTGTTCAAGAACACCTTCGCGGACATCGAGTACATCGTCACGTCTTGCGCGGCCAACGGCACGCGATTCGAATTCGAGTGTTATGACATCTCGCATTTGTACAACCTCGCGCATTTCGTCGATCGCGGGATCGTGAAGCCGCCGTTTTTCGTGCAAAGCGTGTTCGGCCTGCTCGGCGGGATCGGCGCACACCCCGAGGACCTGATGCATATGCGCCGCACCGCTGACCGACTCTTCGGCGCCGATTACGTCTGGTCGATCCTCGGGGCTGGGCGCAATCAGATCCCGCTCGGTGCGATCGGTGTCGCACAAGGCTCGAACGTCCGCGTGGGGCTCGAGGATTCGCTCTGGCTAGGTCCAGGCCAGCTTGCCGAATCGAGCGCCGCGCAGGTGAGGAAGATTCGTGAAGTGATCGAAGGCCTCTCGCTCGACGTTGCCGCTCCGGCAGAGGCG
Organism: Paraburkholderia sp.; assembly: GCA_039593375.1. Taxonomy (GTDB): domain Bacteria; phylum Pseudomonadota; class Gammaproteobacteria; order Burkholderiales; family Burkholderiaceae; genus Trinickia. Next base: position 419 of record JBCNPL010000429.1, on the reverse strand, counting down.
CGCGCGATGCTCGCGTTGAAAGGCGCGAGCGAAGTCAACTTTTGAGGGGAGGCGAAAACGTGAGTATTCCGTCTCTCAAGGTCGTCGCAATGCCGACAGGCTGGCTTACCGTCGATCGTTCCTCGCTCGTCTACGGCCGACACTACGGCCAGCAGTTGCGCGTTCCCGTCTGGTCGACGGCGATCGTCGGCGGCACGAAAAAGATCGTGGTCGATACGGGCATTCACGATCCCGGATGGGTCTCGAGCTTCGTCTGCCCTTGTGAGCAGGCGCCCGAAGAGCGGCTCGAGCATGCACTGAAGGAATACGTCGGCTGGCGTGCCGAGGATGTCGATATCGTCATCAACACGCACTTGCACTATGACCACTCGGGCGGCAACACGCTCTTTCGCAACGCGCGCTTCGTCGTGCAGCAAGCG
>JBCNPL010000428.1:0-3230 GCA_039593375.1 Paraburkholderia sp. | reverse complement strand
GGATTGCTCTTCAGTCTCATGCGTCGTCCGCACGAGGAATGGCGTCAGCATCTGTCGTTCGCGCTGGCGGCCGGCGCCGCCGCATGCCGTTACGCGGGCGCGCATTCGCCGACGGTCGACGAGGTGGTCGCACTGTTGCAGGACGCCTGATCCATCCGACTTCGGCCGTCGGCCATCGCCGCGTCCTTTTGCTCCGCCGCAGTCGGAGGCCGGAGTCAGACATGAACGCTTCGCGAACCGGTGCTACGATGCAATGGACCCACTCGACATGAGAGGAGCGGCATCATGGGCGACGTCACCTATACCAAGGGCATCTATACGGCGACCGTGACGGTGCGCCAGCTTGCCAACGGGCAATTCCAGGGCGTCGTGTCGCTCGCGCGCGACGATGCGACCGAGCGCGAGACGACCGCCTACGAAGTCGAGACGCCGAACGCGACGGCGTCGGAAGCGTTGGAGGAAGGCAAGGCGCTCGCTCACCGGATTCTCGGGGACATCGAGCTGTAGCCGCCCCCATCGGCGCGAGTCACGCAAGGCCCCGTTTCCGGCACGTTTCTCGCCCCATTCCCGACCGCTCGCCGCGGCAAGGCAAAGGAAGACGCAAATGGACGAGCAACTCTATCTCTACGGTGTCTATTCGATCCACGTGCGGCCGATTCCGCTGGCAGGCGCGCACTGGGACGCCGAGTACGAAATCCGCCACCAGGACAAGCCGGTGCAAAGATGGACGACCGTCGGCGGCGACAGCGGCTACGAGCATGAAGCCGATGCGCTCGAGGCGGCCCACCAGCAGGCGATCGCCGATATCGAGCGCGGTGCCGGCGTGCCGAAGCCGAAGGCGTTTCCCTGATACCCGGCGACCGCCGCGCTCGCGAAAGCGAACGGAGTACCGGCGACGTGGTACGCTCTGGCCCGACGAACCCCAGGCCGGCGCCATGCGATCGACGCAGCAACCCAGCGAGACGGACGTCCATACGGGCGCGAAGATGAGCCGTGCGCGCGGCGGGCGGCGGCGCGCGCGCACGAGCCGCACGTTGCGCACGCAAACCGGCACCGTCGTCACGCACAACATGCCGCAGCCGGTGTTCCTCGATGTCTATCACCGGGCGTTGACGGCGTCCTGGCCTCAGTTCTTCGGTGCGCTCGCCGCTCTTTTTCTGTTGCTGAACACCGGTTTCGCCCTGCTCTATCTCGGCGGATCGGCGCCGATCGCCAATCAATCGCCACCCGGCTTTCTCGGCGCGTTCTTCTTCAGCGTCGAGACGCTGGCGACCGTCGGTTACGGCGACATGCATCCGCAGACCGTCTACGCGCACGTCGTCGCCACGCTCGAAATCTTCATAGGCATGTCGGGCATCGCGCTGGCAACGGGTCTCATTTTCGTGCGGTTCTCGCGTCCGCGCGCGCGCATCATTTTTTCGCGCTACGCCATCGTGCGCCCGCTCGACGGCCGGCCGACGCTCATGGTGCGCGCCGCGAACGCACGCCAGAACGTGATCGTCGAAGCCGAGGCGAAGCTGCGGCTCATGCGTCGCCAGTCGACACCCGAAAACTATTCGCTCTGGCGCATCACCGATCTGACGCTCGTGCGCGATCGGCATCCGATCTTCCTGCTCGGATGGAACCTCATGCACGTCATCGACGAGACGAGCCCCCTCTATGGCGAAAGCGCCGAAAGCCTCGCCGCTAGCAACGCTTCGCTGATGATCTATCTCGAAGGGGCCGACGAAACGACGACACAGCTGATGGAAACCCGCTACACCTGGTCGCACGAGCAGATCCGCTGGCGGCATCGGTTCGTCGACCTCCTCTATGACGACGAAGACGGCGTGCGGCATATCGACTACGAGCACTTTCACGACGTCGTTGCGCTTACGCCCGAGGAAGAAAATTTATCTCCGCAAAGCGCTCCCCCGCGCAAAAACCGCCAAGACGTGACGGACAAGCAATCGATATAGCAAAAATCGTCCGCTTTTGACGGGAAAGAATGGAGGTTTCCGGACCGCCGCTCGGCTGATGCGCCGCCGCGGCCCGCTCTCGCGAGATGCGCAAGTGCACGAGGAGACCTCGCCATGACAGCCCGCCTTCCGATCGACGGCGTACCCGCCCTGTCGGACTACCAGCTCACCGATAACCTGACCGCCACGCGCGGGCGCATCTTTCTCACGGGCACCCAGGCGCTCGTCCGTATTCTTTTGACGCAGCGTCGGCTCGACCGTGCGAGCGGGCTCGATACGGCCGGCTTCGTGAGCGGCTATCGCGGTTCGCCGCTCGGCATGGTCGATCAGCAACTATGGAAAGCGAAGAAGTTGCTCGACGCGCACGAAGTCCGCTTTCTGCCCGCGATCAACGAAGAGCTCGGCGGCACCGCTGTGCTCGGCACGCAGCGGGTCGAAGCCGACGAAGCGCGCACCGTCGACGGCGTATTCGCGATGTGGTACGGCAAAGGGCCCGGCGTCGACCGCGCGGGCGACGCGCTCAAGCACGGCAACGCTTATGGATCGTCTCCTCATGGCGGCGTACTCGTCGTGGCAGGCGACGATCACGGATGCGTCTCGTCGTCGATGCCGCATCAAAGCGACTTCGCGATGATCGCTTGGCAAATGCCCGTCGTGAACCCGGCAAACGTCGCCGAGATGCTCGAGTTCGGCGCCTACGGATACGCGCTCTCGCGGTTCTCGGGGGCCTGGGTCGGGTTCAAGGCGATTTCGGAAACGGTCGAATCGGGTTCGACCGTCGATCTCGATGCCTTGACGACGGAATGGCGCGCACCCGTCGACTTCACGCCGCTCGCCGGCGGCCTGCACAACCGCTGGCCCGATTTGCCGAGCCTCACGATCGAAGCGCGCCTTGCGGCCAAGCTCGATGCCGTACGAGCCTTCGCACGCACGAACGCGATCGACAAATGGATCGCAACGAGCCCGCGCGCGAACGTCGGCATCGTCACGTGCGGAAAGGCGCATCTCGATCTGATGGAAGCGCTGCGCCGGCTCGACCTTTCCGTCGCCGACCTCGACGCCGCCGGCGTACGAATCTATAAGGTCGGTCTCTCGTTTCCGCTCGAAACGACGCGTCTCGATGCGCTGGTCGAAGGGCTCGACGAAGTGCTCGTCATCGAGGAAAAAGGCCCCGTCGTCGAGCAGCAGATCAAGGATCATCTCTACAATCGCGTCGCCGGCTCGCGCCCGCTCGTCGTCGGCAAGCACGACGCGAACGGCGCGCCGCTCCTC
>JBCNPL010000427.1:0-3246 GCA_039593375.1 Paraburkholderia sp. | reverse complement strand
GGACGCGCAGCAGGCCGACGCGGCCGGACAGGAATTCCTCGTCTTCACGCTCGGCGCCGAAGAGTACGGTATCGACATTCTCAAAGTGCAGGAGATTCGCGGCTACGACAGCGTGACGCGCATCGCGAATGCGCCCGAGTTCATCAAGGGTGTCATCAATCTGCGCGGCATCATCGTGCCGATCGTCGACATGCGGATCAAGTTTCACCTGGGTCGCGTCGAGTACGACCATCAAACGGTCGTGATCATTCTCAACGTCGCGCACCGCGTCGTCGGCATGGTCGTGGACGGGGTCTCGGACGTCCTCACGCTGACGCCCGACCAGATCATGCCCGCGCCTGAATTCGGCGCGACGCTGACGGCCGAATACCTGACCGGCCTCGGGACCGTCGATGGCCGCATGCTGATCCTGATGGACATCGAGAAGCTGATGACCAGCAAGGAAATGGCGCTGATGGACGCCATCGCGGGATAAACACGCGCGTCGCGCCCGCGACAACGACGGGCGCGGCCGGTGCCGCATTCGCCAGCAAGACACGGAGATTCGAGAGATGCTGCACAACTGGTCCATTCGCACGACGCTCACGGCGATGGGCGCGGTGTTCCTCGCGCTGACGCTCGCCGTCGGCGCACTCGCGCTCACCGCGCTCTCGGGAGCGGGCCGCTCGCTCGACGCGCTCGCCCTCGACGATTTGCCGGCGATCCACTCGCTCGACGATACGAGCGCCTATCTGCTGCGCTCGCGTATCGCGCTCGACCGCTTTCGCGCGCTGACCGAAGCGAACAACGCCGACGAGGCCAAGAAGGTTCTCGATCGGGCGCAGGAGCTTTTCGGTAAAGCCGGCGAAGCATGGCAGGCGTTCCAGAACGCGCCGAAGACAGGACTCGATGCCGCGCTGCTGGCCGAACTCTCGACGCGCTACGCCGCGCTCACGCATGACGGCGTCGAACCCGAGTTCGCCGCCGTGCGAGCCGGAGACATGGCCGGCTACCACGCGATCGCCGATACGAAGATCAGCCCCATGTTCGTCGCGTTCGACCAAACGGCGAGCAGCGTCGTGAAGGCGCGCCAGCAGCACGTGGAGCAGCTGCGCGCGGACGCGGAAGCGCAGATCTCGCTGATGAAGTCGCTCATCGTCGGCATCGGCGTGCTCGCGATCGTGCTCATCGTCGTCATTCGCCTGGCGCTGCGCGGCCTCATCGTCAAGCCGCTCGACGACGCGATCGAACACTTCGAGCGCATCGCCGAAGGCGATCTCACGCGCCCCGTCGAAGTCACGAGCAAGAACGAGGTCGGCCGTCTTTTCGCCGGCATCAGGAAGATGCAGGACAGCATTACATCGATGGTGAAGGCGGTGGCGAGCGGCGCGGAATCGATCGACGTCGGAGCGCACGAGATCTCGATGGGCAACACCGATCTCTCGCAGCGCACCGAGGAGCAGGCGTCCTCGCTGCAGCAGACGGCGTCGAGCATGGATCAGCTCACGGGCACCGTGCGCCAGAATGCCGAGAACGCACGGCAGGCGAGCCAGCTCGCCGTCAACGCGTCCGATATCGCCATGCGCGGCGGCGAGGTCGTGAGCCAGGTCGTCACGACCATGCAGGACATCGCGACGAGCTCGAGCAAGGTCGTCGACATCATCGGCGTCATCGAAGGCATCGCGTTCCAGACGAACATTCTCGCGCTCAACGCGGCCGTCGAAGCGGCGCGCGCGGGCGAGCAGGGTCGCGGTTTCGCGGTCGTGGCCGGCGAAGTGCGAGGCCTCGCGCAGCGCAGCGCGGCGGCGGCGAAGGAGATCAAGGCCCTCATCGGCGATTCGGCCGACAAGGTGGCGAGCGGCTCCGATCTCGTCGGCCGCGCGGGCTCCACGATGGAGGAGATCGTTCAGGCCGTGCGCCGCGTGACCGACATCATGGGCGAGATCAGCGCGGCCTCGGAGGAGCAGTCGACCGGGATCGAAGGGGTCAACCGCGCGCTCGTGCAGATGGACGACGTGACGCAGCAAAACGCGGCGCTCGTGGAGCAGGCCGCCGCGGCCGCGGCCTCGCTCGAAGAGCAGACGCGGCAACTGAAGGCCGAGGTGAGCCACTGGCGTGTCAACGCGAGCGCGCCCGTGAGCGCACGTGCGTCGTCGGCGCATGCAATGCCGGCGGCGCCCGCGGCGCAAACCGCAAAGACGGCGCGGACGGCGGTTGCGCGCAAGCTGGCGCGGCCGTCCGCGAATCCTGCCGGCGCCGTGTCGCGTGTTTCCGCTGGCGCGTCGTCGCGCCCGTCCAGTTCGACGGCGTCGGCCGCGAACGCATCGCACGATTCGCAGACGGCGAAGGCAAACGTTGCGCAGGCAAGCGCGCAAGCCGCGCAGCCGCATCACGAAGCCGAGGCCGCGTCGGCATCGGCCGCACCGAGCACCGCCGCGGCGGCCACGCGCCCGGCGCCGACGAAGGCCCCCAAGCCGAGCGTCGCGCAGCCTGCGAAGCCGGCGCCGGCTGCGGCGGTGTCGACGAGCAAAACCTCCGACGACGATTGGGAAACGTTCTGAAGACGAAGACGATGGCGCGGGCGCCCCGACGAAGACACCAAGCGACGAAGTGACGACACGAGAGTAGCACCATGACGATAGCGCGCGCATCCGAGCGGCCCGATGGGGTCGAGCCAGCCGGCTCCGGCTTTGCCGAGCGCGCTGCCTTTGGCGATCGCGATTTCGAGTTCACGTCGGCCGACTTCGCGCGCATCCGCGAACTCATCTATCGGCGCGCCGGCATTTCGCTATCCGATCATAAGCGCGACATGGCATACAGTCGCCTTGCGCGGCGACTGCGTGCTCGGGGGCTCGACAGCTTCCGGCGCTATCTCGATCTGCTCGAGTCGGAGCAGGATCCGGCCGAGTGGGAAGCCTTCACGAATGCGCTCACGACGAACCTGACCGCGTTTTTTCGCGAGGCCCATCACTTTCCGATTCTCGCGGACTTCGTCAAGCGCCGCCCGCAACCCGTCTCGATCTGGTGCTCGGCCGCTTCGACGGGCGAGGAGCCGTATTCGATCGCGATGACGCTCGTCGAGGCGCTCGGCGATTCGGCCGCGCGGCAGGCGACGATCCTCGCGACCGATCTCGACACGCAAGTGCTCGCAAAGGGCGAGGCCGGCGTCTATTCGCTCGATCAGGTGAAGCCGCTTTCGACGGAGCGCCTGAAGCGCTTTTTCCTCAAGGGAACGGGCCAGCATGCGGGGCTCGTGAAGGTGCGGCC
>JBCNPL010000426.1:0-3248 GCA_039593375.1 Paraburkholderia sp. | reverse complement strand
TGCTCAGTTCGTTTTGACTTCGATGCGCCGCGGGCGCGCTTCCTCCCGCCGCGGGATCGTCAGCTTCAGCACACCGTCGCGCAGTTCGGCCTCGATCTTCGACGTATCGAGGTCGGGGCTCAGCGTGAACGTTCGAGCGAAACGCGGCTCGCGAATCTCGACATGCTGCACACGGAGCCCGGCCGGCGTCGCCACGACAGCCTCAGCTTCGATCGAGAGGTTGCCGTCGTGCACGTTGATTTCGAGCTTGTCCTTGCTCACGCCCGGCAAGTCGGCCCAGAGCGTGATGCCTTGCTTGTCTTCATAGACGTCGACGGCCGGCGTAACCTTGACGGGACGCACCGCGGCGCCGTCACGAGGCCCGACTGAACGCCGATCGCGCTGCGCCAATTGGGTGGTATCGCTCATGATCAGTCCTCCTTCGATTAGTGAACCGCCACGACGCGTGGCTTCGACGACTCGCGCTTGCCGACCGTGATCATCAGACAACCGTTCTCGTAACGGGCCTGGACGTTGTCGGGATCGGCGGCCTGCGGCAACTCGATCACGCGGCGGAACGTGCCCGCGAAGCGCTCCTGCGCGTAGATGCGTGTTTCCTCGCCCGCGGTGGGCAGCAAGGACTGGCGCTCGCCGCTGATCGTGAGCAGTCCCTTGTCGATCGACACTTCGATCTTCGACGGATCGAGGCCCGGCGCGAACGCCACGATCTCGATCGAATCGTCGGTCGAACCGATGTTCACGTGCGGAAAAGTGGAAAGCTGCATCGCGCGAATGCTCGACGGGAAGCCGCCGAACAAGCTCGCCATTTGCCGCTGCAAACGATCGAACTCGCCGAACAGGTCCGTTCCAAAATAGAAGTCGCTCATGGTCATATCCTCCTGGCGCGAAACGTAGGCAAAAGGGACGACACGCCCCTGCCTGCCGGAGCACCGGCAAACAAAACGAACACGTGGCAGCAACGACCGTGCGTCACTGCCCGAGCGAAACAAAAAATAGGAACGGCGCCGCGGATTTCAAGAGCCGCGAGATGCGCATCGAACGACGTATCAGGCCAGCAGCAGGCCAAGTTCTCGCGCGCCGTCTTTCAGCACGGGAAGAAAACGACTCTCCATTTCCGAAACCGATACGCGGGCGGCTTGCGCGCCGACGTTCAGCGCGGCCACCACGCGGCCGTTCGGGGCCGCGATCGGCACGGCTATCGAGCGCAGACCGATTTCGAGCTCCTGATCGTTCACGGCGTAGCCGTTGCGGCGCACCGATTCGAGCGCTGCGCGCAGGTCGTCGCTCGACACGAGCGTATTCGGCGTGTGCTGGATCAGCTTCGCGCGCTGCAGGTAAGCGTCGAGCTCATCGCTCGGCAGTTGGGACAGCAGCACGCGTCCCATCGACGTGCAGTAGGCCGGCAAGCGGCTGCCGACATGCAGGTCGATCGTCATGATTCGCGAGGTGAACGCGCGCGCGATATAGAGGATCTCGTCGCCGTCGAGAATCGCCACCGAGCTCGATTCGTTCAGCGTATTGCTGATATGGCGCAACACAGGCTGCGCGGCGTTCGCGAGCGGCGTCGACGCGAGATACGCGTGGCCGAGCGCGAGGATGCGCGGACGCAGCGAAAAATTACGGCCGTCCTCGGCGCTGACGAAACCGAGCTTGCCGAGCGTATGCAGGCAGCGCCTGACGGCGGCGCGCGGAATACCGGTACGTTGACTGATTTGCGAAATCGTCAGCACGCGGCGTTGCGGCGAAAACGCCTGGATCACGGCGAGGCCACGCGCAAGCGAGGTCATGAAGTCCGGATCGGATTCGCTGGGTGGGTCGACGGGGGTGTCAGGTGCGGCGTGCGCCGTCGCGGTGGCGGGCGCGTGAAGCGGGTCGTTCATTTCAGATTCCTGCGCGGTAGCTCGCCACATTTTAGTCGATCCGTTCGGTGATCGAACAAGCGTGGCACGCCGCGCGATCGCGCCGCAAGCCGCGCGGAATGACCCCGCCGGCATCGGCTTGGACGTCGATTCCCGCCTGCCCGCCTTTGTTCGATCACCGAACCATCTTTCGATAATCGCCCTTGACCGTCACCCGGGCTCGCCCTTACATTGAGGACCATCCCGACAGCGACGAACGCGCTCGCTCGAGCGCCATAGCTCAACCATGATCGACAAGACCGTTTCCTCGCCGCAAGAAGCCGTGGCCGGCATCTTCGACGGCGCCACCGTGATGATCGGCGGCTTCGGCACAGCCGGGCAGCCCGCCGAGCTCATCGACGCATTGATCGCGCAAGGCGCGAAAGACCTCACGATCGTCAACAACAACGCCGGCAACGGCGAGCTCGGGCTCGCGGCGCTGCTGAAAGCGCGGCGCGTGCGCAAGATCATCTGTTCGTTTCCGCGCCAAGCCGACTCGCAGGTCTTCGACGCGCTTTATCGCGCCGGCGAAATCGAGCTGGAGCTCGTACCCCAAGGCAATCTCGCCGTCCGCATCCAGGCGGCGGGGGCCGGACTGGGCGCCGTTTTCACGCCGACCGGTTACAGCACGCTCTTGGCCGAAGGCAAGGAAACGCGCGAGATCGACGGCAAGCACTACGTGCTCGAGTATCCGATCAAGGCTGATTTCGCCCTCATCAAAGCGCATCGCGGCGACCGCTGGGGCAATCTCGTCTACCGCAAAACGGCGCGCAACTTTGGACCGATCATGGCGATGGCCGCGTCGATCACGATCGCGCAGGTGAGCGAGATCGCGCCGCTCGGCTCGCTCGACCCCGAGGCCGTCGTCACGCCCGGCATCTTCGTCAAACGCGTCGTGGCCGTGCCCGGTCAGACGGCGCTCGCCGCCTGAGGAGCAAGACATGAACAACCCCCACGCTCACGTACGTTCGCTGCCCCCCGAGGGGGCCGATGCCTCCCTTGGGGCGGCCCGGCGGGAGGCATCGATGAAGAAGTGGACCCGCGACGACATGGCGCGCCGTGTCGCGCAAGACATTCCCGAAGGCGCCTACGTGAATCTCGGCATCGGTCTGCCGACGAAGGTCGCCAATTACCTGCCGAAAGAGCGCGAGATTTTCCTGCAGAGCGAGAACGGCCTCCTCGGCATGGGCCCGGCGCCCGCGCCAGGTCATGAGGACCCCGAACTCATCAACGCCGGCAAAGAGCCCGTCACGCTCCTCGAAGGCGGCTGCTTCTTTCATCATGGCGATTCGTTCGCGATGATGCGCGGCGGCCACCTCGACATCTGCGTGCTCGGCGCGTTCCAGGTTT
>JBCNPL010000425.1:0-3249 GCA_039593375.1 Paraburkholderia sp. | reverse complement strand
CGCACGTTCGCCCGTTTGCATCGACTCGGCGCAAGGTTTCACGCCAAGCGCGAGACCGGCTCGATCGTACGCGACGTGCAAAAGGGCACCGACGGCGTCGGTTACCTGCTCGGCGTCGGTCTCTTCACGATCCTTCCCGCGCTGATCGAGATCGGTACCGTGATCGCGATCATCTCGCTTCACCTGACGATCGAGTTCACCTGGATCATCGCCGCGACGCTCGTTTCCTACGGGATCTACACAGTAGTGTTCACGCGCCGGCGAATGGCCGTGCAGCGCGAGGTCAATCGCCTCGAATCGGCGGCCGACAGCCGACTCGTCGACAGCATGCTCAACTACGATACGGTCAAGTACTTCGCGGCCGAGGAGATCGAGGCCGAGCGCTACCGCAACGTGCTCGCACGCTGGGTCGTGACACGGCTGCGCAATCAGCGCGCGTTGACGACACTCCACGTCGGCCAGAGCGCGATCGTCTGCATGGGCATCGCCGCGACGATGCTGCTCGCGGTGCAACACGTCGCGGCGGCGCGCATGAGCGTCGGCGATCTCGTTCTCGTCAACGCGTATATCGTGCAGGTATGCATGCCGCTCAACACACTCGGCTTCGTTTTCCGGGAGACCAACGATGCCCTCGTCAATGTCGAGCGGATGTTTTCGGTGCTCGCCGGAGAGCGCTTCGGCGAAGCGCGCGGCGAGCCGGGCGATGAGGATCGCGACGAGCCGGGCGCGCGCGAGCTCGTCGTCAGCGCGGGCGAGATTGCGTTCGAGCACGTGGACTTCGGCTATGACCCGGCGCGGCAAGTGCTGCACGACGTCAGCTTTCGGGCTTCCGCCGGGCGCACGCTCGCCGTGGTAGGCGGCAGCGGCTCCGGCAAGTCGACGCTGGTGAGACTTCTCTTTCGACTCTACCCGCCGACGCAGGGCACGATATCGATCGATGGCCAGGATCTGCGCCGGGTTACGCGGCGAACGTTGCGTGAAGCAATCGGCATCGTGCCGCAGGACACGGTCCTCTTCAACGAGACGATCGCCTACAACATCGGCTACGGACGGGCGCGAGCCACGCGCGCCGAAATTGTGCGCGCGGCCCGGGCCGCGCAGCTCGACGCGTTCATCGAGCGTTTGCCCGATCACTACGATACGCGCGTGGGTGAGCGCGGCCTGCGCTTGTCGGGCGGCGAGCGCCAGCGTATCGCCATCGCCCGCGCTTTCCTGAAGGACCCGCCGATCATCGTATTCGACGAAGCGACGTCGGCGCTCGATACTCGCTCCGAGCGCGCGATCCAGACGGAGTTTCGCCGGCTTGCGCAAGGGCGCACTTCGATCGTGATCGCGCATCGGCTCTCGACGGTTGTTGACGCCGACCGCATCCTCGTCATGGAGCACGGACGCATCGTGGAGCAAGGCACGCACGACGAGCTGATCGCGCGCCCGGATGGCGTCTACTCGCGGATGTGGGCGCTCCAACGCGAGCAGGGCGAGCTGGAGCACACGCAGCGCAAGCTCGCCGCGCAGCCGCGCACGATCGGCGAGCTGGCGTCGGCGATAGCGGCGCGCGTGGCCCCGCAGGCGGCCGCGCGGGGCGTCGCGTTCCGCACCAGCATCGCCGATGCCGACTTGCCCGTCACCGGCGAGACCGACGAAATCGAGCGGGTCGTCGCCATGCTCGCTTCGAACGAGATCGAGCACGCCGCATACGGGCACCGGGTCGAGCTGCGCGCACAGCGCACGGAGAACGGTGCCTGGCTCGTCGTGCTCGGCCCGCGCGAAGAGCCGGCCGAACTGACGGACGAGCAGGCGGCCGTTGCCGAGGCGGTATTGGGTGCGGCCGGCGGGACGTTCATGCCGGCGCAGATCGACGGACGCCTCGCGTATGTCGCCGCGCTGCCGCTCGTGCCCGTGGTGCCGCTGGTTCCACTGGTTGCTACCGTCGCGTCGGGTGAATCCAGGCCTGCGATGGCCGCCGACGGTGCCGTCGCTCCAGTTCGCGCGCGGGCCCCGGTTGCCGCATCGTTGCTCGACGGCATAGCGGTCCTCGCGATCGACGACGACGAAGAGGCGCGAGATGCGCTCGAGGCGGCGCTCGTGTCGCACGGTGCCCGCGTGGCGCTCGCGGCGTCGGGGGCGGATGCGGTGGAGCAGCTCGAGCGAACGGCGCCGGCGCACTGGCCCGGCATCGTGGTCTGCGATATTGCCCTCGGCAATGAAGACGGTTGCGACGTGCTCGAGCGGATTCGGGCGGTGGCGCGTCGGCGCGCGGCACCGGCCCCGCCGGCCATCGCGTTGACCGGTCATGCCGATGGCGCCACGCGGGAGCGGACCGAACGTGCCGGATTCGACGCGCATCTCGTCAAGCCCGTGAAGATCGATGCGCTCGCCGACGAGATACGCCGGTTGGCCGTGCCCGCTTGAGCGACGAACGTCGACTCAGATCGCCAGTGCCGTCCGGCAGTTGCTCGACGCGCGTTCGAGAGCCTCGTCCGCCCATTGGTTGATGCTCTTGCCCGCGGCGGCGGCCGCGATGCCGACGGCCGCATGGACTTCGGGCCGGATGCGCAGCATGAGCTTGCCTGACGCGGGCTTTTGCGGCGAACGCCCCGTCCTCGCGCAGTCGTCCAGATAATGATCGACAGCCGCGTGGAACTCGGCTGTCAGCTCGCCGACCGTTTCGCCGTGAAAGCTGATTCCATCCGCTATGCCCAGCACGTGCCCGACAAAAATGTTGTCGCGCGGATCGTATTCGATGCGCGCGAGGTACCCCTTGTAATTCATGACGTTCATCACGGCCTGACTCCCAATTCGCTGAACCACGTTCGCAGGACTTCGACCTGGTACCGCTTCGCCTCCTTCGCGGGATGAGGGCGGTGCATGTACTTCCGCGTGCCCCACAGTTCGAAGGCGATGCGCGAGCCGGCACCTTCCCGGGCCTCTCCGCCGAGCGCGACGACAAGCGCCTCGATGTCCGCGAATACGATACTCACCGGCGTGGGCTTGGCGAAGATCGCACCGAGCGTTTTGGCGTGCTTGCTGTTCATCGGCACCTGCGATAGCGAAAAATGATATCAAACGAATGCGTTCGATGCTATCGAAAAGTGCAATCGCGTGGCAGTCGGCCGTTTGGCTAAAAAACAGCCGGGCGACGCGGGCGCCCGGCTGCGGATCGAGAGTCGAAAAGCGAATGCCGGCGTCGCTCAAAGCGTGCGTCGCGCCAGCATCGATCGAATGTGACCGATCGCCGCGGCCGGATTG
>JBCNPL010000424.1:0-3250 GCA_039593375.1 Paraburkholderia sp. | reverse complement strand
CCGCCCAACGCCGCCGTGGTAAACGGAATCGGCATCTGGCAATGCAGATCGTCGCCGTCGCGCTCGAAGACCGAGTGCGGCTTGATGTGGATTTCGACGTAAAGGTCGCCCGGCGGTCCGCCGTTGACGCCCGGCTCGCCATTGCCCGACGAGCGAATGCGCATGCCGTCGTCGATGCCGGCCGGAATCTTGACTTCGAGCGTCTTCGTTTCCTTCACCTTGCCGGCGCCGTGGCAGTGCAGGCACGGATCGGGAATGTAGGTCCCGCTGCCGTGGCACTTCGGGCAAGTCTGCTGGATGCTGAAGAAGCCTTGCGACATGCGCACCGCTCCGGACCCATGACAGGTGGGGCAGGTTTCGGGCTTCGTGCCGGGCTTCGCGCCCGAGCCGTGGCAGACTTCGCAGGAAACCCAGCTCGGCACGCGGATCTGCGTCTCGCAGCCGTGCGCCGCCTGCTCGAGCGTGACTTCCATGCTGTAGCGCAGATCGGCGCCTCGATAGACCTGCGGGCCGGCGCGACGGCCGCCGCCGCCCGCCGCCTGGCCGAAAATGTCGCCGAAAATATCGCCGAATGCGTCCGCGAACCCGCCGAAACCCTGCGCCGCCGCACCCGCCATGTTGGGGTCGACGCCAGCATGACCGTACTGGTCGTACGCCGCTCGCTTTTGCGAGTCCGAGAGCATCTCGTAGGCCTCCTTGGCCTCCTTGAAGCTTTCCTCGGCCTTCTTGTTGTCCGGATTGCGGTCGGGGTGGTACTTCATCGCGAGCTTGCGATAAGCCTTCTTGATCTCTTCGTCGCTCGCGTTTTTCGCAACGCCCAGAACCTCGTAGTAATCCCTTTTCGCCATCGGTTCACCGCCGGCCGCGCAGCGCGCGCGGCCGCTCCTTTCGCATGCTGTGGAGTCTTGCGACTCGTCCGGCATGCTCGCCCTCACCGCGTTTCGCGGCCAAAGCAAGCATCCCGCCCATAAAGCAAATGTGCCCGGAGAACCCGAAAGTCCGCCAGGCGTCTTGCCGGCCGGTCGCCCCCGCTAGCCAAAGGGGCGCCGGCCGCCATTGCGATAGAGCGTTAAGCTCAGTCCTTCTTGACTTCCTTGAACTCCGCATCGACGACGTCGTCCTCGGGCTTGCTCGAGCTTGCACCCGAATTCGCATCGCCGGACGAAGCGCCGCTCGCGGCGCCGGCCGCCGCGCTTTGAGCCTGCATGTCCGCGTACATCTTTTCGCCGAGCTTTTGCGAGGCCGTCGCGACCGCTTCGATCTTCGCCTCGAGCTCGGCCTTTTCGCTCGCGTTGCTCTTGAGCGCGTCCTCGAGCTCCTTCAGCGCCGACTCGATCTTCTCCTTTTCGCCCGAATCGATCTTGTCGCCGTATTCGGCGAGCGCCTTCTTCGTGCTGTGCACCAGTGCATCGCCCTGGTTACGGGCATCCGCCAGCTCGCGCAGACGATGATCCTCGGCCGCGTTCAACTCGGCATCCTTCACCATCTTTTCGATCTCGGCTTCGGAAAGCCCCGAGCTCGCCTTGATGACGATCTTGTTCTCCTTGCCCGTGCCCTTGTCCTTCGCGTTCACGTGCAAGATGCCGTTCGCGTCGATGTCGAAGGTCACTTCGATCTGCGGCACGCCGCGCGGCGCGGGCGGAATGCCCTCGAGATTGAACTCGCCGAGCAGCTTGTTGCCGGCCGCCATCTCGCGCTCGCCCTGATACACCTTGATCGTCACGGCCGATTGATTGTCGTCCGCCGTCGAGTACACCTGCGCGTGCTTCGTCGGGATCGTCGTGTTCTTGTTGATCATCTTCGTCATCACGCCACCGAGCGTCTCGATACCGAGAGACAACGGCGTCACGTCGAGCAGCAGCACGTCCTTGCGGTCGCCCGAAAGCACTTGCCCCTGGATCGCCGCGCCGACCGCCACGGCCTCGTCGGGGTTCACATCGCGGCGCGGCTCCTTGCCGAAGAACTCCTTCACCGTTTCCTGAACCTTCGGCATGCGCGTCATCCCGCCGACGAGAATCACGTCGTCGATATCGCTCACCTTCACGCCGGCGTCCTTGATCGCGATCCGGCACGGCTCGACCGTGCGCTGGATCAGCTCCTCGACGAGCGCTTCGAGTTTCGCGCGCGTGAGCTTCAGGTTCAGGTGCTTCGGACCCGATGCGTCCGCCGTGATGTACGGCAGATTGATCTCGGTTTGCTGGCTCGACGACAGCTCGATCTTCGCCTTTTCGGCCGCTTCCTTCAGGCGTTGCAGCGCGAGCACGTCCTTCGAGAGGTCGACGCCCTGCTCCTTCTTGAACTCGCCGATGATGTAGTCGATGATGCGCTGGTCGAAGTCTTCACCACCGAGGAACGTGTCCCCGTTCGTCGAGAGCACTTCGAACTGCTTTTCGCCGTCGACGTCCGCGATCTCGATGATCGAGATGTCGAACGTGCCGCCGCCGAGGTCATAGACGGCGATCTTGCGGTCGCCCTTGTCGGTCTTGTCGAGACCGAACGCGAGCGCGGCTGCCGTCGGCTCGTTGATGATCCGCTTGACTTCGAGGCCCGCGATGCGGCCCGCGTCTTTCGTCGCCTGGCGCTGGCTGTCGTTGAAGTAGGCCGGCACCGTGATGACGGCTTCCGTGACCGGCTCGCCGAGATAGTCCTCGGCCGTCTTCTTCATCTTGCGCAGCACTTCGGCCGAAACCTGCGGCGGCGCGAGCTTCTTGCCGTGCGCTTCGACCCAGGCGTCCCCGTTGTCGGCCTTCACGATCTTGTACGGCATGAGGCCGATGTCCTTCTGCACTTCCTTTTCCTCGAACCGGCGACCGATCAGGCGCTTCACCGCGAACAGCGTATTGGTGGGGTTCGTCACTGACTGGCGCTTGGCCGGCGCGCCGACGAGAATCTCGTTGTCGTCCATGTACGCGATGATCGAAGGCGTCGTGCGGGCGCCCTCCGAGTTCTCGATCACTTTGATCGAGTTACCTTCCATCAGCGCCACGCACGAGTTCGTGGTGCCGAGGTCGATGCCGATGATTTTGGCCATTTTTCGTAATCTCCTGACTTTTGATCGCTTTCGGACGCCGCCGCCTCACGGGCTCGACCATCCGCTCAATTCAAACCTGCACTCAACATGAGTGCCGCTGCATCGTTTTCAAGCCCCGAAAACCGCAAAAACGATGCGGTCTATCGATTTTTTCAATCGCCGGCGCGCCCCTGCCCCGCGCCGACCTGGCCGCCACCGGCCCGCACCTTCGCGCGAACC
>JBCNPL010000423.1:0-3260 GCA_039593375.1 Paraburkholderia sp. | reverse complement strand
GGCGTTGAGGTCACTCATATCCAGCTTCCTTCATCGTATCGGCCGCGCTGATCATCTTTTGCACGCGCAGCGCGTATTGACCATTGAAAATTCCGTAGCCGCATTCCATGACGGGCACGCCGTCGACTTTCGCGACGATGTGCTCGGGGATGTTGATCGGCAGCACGTCGCCGGCTCGCATGTTGAGGATGTCCTCGAACGTCACGTTGATCGCGGCGAGCTCGGCCGTCAGCTCCACCTCGGCCGACTGCACTTGCTGCGACAGCACGCGGACCCAGCGCCGATCGACCTCGAGCGCTTCGCCCTGGATCGGCGAAGAGAGCACGTCGCGAATCGGCTCGATCATCGAGTACGGCATGCAGATATGGAGCGTGCCGCCCGTCGGTCCGAACTCGATCGAGAACTGCGTGACGATGACGATCTCGTTCGGCGTCGCGACGTTCGCGAACTGGGTATGCATCTCCGAGCGCACGAACTCGAATTGCAGCGGGCGCACGCTCTTCCAGGCCGTCGTGTAGTGCTCGAAGACGAGGTTGAGCAGCTTGCCGATGATGCGCTGCTCCGTGGCCGTGAAATCGCGGCCCTCGACGCGCGTATGAAACCGCCCGTCGCCGCCGAACAGATTGTCGACGACGAAGAAGACGAGGTTCGGATCGAAGACGAACAGCGACGTGCCGCGCAGCGGCTTCACGTGCACGAGGTTCAGGTTCGTCGGAATCGGCAGGTTGCGCGTGAACTCGCTGTACTTTTGCACCTTCACCGGGCCGACGGAGATTTCCGCCGTGCGGCGCATGAAGTTGAAGATGCCGATGCGCATGAGACGAGCGAAGCGCTCGTTGATGATTTCGAGGCCGGGCATCCGGCCACGGACGATGCGCTCCTGCGTGGCGATGTTGTACGGACGTACGCCCGATTTCTCGCCATGATCGGCAGCGGAGTCGGACTCGCCCGTAACGCCCTTGAGGAGTGCATCGACTTCCTCTTGGGACATGAACTCTTCGTGGCCCATCGCGCTTGTTCGTCCCTAGTGTCCGTTGATGAGATCGCTCAGGTTGCGTCGGTCGGCGCCCGGTGCATCAGGTCTCGTGCATTCGGGCGAGGGCGTCGCTTACTGGACGACGAATTCCGTGAACAGCACTTCCTCGACCTGCACGGGCGGCGTGCCCGCATCGGTCGGCTGTTCGACGAGCGTCTTCAACTCCTTCGCGAGCGCCCGCTTGCCGTCGAGCGTCGAGAGATCCTCGGGGTGCTTGTTCGACAGGTCGAGCAGGATGCGGCTGCGCAGCTCGGGCATGTGCTCCGTCAGGCGCGCTTGCATCTTGTCGTCGGCGAGCTTGAGCGTCAGGCCCACGCGCAGATAATGCTGGCCGTCGTCGGAGAGCAGGTTCACCGTCATCGGCTCGAGCGCGAAGAAGACAGGCGGCGCGGGCGGCGGCGGAGGCGCGGGCTTGCCCGGGGCGCTCTTCGACAGGAAGAAGTACATCCCGCCCGCAGCCGCGCCGGCCGCGACGAGAGCGATGAGGACGATCAGCACGATGCGCTTCACCTTGCCTGTCTTGGCGGGCGGGGCGACGGTCTGCTGAGTGGCTGCGGTCGTGGATGCCATGAAAATGCGTTGCGTGTGAGCGGTAGGATGGATTGTTGGCCAAACGGGGCGCGGACGATAAGCCGAAAAGAAGGGACATTCGACGCCATCTCATCCGTTTGGCGCCGATCCGTGAACCGGCCCTACGCCGGTGTGATCGACCGTGCGCTCCCTTCGAGCGCGCCTTCTCGAACCGGACGACTCGCGCGCGCGCCGCGCGGTGCGGCGCATCCCTCACGCGGGTCGCGGCGATGCCGCCGAGACCCGATGCTTTCCGGACTGCTTAGGCAAACGTGTCGACGAGCCCCGTCGTGCGGCGAGTGGGCACGGTGCTCGTCGTCGCGAGCGTGCCATCGATGGCGCCGTCGATCGCATCGCCGCCGCCCATCCGCCGCGAGCCGTTCCGGCCGCCGCCTTGCCGATACTGCTGGCTGGCCTGGCCCGCGGACCCATCGCTGACACTGGCGCTGCCAAGGCTCAGGCCGCCCGATTCAAGTGCGTCGCGCAGCTTCGGCAGCGCGGCTTCGACCGCTTCGCGCACCTGCTGATGCTGTGAGACGAAGAGTGCATGCGCATGGTTGTCCGCCACTTGCAGCACGACCTGGAGGGGGCCGAGCTCGGGCGGGTTGAGCGTGAGTTCCGCGCTTTGCTGATGCGCGTTCGAGAGGAAGACGACCTTCTGCGAGAACGCGTCTTCCCAATCGTCGGTGCCGACGGGCGGCGCCAGCGAGGCGGCGCCCGCGGCCGCGCTGGCCGTCGTCGCGGCGCCGGCCGCGCTCGATGCCTGGGCGGTCTGAGCCGCCTGCGCGGCCTGCGCCGTCTGCGCATCGGTCAACGCCGCATGCGCCGCGTCGGCGACGCCCTTCAACGCCGCCGCGTCCTGCGAACCGCCGCCGCTCGCCGCGAGCGCCTGCGCGGCGGTGGTGGCGGCCGTGCCGTCTTGCGCGGTCGTCGTCCCTTGCACGGTTTTGGCGGCATCCGCCATCGGGTTCGCCGTCGACGCGCCGTTCGCGTTCCTGCCTTGGCCCGTCAGCGAGGCGAGGGCCTTCGAAGCCAACGGTGAAGCGCCCATGCCGGTCGTCGAGCCGCCGCTGCCGCCGAGCACATGCGTGCCCGTGCTCGGCGTCGAGGCGCTCGCCGTTGCCGCGGCGCCCGTCGCTGCTGCCTGTGTGCCCATCTGCGCGGCGAGCGCGGCTTCGAGCGCGTCGCGGACCGACTTCGGCGCCGTGCTGGCCGGCTTGGCACTGCCTGTCGCTGTTACGCCGGCGAGCGCGGGATCGCCACCATCGGCAGCCGATGTGCCGCCGGCATCCGTCTGCGTGCCGCTTTGCGCCGCCGCGCCGGCAGCCTGAGCTTGGGCCTGCGCCTGGGCTTGAGCCGCCGCGGCCGCCGCGGCGGCCTGGCTTGCTGCGTCGGCGTTGGCGTTTTGCGCCGCGCTGGTCTGCCCGTCGCTCGATTTGCCGTTCGTGCCCTTGCCGGTGCCGCTTGCACCGGTCGTTCCGTTTCCGCTCGCCTGAGTCGAGCCTTGCGCCGCCGCGGCGCCGTCGCTGGCGCTCGTGCCGCTGCCGGCGTCGGCCGTGCTCGAGTTGGCGTTCGCGGTGCTCGACGCGCTCGCGCTGCCCGCGTTGCCGGAACCGCTCGAGCTGCTCGGTGCGGCTTGCGCGGACGAAGAGGC
>JBCNPL010000422.1:0-3264 GCA_039593375.1 Paraburkholderia sp. | reverse complement strand
GCCGAAAATCGACGCGACGCTCTCCGCCTCGCGCGAGAAGATCGATATCGCCGCGTTCGGCATCACGGCCTTTCCGCCGCCCTCGCCGTTTACGCTCTACAACGCGTCGGTCAGTGTGTCCTACATGCTCGATTTCTTCGGTGCGAATCGCCGCGCGCTCGAAGCGCTGCGGGCGCAGGTCGATTACGAGGCATACGAGCTGGAGGCGGCGCGCCTCACGCTGGCGGGGAACGTCGTTGCGGCGGCGATCCGGCGCGCGTCGCTGCAGCGACAGGTCGAGCTCACCGAAGCGCTGGCGGCCGACGAAGCGCAACAGCTCTCCGTGATCGAATCCCGCTACGCCGCGGGCGGTGTCCCGCAGGCCGACGTGCACAGCCAGCGCACACTGCTTGCGCAAACACGTGCGGCGCTGCCGCCCCTCGCGACGCAGCTCGCACAGGTCGATCATCAACTGGCGATTCTGCTCGGCGTGCCGCCATCCGACGCGGATGGCGCCGCTGTCACGCTCGATTCGCTGCATCTACCGGAGAACGTGCCGATCACATTACCGTCGACGCTCGCGCGTGAACGTCCCGATATCCGCGCGGCGCTTGCGTTGCTACATGAAGCGAGCGCCAATGTAGGCGTTGCCACGGCCAACCTCTATCCGAAATTTTCGATTGCCGCGGGTGCGGGCTCCGAGCGCACGCGCATTGTCGACGAGCTCGACAGCCTCAACATCTGGAACCTTGGCTTGAATGTCACGCAGCCGATTTTTCATGGCGGCGAACTGCGCGCACGGAAGCGGTCATCGGAGGCAGCCTATGAGGCTGCGCTCGGCGATTATCGGCAGACTGTTCTGGCAGCGCTCGCGCAGGTAGCCGACGCGCTGCAAGCCGTGCAGGACGACGCACGCACGCTGCAGGCCCGCGAGACGGCGGCTCGAGAGGCCGAGGCGGCGAATGCGATCACGCGCGAGCAATATGCAGCGGGCGGAGTCAGCCGGTCCGCGCTGCTCGACGCGCAGCGGCAAGCGCTGCAAACGGCGCTCGATCAGGTGCGGGCGCAGAGCGATCGGCTCGCCGATACGGCAGCGTTATTTCAGGCGCTCGGGGGCGGGTGGACGGCGACGGAGCCTTGAATCGACCTATTTCCCCGGAGAGGCGCTAGGAACCAAAAGCGCCGACGGCCTGCGGATTCGCTTGCAGCCTCGCGACGGTTTGCAAGGCAACGCTCTCAAATGCCGACTTTCGGCGCGCTGAGGATCAATCGCAGGCCAAGCAGCGTGATGGCGCCGGCGGCGATCCGGTCCACCCACTTCTTCGCGCGAAGATACACCTCGCGCGGGCCGCGGCTCGAAAAGCAGAGCGCGACGATCGTGTACCACCCGAATTCGATCGAGAATACGAGCGGAGGAAGCACGAAGTAGCACCAAAGCGGCGGATGCTGCGGAAGCAGGGCGGCGAAGATACTGCCGTACCAGATGGCGGTCTTCGGATTGCTGAGCTGCGTGGTCAATCCCATCCAGAACGATTTGCGCGCGCTGCTCGATCTCGTTGTTTGCGCGGCGTCGACCGTGATCGGCTGCTTCGCACCGCGCCAGATCTTCGAGGCGACGTAGATCAGATAAGCGCCGCCGGCGACCTTGAGGCCGATGTAAAGCCATTCGACAGCCTGCAATAGCGTGTAGAGGCCGGCGAGCGCGATGCTGCCGAAGAAGATGCCTCCCGCCCCCATACCGAGCGCAGTCGCAAGACCGTCGCCGCGGGACAGGCCGATCGAGTTGCGCGCAACGAGGACGAAGCTAGGCCCCGGAATCATCGCGCCCAGCCACAGCGCGGCAAGAATGGCGAAAACTGCGGCAGATGCGGTCATCGACGTCTCCTTTTGGCAGCAATTCGGCTGTGAGATCCGATTATTGCACGGACGAGTCGTATTTGAAGGATCTGCGCTGCCGCTTCGCCTCGGCAAGCGACGACTGCGCATTGTATTGAAGCACGTCAACTGCTGTCTGGGCACCGACTGACGACCGCATACGGTTAGTCATTGTACCGAGGACAATCGGTCTTCGGCCCTCACCGCTTCATCATCCGCATCATCTCCAGCCCTCCTGTCCTGAAGAAAACTGTCGACAGAACGATAAAGACCACGCCAAAAACGATGTTGAGCACAGTCGTATAGTTGAACGTAATCTGCGCGCCCACCACGGCCGTATGCCGCTGCTGCGGCACCCACCCTGCTCCCTGGAATATCGCCTCGACGACGAGCGCGGCGACGACCATCGCCAGATAGAACGTCACGAGCATGAAAGCCGTCATCCTGCCGCCGTAGTACTTGCGATAGATATTCAATATCGGCGGAATGATCAGGTCGCCAAAAATGAACGAAGCGACACCGCCAAAACTGATCCCGCCATTCCAGAGCACCGCGGCAAGCGGGACATTGCCGACGGAGCATGTGAACGATGCGACGGCGATGAGCGGCCCGACGAACGCGCCCCAAATCATCGCGGCAATCGGGTGACCAACGAGAAAAAACTTCTGCCAGAAGCTATCGGGCACCCACGCAGCGAGTGCACCGGCGACGAGTATCCCTACGCCTATATCGCGCCACAGCATCGCCCAGTTCATCACGTAGCCGTGGCTAACGGCTATCCAGCCTTGCTTTGACGTCAACCTCTCGCGCCAAGTCCCCTCCTGCGCGCTCATCGACATTTCGGCGTGCCCTTCCATGCTGCCGGCCACGCCTTTATCGGCCTGCTCGGTGGCGCGCTTCTTCAACGACTCACTGAGGAAGAACCGAAAAAGCATCACGAGCACCACGATCATGATCGGCCCGCCGATAAACTCCGCGATCGCAAACTGCCAAGCGATCAGCACCCACATCAGAATGCCGAGTTCGAGCACGAGATTGGTCGCCGCGAACTGAAAGGCCATCGCAGCGATAAAGTCGCCGCCCTTGCGCACGATCGAGCGAGCCATCGCGACAGCCGCATACGAGCACGAGGACGAACCCGCACCCAGCAGTCCTGCCAGCGTCAACGAACGCGGCGACGAATCGGGCATCAGCTTCGACATTTCCGCCTTCGAGACCATCACCTCTATGACCGCGGACACGAGAAAACCGAGGCTCAGCCCCCAGAATATCTGCCAGAGCATCGTGAAGGCCATCCAAAGGGCGTGGCCGACGGCGTTGAGAACGTGCATATGGGCCCCTTCAAGGCGCCGCTTGCTCGCAAATCGCGGCGATCTCACGCGTTTGCAAGACGCAGGCCCGCACGCCCCC
>JBCNPL010000421.1:0-3271 GCA_039593375.1 Paraburkholderia sp. | reverse complement strand
TCGACGCGCTCAATCGCCGCTACGGATACCGCTATACGCTGTACGGCCATTTCGGCGATGGCTGTGTGCATACGCGAATGACCTTCGGTCTGCGTACGACGGAAGGCGTGCGAAAATTCCGCGCCTACATGGAAGAAGCGGCCGATCTCTGTCTCTCCTACGGCGGGTCCCTGTCGGGCGAGCACGGCGACGGACAGGCGCGCGGCGAGTTGCTGCCGAAGATGTTCGGCGCTGAGGTGATCCAGGCCTTTCGCGACTTCAAGACGATCTGGGATCCGACTTGGCGGATGAATCCCGGCAAGATCATCGACCCGTATCGGCTCGATACGAACTTGCGCACCGGACCCGACTACAAGCCGATCGAAGTCGTCACGCATTTCCACTTCCCTGACGATCGCAACTCGTTCGCCGACGCAACCGAGCGCTGCTTCGGCGTCGGCAAATGCCGCGAGCTCGGCGGTCAGACGATGTGCCCGAGCTTTCAGGCAACGCGCGAGGAACAGTATTCGACGCGCGGCCGGGCGCGGCTACTGTTCGAGATGATGCGCGGCGAGGCGATCACCGACGGCTGGCGCAGCGACGCGGTCCGCGAGGCACTCGACCTTTGCCTCCAGTGCAAGGGATGCAAGCATGACTGCCCGGTCTCCGTCGACATGGCGACTTACAAAGCAGAGTTCCTCTCGCACCACTACGCCGGACGATTGCGCCCACGCGCAGCCTATTCGATGGGGCTTATCGATGTTTGGTCACGCGTTGCCATGCTCGCGCCCGGCTGGGTGAACGCATTGCTGCGAGCACCGGCCATCGGCGCGCTGCTGAAGGCCGCTTCGGGCTTCACGAGTCAACGCGAGACACCCGCTTACGCCGCGGAAACCTTCCAGCAGTGGTGGAAACAGCGCGAACGCGAGCACGTGCGCAGCCGCGATCCGACGCTTCCCGAAGTCATCCTTTGGCCGGATACGTTCAACAACTTCTTCTTGCCTGGGACGGCAAAGGCGGCCGTGCGGGTGCTCGAAGCAGCCGGCTATCGCATCACCGTGCCGGATGCGCCGCTTTGTTGCGGCCGGCCACTCTACGACTACGGCTTCCTCGATCTCGCGAAGCGTCGGCTGCAGCGGATCCTCGAAGCGCTACGCCCGGCTATTCGCGCCGGCATTCCGATGGTCGTGCTCGAGCCGAGCTGCGCGTCGGTATTCCGCGACGAAATGCCGAATCTGCTCTCGACCGATCGCGATGCCGAACGGCTCGCGCGGCAGACGAAGACGCTGGCGGAACTGCTCGCGCAGACCGACGGATGGTCGCCGCCTCGACTCGAGGCTCGTGCGCTGCTGCAGTCGCATTGCCATCAGCGCGCGGTGTTGAATGCGGATGCGCAGCGCAAACTGCTCACCACCATGGGCATCGAGCTCCTGCCGCTTTCCAGCGGCTGCTGCGGACATGCGGGATCGTTCGGCTACGAAAGCGAGCATTACGCGGTGTCGCAGACGATCGCGGAACAAGTGCTGCTGCCGGCCGTGCGAAAAGCGACGCCGGACACGCTCGTCATTGCCGACGGCTTCAGTTGCCGACAGCAGATCCGCGACGGAGCCGGGCGTTGGCCTATGCATCCCGCGGAGGCGGTCGCGCTTGCGCTCGAACGGCAGGCCGATCGATCGATCGAAGTCGCCGAGCGGCGCTACCTGGAACCGGCGGCGCATGTGAAGCCTGAGCAGGCTGCGCTCGGCATCGCCGCGGTAATCGCAGTCGGAGTGCTCGGCACGCTTGCGCTGCGGCGCCATCGTGTTTCGTGAGACCCAATAAAAACGGGCGCCGTCACGCTTGCCCGCGTGATGGCGCCCAGTCGATGCAGAGCGCGAAACGACCTTGAACTGCCGCCGCGGCTACGCCCTCGACGAACGATTAACGGCCGAAATACAGTTCGTGAGTGCCCGACTGCGTCGGCACGTCGTTGGACCGCACGTGCGCTGCGCCCGATTGCGATTGCGACGACTCGACGGTGCCACCAACGCCGCTGTCCGTGTCGCTACGAGCGACCGTCGTGGCGTTGTATTGCTCCGTTGCCAGCGTCTGAGCGCTGATACCGCGTTGCGACGACGGCGCGCCGGCTTCCGGGCGATAGAACGGCGCCGGACCGTAACCGCTCGCGAATGCGGGAGCAGCGATCGAGGCAGACGTCGCGAGCAACAACGCTGCGATGAATTTCGTCTTCATGATGACCTCCGGTAACTCGAATAGGTGGATGCTGGGTCACGCCCTGAGCGAATCGCGATCAACGACCGAAGAACGTGTCGTTGATATGGCCACCCGCCTCGACGCGGGCGCCGCCCGACTGTGCTGCCGGGACTGAGCCGCCGATGCCGGTTTGCGCGGCGGCAGCCGTATTCCCTTGTTCCGCCGCGAGCGTTTGCGCGCTGATGCCGCGTTGCGACGACGGCGCGCCGACTTCGGAACGATACGAAGGCGCGGGACCATAACCGCTCGCGAAAGCGGGAGCCGCGATCGACGCCGATGCGGCGAGAACAAGAGCAGCGATAAACTTCGTCTTCATGATGACCTCCGGTACTTTTTGAATGACTGGGAAGCGCCTGGACTGTGTCCGTTACGGCGCCCTGTTGATGGTTCCCAGTGTAGGGAGGTGAAGCGCGCAGACAAAGAGGGCTCGGCCAACATCACATTTCCTGAAATTCGAACAATCACGATTCCATGCAGGAAGTGCGGATTTCTCTACGCGAAGCGGACTCGAAAGACTCGCCGACGCTCACTGACGATCGCGAAGCTGCATGCAATCGGTTGGCAAAACGCATGACGCGGCCTATCGCCCGATATGTACCTCGACGATGAGGTCGTCCGCCGCGCGAACGAACAAGCGCCATCGCGTTCGTCACGCGATGGCGCTTGCAAAGCCCGAAAGTCGGGCCACGTCGCTTAAGTCGCTAAAGGGCACCGCTAACGAAGTGCCCGCGAATCGCATCAATGACCGAAGAACGTGTCGTCGATATGACCACCCGCCTCGACGCGGGCATGACCCGACTGCGTTGCCGAAACCGCACCGCCAACGTCGCTTTGCGCGGCGGCGATGTTGCCTCGTTCCGCCGCGAGCGTTTGCGCGCTTACGCCACGTTGCGACGACGGCGCACCGACGTCAGGGCGATAGAACGGCGCGGGACCATAACCGCTCGCGAATGCGGGCGCGGCGATCGATGCGGATGCGGCGAGAACGAGAGCAGCGATAAATTTCGTCTTCATGATGACCTCCGGTACATTTCGAATC
>JBCNPL010000420.1:0-3272 GCA_039593375.1 Paraburkholderia sp. | reverse complement strand
ATGACGCGTGACGGCCACCAGGCCGTCGACCGATCGAGCTCTGCGTCGCCGATCAGTCGGCCCGCACGATGGTCGAGAGAAAGGATTGGGGCAAAGCCGTCTTTCGCGGCGCTCCGCATGGCGTCTCGATCGAGCAGCGACTCGGTGCCGAAGACGGGAACGAGCGAGGCGAGCGGAGCGTAGCCGACAGACGCGGTGCCGCGACCGGCGGTGCGGATGCGCTCGAACTGCTCGAGCATGGCGGCATGGTCGTTGAAACCGGCGTCGAGCCAGATTTCGACGCCGGGCAGCGCCGCCAGCAAGCTGGCGAGCGTTGCGGCATGGTTGCCGCGCCCGTTGCCGAGTATCGCGTCGAGGTCGGCGACGTAAAGGGTTTTCGCGCGGCTCGCGGCGACGAGCGCGCGTGCGAGCGCGATCGGCTCGCTCGTGTCGGCGAGCGGAGAGCGGATCGGGCGGTACGTCGCACGTTCGCCGCGTTGGGCACGTACGGCATGGCCGTCGAGTAGATCGAGAACCGGTATTACCTGCATGGGGCATTCCTTGGCCAAGATTTTTGTCTACGAGTATCTCACCGGCGGCGGCATCGATCCGGCGCTCACGTGCCAAGGCAGTCTTGCCGACCTTTCCGCGCTGATCGGAGAGGGGCGCATGATGCGCAACGCGCTGGTCGCTTCGCTCGCGTCGATCGAAGGCGTGAGCGTGACGTTCGCGTCGTCTCGCTTCGAGGCTTTCGATCGCGCGGCCACGCATTGTCGGCCGAATGCGGGAGAGTCGATCCCCGCGTTCGTCGCCCGCATCGCTTGCAACCACGATTACACCTGGGTAATCGCCCCCGAATGCGACGGTTTGCTCGCGCAACTTCATGACGCCGTCGGCGCCGAGCGCTGGCTCGGCTGCACGAGGGAAGCGATCGAAGTCGCATCGAGCAAGCGCGAGACGTCCGCGCGGCTTGCCGCGCGCGGCATCGCGACGACGCCAGCGCTCGATCCGTTGAGCCTCGCCGCGGCTGCCGAAGGGCGGTGGGTCGTGAAACCCGATGACGGCGCGGGCAGCCTCGATACGTTCGTCTTCGATTCGTATGCCGCCGCCTGCGCGGACTACGACACGCGTCTCGCCGCGGGCGGCAGGCCCGTGCTGCAAGCGTGGGTCGACGGTGAGCCGCTCAGCCTCTCGCTCGTTTGCCGCGACGACGACGCGGAACTCGTCAGCATCAATCGCCAACAGATCGACATGATCGAGCGCGATGCGCCGGGTGCGCATATGCGCGTCGTCGAGTTCGGCGGCGTGTCCGTCGATGCCGCCGCTCTCGACGGCGCTCGCGGCGCGACACTTGCCACGCTCGCGAAGCGCGTGGCGCGGGCGATTCCAGGACTCCGGGGATTCGTCGGCGTCGATCTCGTCTGGCATCCCGAGCGCGGGCCAGTCGTCGTCGAGATCAATCCACGCCTTACGGTCGCCTACGCCGCGCTCGTCGCGAAAGACGACGGCAGCGGTCAGCGTCTCACGTCGGCGCTGCTCTCCGCGCACGGTGTGGAGCTTGCGCGATCGTCACCGTATGGTTGCCGCACGATGCGGACCGCGTGCGGAGTCGGCTCGTGAGCGCGGCCGACAGGCGTTCTGCCAGTGGCCCGTTCACGTTCGGCTGGGACGTGGGCGGCGCGCATTTGAAGGTCTCGCTGGCCGACCTGGACGGCACGGTGCTCGACGTCGGGCAATGGGCCTGTCCGCTCTGGCAAGGTCTCGACCATCTGAACCGAACGATCGATCTCGTCTTCGCGCGTTGGCCGTCCGCGCGCGACGACGATGCCGAGCATGCGGTGACGATGACGGGCGAGATGGTCGATCTGTTTCCGAGCCGCGAGGACGGGGTGCGGATACTGGTCGCCGCGCTGAACGAACGGCTCGGGCCGCGTCTGCGCGTCTATGGGGGCGCGCAAGGCTGGATCGAGCCCGACGAATGCGGCGCCGCTTGGCGCAGCGTGGCTTCGGCGAACTGGCTTGCGACGGCGAGCCTCGTCGCGACGTCGTTGGCGAGCGCGATCCTCGTGGACATCGGCAGCACGACGACGGACATCGTCCCGATCGAGGGAGGCCGCGTCGCGGCGCGCGCGGCGGATGACGCGGGACGGCTCGCGACGGGCGAGCTCGTCTATTTGGGCGTGGTTCGGACGCCGCTGTGCGGTCTTGCGCAGCGGATTGCATTCGGCGGTGCCCAGGTAAACGTGATGAACGAGTGGTTTGCGACGACGGCGGACGTCTACCGGCTGACCGGCGAGCTCGATCCGGATTGCGATCTGCAGCCGAGCGCGGATCACGGCCCGAAGACCGAAGCGGCGAGCCGCGTCCGGCTCGCGCGCATGATCGGCCGCGATGCCGTCGATGCGAGCGACGCCGGTTGGCGCGCTGTCGCGCACGAGTGGCGGGCTTTGCAGTTGCGCGAGACCGCGTTGAATCTGGCGCGCGTGGAAGCGGCGCACCCGTCGCTGGCTCATGCGCCGATCGTCGGCGCGGGGTGTGGGCGCTTTCTCGCCCGCGCGCTTGCGCGCGAGGAGGGCCGTGGTTATATCGACTTCGCGACGCTGGCCGGCGCGTCGGCGCGGCTCGCCGATTGGGCGGCGACTTGCGCGCCGAGCGTGGCCGTCGCGTTGCTCGCCACGCAGGAGCGCGCGGCGCGCGCGCAAGTGGCGGTTTGCGACATGCGCGCGGCGGGAGCGAGATGAGGGCCGCCGCATGGCCGCGCGACAATGGAGTCTAGAGTCGAGCGCGAATGTCGCCGCGATTTGCGGTGGATGTTGGCGGGCCAAGAATCACGCAGTGAATCGACGAGAGGATAAAGGTCATGTGGGTGGTCAAGATCGGGGGCAGCCTAAGTCACGATCCGGTGTTGCGCAAGTGGCTGACCGAGCTTGCCGAGGTGGGCGGCGGCCGCGTGGTGATCGTGCCGGGTGGAGGCGACTTCGCGGACAAGGTCCGTCAATATCAAGCGGAATGGCGCTTCAACGATCTTGCGGCACACAACATGTGCCTGTTGGCGATGACGCAATACGCGTTGCTGATGCAGGGGCTGCGGCCCGAGCTGGTGCTCGCGTCGAGCGAGGCGAAGATTCGCCGAGCGCTGCGCGACGGCCGCGTGGCGGTGTGGGTACCCACGGCTCTGATGCGCGACACGCCCGATTCGATGAGCAATTGGGATACGACGTCGGACAGCCTCGCCGCCTGGCTTTCGACGATGCTGAACGCCGAGCGGCTGATGGTCGTGAAGTCGTGCCCGA
>JBCNPL010000042.1:0-14077 GCA_039593375.1 Paraburkholderia sp. | reverse complement strand
CCATAGCAATCGGAGTCGTAGAGAAAGCCGCCATACTCGGCCACCAATCGGCGCGTGTTGGGACTGTCGCGTCCCGTATACCAGCCGAGCGGCCGCACGCCCGTCACGCGCTCGATCGCCTCCATGCCGAGCCGCATATGCTCGGCTTCGCGCTCGGGCGTCATGTCCTGATAGTGGATCCACCGCCAACCGTGACAGGCGATCTCATGCCCCAGTTCCACGAACGCGCGCGCAAGCTCGGGATGGCGGTCGATGGCCATGCCGACGCCGAACACCGTCAACGGCAGGCCGCGCTTCTCGAATTCGCGCAGAATGCGCCAGACGCCCGCGCGCGACCCGTACTCGTAGATCGACTCCATGCTCATGTGTCGCGCCGGATAGGCGGCCGCGCCGACGATCTCCGAAAGGAACTGCTCCGACGCCGGGTCCCCATGCAGCACACAGTTCTCGCCGCCTTCCTCGTAGTTGAGGACGAATTGGACGGCCACTCGCGCACGGCCCGGCCAGTCGGCCTGGACCGGATAACGGCCGTAGCCGATCAAGTCGCGCGGATAGGAGGGATCGAATGACATGATTCGGCGGCCTTGCTCGCAGGCAATCGTCAAAGATGGCCCAGTGTAGCGAAAACAACCCGCAGCGCCCATATGCCGGGCCGGATAGTGCGCGTCAGCCGGAAAGCATGTCCGTCCCGCGTCTCGTGGGACGCGACAGCCGTCTTACGCGAGATGGGGATGGCCCGCGAGCGTCAAACGGAAGCCGCGCTCGTGCGCGATCAGGTGCGCCTTCGCTCCCACCGGCAGAGTCACGATGTCGGCGATATGGCCGAACGGCAAGCCGACGACGACAGGTATGCCGATCGCCGAGCGAATCTGCTCGATCACCGCGGGCAAGCCATAACCGTTATCGTAGTCGTAGGCCTTGATACCCGAGAAGTCGCCGAGCACGAGCGCCTGCTGACGCGCCAGAACGCCAGCCAGATGCAGTTGGTAGATCATTCGCTCGATGCGGAACGGTTGCTCGTTGATGTCCTCGAGGAAAAGAATGCCGCCGTCGATGTGCGGCATGTAAGGCGTGCCCACGAGCGAGACGATCGTCGAAAGATTGCCTCCCCAAAGCGTGCCGCGTGCCTCGATCGGCTCCCTCTGGGCAGCCTCGACTTCGAGCGTGAAAGACGGCGCCGTCAATGCTTGCCAGAAATGCTTCATCGTGAACGCGCTCGGCGTTTCCGCGCCGAAATGCATGCCGAGCATCGGGCCGCCGAACGTCGTGAGCCCGGATCGCGCGAGCAGAGCAAGCTGGATCGCCGTGAAATCGCTATGACCGACGAGCGCCACGGGCTGGTCCGTGAGGCGGCGCGCCAGACCGTCGTAGTCGAGCGCGGATAGGATGCGCACGGCCCCGTAGCCGCCGCGTACGGCGAGCGCGATGTCAGGCAGCGGGCGAGCCGGATCAGCGAAGGCGTTGAGATCCGCCGCGCGCTCGCTGTCGGCGCCGCCGAAGCGCTGGTAGCGCCTGGATGTCACTTCCATGCCCCGTACCGTATGCCCCGCATCGCGCAGCCGCGCAACGCCACGCTCGACCGCCGCCGGATCGGGCGGATAGCCTGATGGAGCGATGAGTTCGATGGTACGGGAGGGCGTCATCGGGTTGTCGTGCCTCGTCATGGGGCCGCGCTTTCGCGGCGCGCCGCGCGGATCGCCTCGCGCCGCTGCGAAAAGAAGGACTTGAGCGCATTGCCGCACTCGGTCGCGAGCACGCCGCCTTCCACACGCGTATGGTGATTGAGCCGAGGCTCCCCGAACGCATCGACGACGCTGCCGCAGGCACCCGTCTTCGGATCGTGGGCGCCGAACACGACCCGTGCGATGCGCGCGTGCATGATTGCACCCGCGCACATCAAGCACGGCTCGAGCGTCACGTAAAGCTCGCAGCCCGGCATCCGGTAGTTCGAGAGGGCCTGGGCGGCGGCGCGGAGCGCGACCATTTCCGCATGCGCCGACGGATCGTGGGCACCGATCGGGTGGTTGAAGCCCGAGGCGATCACGTCGTCGCCGCGCACGAGTACCGCCCCGACCGGCACCTCGCCGGCCGCGCGAGCGGACTCCGCGGCCTCCAGCGCCAGCGCCATGAAGCGACGGTCGCGCTCGCTCGCCGCGGCCGGGGCAGCCCCACCCGCATCGCAAGCCCCAGCCGCCTGGGCGGTGCCTGCCGGGCCGCCGGCACCGCCGGCCTGCACGGGCAACGCGCTCACGCGCGCCCCGCGCCGTCGGGCGAGACGACCGGCCAAGCCTCCGCCGCCGCGGCGCCGTCCGCGTGCACGCGCTCCGACAGTCGTTCGGCGATCCGCCGGCAGTATTCCCGCGGCACGATGCTCGGTTCTCCGCGCAGCGATTCGAGCGCCATATCGAGCGCCAGCATCTTCGCCTGCAAGCGGCAGCGCGCGGCCCGATCGCCGGCTGCCCGCAATTCGTCATGCAAATGACGCAGCGAGCGCAATTGCTCGATCGCGGGTGGAACGAACCCCGCGTTTTTCAGAATGCGGTTCGCAACGCGAACCTCTTCAGGGACGAGCAGATCGTCGTCCAGATCCTGTGGCGCGCCGGCGCCGGGCAAATCGTCGAACTCGCCGCGCGCGGCGGCGGCGGCAATGCGTTGTTCGACCAGGGCATCGAGCAATTTCATCCTGAAATCCACTACATGGCGGCGCCGGCATTTTAGCAGGCCCGCGGGCGCCCCTCCCCGGCCGCCGTCATCTCCCCAGCCGCGCGCGCATCTCGCGAGCTTTTTCGAGCAAGCCTTCGTAGCCGGAGCGGCTGTGCTCGGGCAGGTCGGGATCGCCGACGAGCGCGCCCAGCGTCTCGATCAGGCTATAGACGATCGCTTTCGCCGCGCCCGCGGCGATGCTGCCGGACGTGAGCGAGGTATGAATATGACTGAGCGCGGCGTCGAGTTGCTCCAGGTTTCTCGACGACTCGTCTTCAGCGGGCTTTTTCGACGGATCGGACGTCATGGCATTGTTCCTCATTGGTCGGGGCGCGCCTCACGTGCAAGGCCCGCGCGGGTCCGTGTGGTTTTTATATACCCGCGGCGAGCCAGCGTCCACTGGCTCGCCCGCTCCGGCCGCTCCGGCCGCTAGCCGATATGAAAGACAGCGATCGCGGTCTGCAGTTGCCGGGCTTCATGCTCGAGCGCTTCGACGGCCGCCGCCGCGCGCTGCACGAGCGCCGCGTTTTGCCGCGTCATGTCGTCCATTTCGGAAACCGACGCGTTGACGGCCTCGATGCCGGTGCTCTGCTCCGCCGCGGCGCTCGCGATCTCCTCGACGATCCGCATGACGCGAGCGATGGCACCGCGCGCCTCGTCGATCGTCGCACCGGTTTCCTCGACGAGCCCCGCGCCCTCGCCGACGCGCGCCACCGCCCGCTGGATCAGGCCGCGGATCTCTTTCGCGGCCGCCGCGCTGCGCTGCGCGAGCGAACGGACTTCACCGGCGACGACGGCGAAACCGCGCCCCTCCTCGCCGGCGCGCGCGGCCTCGACGGCGGCGTTGAGCGCGAGGATATTCGTCTGGAAGGCGATGCCCTCGATGACCGAGATGATCTCGACCATCTTCTGCGACTCGTTCGAAATGTCGCGCATCGTCGTGACGGCCGCCGCGGCGGCCGCGCCGCCGCGGTCGGTGATCGTCACGGCACGTTTCGCCAGATCGTTGGCGGCGCGCGCATGATCCGATGCCTGGCGTACCTGCTCCGTGATTTGCGTCATGCTCGCCGCGGTCTGCTGCAACGACGTGGCCTGCTCGGTCGTCCGCGCGGAGAGATCGGCGTTGCCGCTCGCGATCTCGTCCGAAGTCTGCGCGACATTGTCGGACGCATGCTTGATCCGCGCGATCATGCCGGTCAGCGCCTCGCGCATATGTCCGATCGCACGCAGCAGGCTCTGCGCGTGCGCGCTCTGCGCATCGATGGCGATCGCGAGATCGCCCGCCGCGATACCGTCGGCGATGCGCGCCGCGACACGCGGATCGCCGCCGATCGTCCGGACGATGCTGCGATTGATGGCGGCGACGAGCGCCGCGAGCGCGCATGCGAGCGCGATCAGCAAGCCGCCGGCAAAGTAGAGCGAATGCAGGAAGGCATTGTCGATGTCGTCGACATAAACGCCGGTAGCGATGATCCAGTCCCACGGCCGATACCGCACCACGTACCCCAGCTTCGGCACGGCCGCGGTCGTATGCGGGCGCGGAAACACATAGTCGACGAAGCCGCCTTCGGGCGCTTGCGCCGCGCGAGCGAAGGCGACGTAATGGTGCCTGCCGTCGGCATCCGCGACGTCGGCAAGTTCCCTCCCTTCTGTCGCCGGCTTCATCGGATGCATGATCATGCGCGGCGTCGAGTCAATGACGAGAAAATAGCCGTCTTCGCCGTAGCGCACGTCGCGCAGGCGAGCGAGCGCCTGCTTGCGCGCTTCTTCTTCCGAGAGCGCCCCGCTTTTGGCCAGCGCGGCATATTCCTGAACGATGGCGAGGCCGACGTGGCCTACGTTGACGAGATCGTTCTTGCGCTCGTCGATCCGCGTGCCGCGCAACAGAAGGGCCGCCCATAGGGATACGGTCAGCAGTGCGACCATGCTGACAATCAATGGCAACCAGAGCTTTTGCTTGAAACTGAGTCTTTTCATTCGGACGCCTCCCGAGTCATCGCGCATGCCGATGGCTACCGCCGTTCGCTTTCCACAGAACCCGCTCATGCGTGTGCTTTAACGGCATCGGCAAGCGCCGCATGCATAGAGCAAAACCCGATGTTGGCGCCCGGCTCCCCCGGCTTGGCGCCCGAGGTTGCTGCGGCGCAGCGGGAATGGTTTCGTCCGAGAATTCCATATTTCAATCCGAGGCGAAACTTTCGGGAATTCCCAGTCATTACACTGCGGCGGCGGCCACGCCTTTTCAATGCGACGGGATATTCAATGACAACAGGAACCAAGACCCGAATCGACGAGACGAACAACGGCGCTTGCCGCGCAACGGCGAGCCGAGTGCTCGCGGCGACCAGCGTCAGCTACACATTGGTCCTCCTCGACACATCCATAGTCAATGTTGCGCTGAAAGAGATCGGCCACACGCTCGCGAGCGGCGTCGCCGGGCTGCAGTGGATCGTCAACGCATACACACTGACGTTCGCAAGCCTGCTCATGACAGGCGGAACGCTCGGCGATCGGCTCGGCGCACGCGATGTCTACATGGCCGGCTTGCTGGTGTTTGCGCTGGCGTCCGCGTGGTGTGGATTCGCGCCGTCTTTGTCGACGCTGGCATTGGCCCGCGGGCTGCAGGGTGTGGGCAGCGCACTGCTCGTCCCCTGCTCGCTCGCGCTCATCCACTACGCCTACCCCGATGCGACGCGTCGCGCGGCGGCGATCAGCGTCTGGATGGGTTGCG
Organism: Paraburkholderia sp.; assembly: GCA_039593375.1. Lineage (GTDB taxonomy): Bacteria > Pseudomonadota > Gammaproteobacteria > Burkholderiales > Burkholderiaceae > Trinickia. Next base: position 8,643 of record JBCNPL010000042.1, on the reverse strand, counting down.
GCGGCGTCGCCATGGCGGCCGGCCCCCTGATCGGAGGTGCGCTGATCGAGTTCTTCGGCTGGCGCAGCATCTTCTTTGTGAACGTGCCGCTCGGACTGACTGGAGTGTGGCTCGCGCGATCGGTCGAACGCCCCCTGGTATCGATGACGCGGCGCTTCGACGTTGGCGGCCAAATCGCCGCGATCGTCGCACTGAGCACGCTGATCGCCGTTCTGATCGAGGGGCCGGTTCTGGGCTGGCGCTCCTCGGCGATCTCGGCCGGCATCGTCGCGAGCGGCGTCGCGTGGATTGCCTTCTTCGCCATCGAAGCGCGCGGCCGCGATCCCATGCTCCCACTCGGATTCTTCCGTAACAGGCTGTTTTCCGGATCGACGTTCGTCTCCATGGCATCCGCGTTCGTCTTTTATGGGCTGCTGTTCACATTCAGCCTTTATTACCAGCAGATCCGCGGCAATACACCGCTCGCCGCCGGCCTCGCATTTCTGCCCATGACCGTCCTGCTCGCGATCGGCGGTCTGCTCTCGAGCCGACTCGTCGAACGATTCGGCCGGCGTTCGACGATGTGCGCGGCGTTCGGCCTTTATGCCGCGGGCGCACTCGGCATGACGGTTTCTACGGCGACCTCGCCCTACTGGCTGGCCATCGCACCGATGTCGGCCATCGGCTTCGCCGCGGGCTTCATTTCGCCCGCGGCCACCTCGCCAGCGCTCGGAACGGTGCAGAAGAACCGGGCCGGCGTGGCGGCGGCCGTCCTTAATTCCGCACGACAAAGCGGTTCAGCGCTTGGCGTCGCTGTCTTCGGGGCGTTCGTTGCGACGATCGCGGAATTTCACGCTGCGCTGACTGTCGCGCTCGTAATCGTCGCCGCGTTATCGGCGATCGCGTCCGCGGCGTGGTGGGTTGCCGCTAGACCGGTGTCCGCGAGAGACCTCGGCTGACGTTGGAGAATAGGGCTAACAGCGATTCGGCTACTGCACGGGGGCGCCGTCGCGCATCACCTGCAGGGCGGTCGCTTCCAGATAGTCGACGCGAATGTTGTCACCGACGTGGAGCCCCTTGAGGAAACGATCGTCGGTTGCCTGCAGCGTCATCGTGCCCGTCGGGCCGCGCAGGGTAAGTTTCCGATTCGCCCGGTCGACGGCAAGCACGGTTGCGACCGCCTGCACACGATGCGTCGAGGTCGTGGAACCGCCCGATGCCGGGGTGATCGTCGTCGTATCGACGCGCTCGCGTATCGAACCCGAGCCGGTCTTTTCGGCACTGAGCACCAAAGCACGCTTATACGTGATGTCGACCCGGTCCCCAATCCTCAGTTTTTTGACGTCGCCGACCGCCCTGTCGACGACCACGTCTGTCTGCGTGCCGTTATCGTCGCGCAACTTGAGCGTGTTGGTGGCGGGGTCGATCTGGACGACTGTCGCCGCGGTATGCGTCGCCGTTTGTCCCGAAAAGAGGCCGCCTTCGCCCGCGACAGTCCCTTGAGCACCGGCGGGACGGGGCACGAATGCCGTAGTCGACGACAGCACGACGAGGCTTAGCAGAAAGAGGTACCGCGGTTTCAGTGACACTTCGGTTCTCCCGTCGTTCGAATGCGCTGCACGACGCGCCGAGCGAAGACCGGCGATTCCAGTCTACTCCGAAGGTACGGCCCCTCGCGCAACGCCGGCTACGCGTTTCCGCTCGCCGCGAGTGCCTCGCACGAAGGCGATGCGCCAGGGCGTCGCCATGACCGTTTGGCGTGATGACTAGTGGCCGCGTATCACGTCCGACCGAGAGGTCGTATAGACGTGGCCCGATTCGTCGAAATGCACGTTGAAGAATGCCTCACCCGTCGGTGGCCCCTCTTCCCACTTCCAACTCCATACCGTTTCCGGCTTGAGCCGATAGACGGCGACGTCCCCTGGTTTGCCGAGCAAACGCCGCACCTCGTCTTGCGTCATGCCGGGGCGAACCCTCGCGAAGCTCTCAGCGGTAAGCACCTGTGTGATGCCTTTTAGCGTGCCGTTCGGGTCGATGTCGACCATGTAAGTCGTCACGCCTTGGGGGCCGCGTGGATATTCGAAGCGCTTCGAGCCGTCCGCGAAGGTACGCTCCGTTTCTGGCTTGCCCATCTGATCGCGAATCTGCGCCTCAGTGGTGACGCCCGGCTTCAGGCCTCTAAGCAGCAAAGCGTCCGGCTTGATCGCATTGAGAAAGGCTTTCAGTTTTTCCATAGCGCGCTTGCCCTCTTGATCGTCGCAACCGGCGAGCGCCAGCGCTGCGACCAGCCAGATGACGGTGAGCGATCGGAAGACGGAGTTCATCGTGCGTGAGCGACATCCCGGTATCGCGTTGTCAATTCATGCGCCAGCATAACGCAACGGGAATGGATACCGATGATTACATATCACTCGTCGCCGCGTCCGCGCTTATATACTTCGCTCGGGCTCATCGCATGGCGGTGCCCAAAATCGCGCGACGGAACGGAAAAGCGTGAGCATTCCCGAGCTGAACTCAATAAACGCTGATTGGTCGAAACGAAATCGCCGGAGTACCGAAATGAAGGCTCTTCTCTTTGCCGCCGCATTGTCCCTCACCGCGCTCGCGCCCGCGTGGTCTCATGCCTCGGAGCAGCCTATCCAACCAAGTCGGACCGGCACAGGCGAATGCGCCGTGAACTCCGGTCATGCGAGCACGCGCGCTGAACCCACCTCGAAGCCGCCTCGACTCAGCGTGGGCGTCAGCTACCCGGACACGCAGTTGAACTTGCCTTGGTTTCTCACCGACGTCATTAATGCGGTGAATACGCGAGAATCGCCCCGCTGCCTACTGCATACGCTAGGCAAGGGATTCTGATCGCGCAACGCTAGCGGTCGTCGCAAAGGATCGCATCGCAGGCGCGCCCTCGCGCCGCCACGCAAAACGCGGAGACCCGCACGTCGTGCCCGGAGACGAAAGGAACGGCTTATTCGTGCTTCTGCGCCGAGTTCGTGATGGCGTGGCCGCCTCTGGAAATGTCCTCGCCAGCTCCGGAAATAGTATGACAAGCCGTTAGCGTGACCGTACCGATAAGCACAAAGAGCGCGATGAGTCGTCGGGTCATGAGCCTTCTCCCTTGGCAGATGGATGGTTGACGCGGGGTCGCCCTCGGCCTTCTCGCCCGCGCCAGATCTGTTTGATACGGTAAGTGCCCGCAATGGTCATGCCCGCTCGGAGCATCGCGCGAGTCAGCCTGCATCGGCCGTCCGCAACGCACGACCGAGCAAGACTGCGAAAACCGTGGTAGCGTACGCACCGTTCGTCAAGAACACGTTCTCGGGGCGGGGTGCAATTCCCCACCGGCGGTAATCGTCCTCTACGGACGTAGCCCGCGAGCGCTCTGTCCTGCATTGGAGCAAAGCATTGCAGCGACGGAGGTCAGCAGACCCGGTGTGATTCCGGGGCCGACGGTATAGTCCGGATGAAAGAGGACAGGACTGCCTTCGTCCTTCGCGAAAGCCGCGAAGGACGCGGGTCGTCCTTCGCCCTGTTCACACAAACAGGCTGAAGTTCCATGAATATCTCGACCTCCATCGAATCAAAAGCAGTCGCCTCCGCCAACGACAACCGCGGGCGAATCGCCTTCATACAGTCATGCTGGCACCGCGATATCGTCGATCAATGCAGGACGTCGTTTCTCGAATCGATGCAGAAAGACGGCTATTCCGCCGAAGACATCGATCGGTACGAAGTCGCCGGCGCTTTCGAAATTCCACTGCATGCAAAGCGCCTTGCATCGAGTGGCCGATACGCGGCCATCGTCGCAGCCGGGCTCGTCGTCGATGGCGGCATCTACCGGCACGAGTTCGTCGCGCAGGCCGTGATAACCGGGTTGATGCAGGTCCAGCTCGAAACGGGCACGCCGATTTTCTCCGCCGTGCTGACGCCGCACCATTTCCACCACGGGGAAGAGCATATCGGGTTCTTCCGCGAGCACTTTCTCGTCAAGGGCAAAGAAGTCGCGCATGCGTGCGCCGACACAGTGAGAAAGCTCGCGGCGCTGCCCGCTCGATAACGCTGCGAGGCCTGCAACAAGCGGCCGCGGGCGAGAGGCGAATTTTCTCCGCGCCCGCTGCTCTCCCTCCCCGCGACGGCTCGCTCGAGCCGGAGCGGCGGATCACCTCCCTTCCTCGTCATCGCGCTGACACTGTCCGATGACCTAATAACGCGGCCCCCCACGAGGAAGGAACACGATGAAGAACTACGACTTCAAGCATGTGCTCCATCTCGGAGCGATCATGTCCTCCGTACTTCTCGCATTTCAGGTCCAAGCCGATACAAATGCGGTCGATGTCGCCCAGTTGCCGAGCGGCCAGTACATCACCCCAACGTTCATGCGCGGCGCCGTTCAGCAGTACCTCAATCCGCGCCTGCCCGCATATCCGAACTTCGTCGCCGGCGAGGCCGTGCGTTCGCGGCTGAGCCCGGACGGCAAGACGTTGGCGATCATCACGGCGGGCCAGAACTCGCTGTACAAGCCCGACGGCACGGTCGACAAGGCAAACTCGACGCAATACATCTTTCTCTATGACGTCTCGGGAGAGAATAAAAAGCGCCCCGTGCTCTCACAGGTCATTCAGCAGACGAATGCCTACGTCGGTCTCGTCTTTTCTCCCGATGGAAACTCGCTTTATGCGGCGGGCGGCAGCGACGACGCCGTCTATGCCTATGCAAGGAACGGCGGCACCTGGATCCTCTCGGGGACGATCCCGCTCGGGCACAACGGCAAGGGCGTGGGTATCGGCGTGCAGCCCAATGCCGGCGGTCTCGGTATTTCGGCCGACGGCAAGACGCTCGTCGTCGCCAATAACTACAACGATTCGATCAGCGTGATCGACACGACGACGCGCACGGTGCGCTACGAGCACGATCTGCGTCCCTTCTTCTCCGGCAACGAAGGAATGCCCGGCGGCGTCGGCGGAACGTTCCCGTTCGCGGTGGTCATCAAGGGCAACAACGTCGCGTATGTGTCGTCGGATCGCGATCGCGAGGTCGTCGCGATCGATATTTCGTCCGCGTCGGGCGGCCGTCTGGTCAAGCGAATCAAGCTGGACGGCAATGCGCTCGGCATGACGCTGGACGCACCCCAGTCGATGCTTTATGTCGCTCAAGACAACGCCGACCAAGTGGCCGTCATCGACACGCACAGCAATACCGTCAGGGCGAAAATCGACGCGCGCGCTCCAGGCGGCGTCCTGCCGCACGCTCCGAGCACCGGCGCCGCGACGTTCGCGGTGACACTGTCGCGCGATGGCCGCACGCTCTACGCAGTCGATGCGGGGACGAACGCGATCGCGGTCATCCCGCTCGTCGGTCCCCGCGCCTATCGGGTCGCCGGACTGATTCCGACCGCGTTCGAGCCGCACGATGTCACGTTCAGCGCCGACGGCAGCTGGATCTATGTCGTCAACGGCAAGAGCGTGACCGGCCCGAACCCCGACCACCTGTCGGGCAGCACCGCCAATATGACGAGCATCACCTATCCGGGCGGCAATACCGCGGCCGCGGCCGCGGCGAGAGCATCGAACGAATACCAGTTCCAGCTCGAGCGCGCCTCGCTCGTCAGCGCCCCGGTGCCGACGGTGAACGACCTCGAGCAATTGACCCAGCAAGTCGCCAATAACAACTTCTATCGCCCCGAAGCCAATGCTCGCGATCGCGAGGTGATGCACTTCGTGCGCGACCATATCAAGCACGTGATTTACATCGTGAAGGAGAATCGCACCTACGATCAGATCCTCGGCGATCTCGGCAATGGCGCGAACGGCGACCCGGCGCTGGCTCAATTCGGCGCGAGCATCACGCCCAACTTTCACCGCCTCGCCTCCCAATTCGTGACCATCGACAATTTCATGAATCCGGGCGATGGCAGCATGGACGGCTGGTCGTGGGCGTTGCAGGGCCGCGTGACCAATACTGAAACGCTCTCGCAGCAACTGAACTACGCCGCCGTCAACCGCGGAATGTCCTATGAGTCGGAAGGCGCGAACCGCAGCGTACCGGTCAATTGGGCGACCGTTGCCGAGCGCGATGCGGCTGCCGGAGCGGCGGGCACGACGAATTACAGCAACCGGTCCGCGACCCTGCCCGGCGGCACCGAGAACTTGCTGACCGGAACCGGCAACCACGCCTCATCCGATTCTCCGTTCGGCGAGCAGCAAGGCTACATCTTCGATGCCGTCCTCGCCGCGGGCGGCACGGTCCGCAACTATGGGTTCCTCGTCAACAACATCGGTAGCATCGGAACGACGAGCGCTCCCGTCGTCTCGCCCTATTCGGCGGGAATCGTGCAGGTCGCGCCGCTCGACCCGAAACTGGCGCCGGTGACCGACGTCTACTTCCGCGGCTTCGACCAGAACTATCCCGACCTCTGGCGCTACCAGGAATGGAAGCGCGAGTTCGACCAGTACGTCGCGAACGGAAATCTGCCGAGCCTTTCGCTCGTTCGCCTGAGCCATGATCACATGGGTTCCTTCGGGACGGCGCTCGCGGGCGTGAACACACCCGAGACGCAACAAGCGGACGACGATCTGTCTGTCGGCTCGCTCGTAGAGGCGGTAGCCAAGAGTCCCTACGCTTCCAACACCCTCATCATCGTCACGGAAGACGACGTTCAGGACGGCCCCGATCACGTGGACTCGCACCGCGGCCCGGTCTACATCGTCGGTCCGTACGTGAAACAGGGGCAGGTCGTCGATACCCGCTATAGCCAGGTCAACGCGCTGCGTACGATCGAAGACATCCTCGGCACGCAGCACATCAACCTGAACACAGCGTTCCAGCGCCCGATGGCCGATGTATTCGACGTTCACTCGTCCGGTACCTGGAACTATACGGCCGTCGCGTCCACCGTCTTGAAAACGACAGCGCTGACGCTAGCCTCGGTGCCGCAGGACGTGAAGTACGCGACTGGACCCGATATCGAGCCGACGCACAGCGCCTCTTATTGGACCAAGGCAACGGCGAAGTTCGATTTCTCCGACGCCGACGAAGTCCCGCCGGATCAGTTCAACCGAGTACTCTGGAAGGGCATGATGGGCGAGAAGCCGTATCCGGCGATCCGCGGAACCCATCAGGTCGTCGCCAGCGTCAAGGACGACGATTGATTGCTAGGAGAGCCTGACGCAGCCAAAGGCTTCCCTCAGCAGGCAGCGCTCGCGCCGTCGGGCCTGCCTGCCACGTCTTCCCCGTTTTCAGCGTCACCTGAACATCCGCCTTTCGGTGTCGCTCAAAAGTTGGCGTGCAGCGTGATGAATGCGCTGAGCGGCTCGCCGACATAGGCCCCCGCATTGTTGGCGGCGACGAAATATCGACGATTCGTCAGGTTGTGAACGTTGACGTCGACGCCCCATCGGCGCATCTGGAATCCGAATGCCGCGTTCGCGATCAGATAGGACGGGACCGAGTTGACGTTCGTGATGTCGCTATCGAACGTATTGTCCGAGTCCATCTGATGCCGCAATTGCCTTCGGGTCAACTGATCGCCGATTACTTTGGTGCTCGCGCTATCTCCGTTGCTGAAGAAGTCCAGGCCGCGATGCAGATGAAGCGCCGCGCATGCGTCGACGCCCGACTCTAGAGCCGAAGCGTTCTCAGCCTGCCCAGGGATCGATGACGGCGATGCCGCAATCGACGAAGTCCTTCACGTTTCGTGTCGCGAGCGTCGCGCCCCTCGATCGGGCAACCGCGGCGATCATGGCGTCGAACTGGCTGATCGGTCGGCCAGCGTTCGTGCGCGACACGGCGATCTCGGCATAGACGTCAGCCGCGTCGCTATCGAAACCGAGAAGCCGGCCGGCAAAGTCTTCCTCGAAAATGGCCTTGATCGCAGTCGAGAGCGCCTGCTTGCGCGAACCGTCGGGCATACGGCCTACCCCGTACAAAATCTCCGCCCGTGTCACGGTCGTCGTGAAAAGCGCGGCTCGCCACTGAGCGGCAAACCATTCAATCACCCGCGGATCCGGGGCGGATCGCAGCGTTTCCGAAAGGACGTTGGTGTCCAGAACGATCATGCGCCGAAATCCACTCGATCCTGGATCGCGCCTCGAGCCGGCAGGTCCAGGTCGACACCGCCAAGCGGTGTGATGCGACGGCGGATAGATTCGATCAGGTTGCTTTGAATGCCTTCGGCCTCTGTTGACAGGGCGGCACGAAGGATGTCCCGAGCTTCGTCCTCCATCGAATGCCCGTGCCGGGCCGCTTGAACCCGCAAGCGGGTCTTGAGTTGTTCGTCGATATTGCGGATCGTCATGCTTGCCACCCCTGCACCCTCCGTTAATCATTGATGGCATTTTAATCAATGATTGCAACGACCGCAACTGGGAAGCGCGAAGCGCCCTCCGGGGAAGCGGCGAGTCTACTGAGCCGCCCATCGTTCTCGATTCACGTACCATCGGCCACCGCCGTCTCAAAAAGAGTTTCACTTTGACCGGACCCGGGGCTTCAAAAGCGCCGCGGTCTGTCGCACCGTCCTTCGCCCGCCGGATCACGGTGAGCGGGATTCGATTTTCGACCGCGGGCGGGACGACCGATAGCCATCCGAACGGCCGATGGCGTCTGCAATTTCGAGTGAAAGGGTGCGGTTTATCCGCGCTGTTTCAGGGCTGCCAGGCCGGGCCGTCGGGG
>JBCNPL010000419.1:0-3278 GCA_039593375.1 Paraburkholderia sp. | reverse complement strand
ATCCTCGAGCGAGAGCGTCTTGCGTTCGAGCAACGGATGGCCCTCGGGCATCACGGCCACGTGGTGCCACTGGAAGCACGGCAGCGAGACGAGTTCCTTATAGCTTCCGATCGCCTCCGTGGCGATACCGATGTCGGCCTGATCGTGCATGACCATCTCGGCCACCTGCGTCGGGCTGCCTTGCAAAATCGAAAGGTGCACCTTCGGGTAGCGCTTCTTGAACTCGGCGATAGCGCCCGGCAGCGAGTAGCGCGCCTGTGTATGCGTCGCGGCGATGACGAGGTTGCCCTGGTCCTGGGCGGCGAAATCCTTTCCGACGCGTTTGAGGCTTTCGACTTCCTGGAGGATCCGCTCAACGGACGCGAGGATGATGCGCCCTGGCTCGGTCAGCGATCGCACGCGCTTGCCGTGTCGCGTGAAGATTTCGACGCCCAGCTCGTCTTCCAGCTCGATGATCGCCTTGGAGACGCCCGGCTGCGAGGTGTAGAGCGCCTTGGCCGCCTCGGTCAGGTTGAAGTTCTGCCGTACGGCCTCGCGCACGAACCGAAATTGGTGCAGGTTCATCATAACCCCTGAGCATAAGGACAGAATTTTTTAGTCGTTTGAAATATAAGAGGAGTTTATTACGATCAGCGCAGGTTTTTCAATATGTATAGCAGTTTCGGTCATTAGCAAATGAGCGGATGGTCTAACCCATGCCGCTCTTTGCGCGTCGATAGCGATTCGGGCGTCGCGTAACCAGGGCGCGGCGCAGAACAACCTGGGGTCCCCGAATGTACCAATACGATCAGTACGACCAGACTATCGTCGACGAGCGCGTCGCGCAGTACCGCGACCAGGTCCGCCGCCGTCTGTCGGGCGAATTGAGCGAGGAGGAGTTCCGTCCGCTGCGCTTGCAGAACGGTCTCTACATGCAGCGTCACGCCTACATGCACCGTATCGCGGTTCCGTACGGCAACCTGCGCAGCGATCAGCTGCGCATGCTGGCACGAATCGCCCGCGAGCACGATCGCGGCTACGGCCACTTCTCGACGCGCACCAACATGCAGTTCAATTGGATCAAGCTCGAAGAGACGCCCGAGATCCTCGCGAAGCTCGCTTCGGTCCAAATGCATGCGATCCAGACATCGGGCAACTGCATTCGCAACATCACGGCCGATCAGTTCGCGGGCGTCGCGCCTGACGAGATCGTCGATCCGCGCCCGTGGGCGGAAATCCTGCGTCAGTGGTCGACGTTCCACCCCGAGTTCGCGTGGCTGCCGCGCAAGTTCAAGATCGCCGTCTCCGCCTCGAAGGAAGATCGCATCGCCGTTCAGATTCACGATCTCGGCGTCTATCTGTCGAAGAACGAGGCGGGCGAGGTCGTCTGCTCCATTCTGGCCGGCGGCGGGCTCGGACGGACGCCGATCGTCGGCTCGGTCATCCGCGAAAACCTGCCCTGGCAGCATCTGCTCACGTACTGCGAAGCGGTGCTGCGTGTCTACAACCGCTTCGGCCGGCGCGACAACCTCTTCAAGGCGCGCATCAAGATTCTCGTGAAGGCGCTCGGCGCGAAGAAGTTCGCCGAGCAGGTCGAGGAGGAGTGGCAACATCTGAAGGATGGCCCTTCGACGCTCACTCAGGAAGAGTTCGATCGCGTCGCGCAATATTTCCAGCCGCCGGCCTACGAAAAGCTTTCCGATACGGATGCCTCATACGAGAAGCATCTGCTCGAGAACCGGGCGTTCGCGCGCTGGGTCGAGCGCAGCGTCAGGCCGCACAAAGTGCCGGGCTACGCTGCCGTCACGCTCTCGTTGAAGTCAACGGTCACGGCCCCCGGCGACGTGACGGATGCTCAGATGGAAGCGGCGGCCGATATGGCCGACGAATTCTCGTTCCGCGAACTGCGCGTCTCGCACGAGCAAAACCTGATTCTCGCGAACGTGAAGAAGCGCGATCTGTTCGCGGTCTGGGAGCGCGCGAAGCAGCATGGCTTTGCTACGCCCAACATCGGACTCCTGACCGACATCATCGCCTGCCCGGGCGGTGACTTCTGCTCGCTCGCGAATGCGAAGTCGATCCCGATCGCGCTTGCGATCCAGCATCGTTTCGACGATCTCGATTATGTCCACGATCTCGGCGAGCTCTCGCTCAACATCTCCGGCTGCATGAATTCGTGCGGGCATCACCACGTCGGCAATATCGGCGTGCTCGGCGTCGACAAGGACGGCGCGGAGTGGTATCAGGTCTCGCTCGGCGGCGAGCAGGGCATGGGCGAGAACGGCGCGCGGCTCGGCCGCGTCATCGGCCCTTCGTTCTCCGCGGATGAAATGCCCGAGGTCGTATCGAAGGTCATCGATACGTTCGTCGACCACCGCATCGACGGTGAGCGTTTCATCGACACGTTCAATCGCATCGGCATCGCGCCGTTCAAGGAGCGGGTCTACGCGTCGCGTCAGCCCGCGCACGCCTGACCGAAGCGGACGAGAGCAAGGAAAATTCGCAGATGACTTCGATTATCAGAAACCGTGACGTCGTGACAGACGATTGGCATGTCGTGCGTGCGGCCGAAGATGGTGCGCTGCCGAGCGTCGATGCGCTGCCCGCCGGCCGCATCCTCGTGCCGTTCGCGTTGTGGAAGGATGCGCGCGACGCGCTCGTCGCGGCGCGCGGCGCCGAATCGCTCGGCGTTTGGCTGGCGCCCGCCGACGAACCGGCCGATCTCGTCGGCGACTTCGACAAGATTTCGCTGATCGGCGTCGATTTTCCCGTATTTCGCGACGGCCGCGGCTACAGCACCGCGCGGCTCTTGCGTGAGCGTTATGGCTGGCGCGGCGAGCTGCGCGCGATCGGCGACGTGCTGCGCGATCAGCTCAATTACATGGCCCGCTGCGGCTTCGATGCGTTCGCCGTTCGTGCCGACAAGGACATCCACGACGCGCTGAAGGCGTTCAGCGAGCTGTCGGTGCAATACCAGGCCGCTGTCGATATTTCGCAGCCGCTGTTCCGTCGCCGCGCGGCGGCGGCATCGAGCGGCGCGGGGGCGCAAGGAACGAGCGTATGAGTACGGTCGTCGACTTCACGAAGCAGGGCGCCGACGTGCCCGAGGCGGTGCTGGCCGCAAAGGTCGAGCGATTGAACGCGCTCATCGACGCGATCGCCGCGCGCCACGGGAGGGTCAAGTTCGCAAGCAGTCTCGCTGCGGAGGACATGCTGCTCACGCATGCGATCCTCTCGCGCGGGGCGTCGATCGGCATCTTTTCGCTCAATACCGGGCGCCTCCATGCCGAGACGGTCGG
>JBCNPL010000418.1:0-3290 GCA_039593375.1 Paraburkholderia sp. | reverse complement strand
TCGTCGCGCCGTTTCGCCGCGCTCGAACAGCGCCGGGGCGGCACTTGGTACGGCAGTCTCGTCTACGCGCTCGCGACGACTTTCATCTGCCTGACGCTGACGATCGTCACGCTGCCGCTCTGGCTCATTCCGCCGCTCTTCGCGCTGATTCCGCCGCTGCTTTGGGGATGGCTCACCTATCGCGTGATGACATACGATGCGCTCGCACTGCATGCGAGCCGCGCGGAACGCATTGCGCTGATGCGCCGCCATCGCTGGCCGCTCCTCGCGATCGGGGTCGCGAGCGGATTGATGAGTACGCTGCCCACGCTGATCTGGGCCTGGTCACTCTGGCTCATCGTTCTTTTTCCCGCGATCGCGGCCGCTACGATCTGGATCTATGCGGCAATCCTGGTTTTTACGGCGCTCTGGTTCGGCCACTATTGCCTGCATGCGCTGCAGACGATGCGCGACGACGAAAACGGGCGCGCGATGTCCGGGCCCGCGCGGCACTTGCCGCCGTCACAATCATCGACGACCATGAACGATCTTCATTCCTCGTGAGGCGGTCATGGCATTTGGCGTCATCATCATCGGCGACGAAATCCTGTCGGGCAGGCGGAGCGACAAGCATCTGCCGAAGGTCATCGAGCTTTTGAACGCACGAGGCCTTTCGCTCGCCTGGGCCGAGTACGTCGGTGACGACCCCGAACGGATCACGGCCACGCTCGCGCGGACGTTCGCTTCGGGCGACATCGTCTTTTCGACGGGCGGCATCGGCGCGACGCCGGACGATCACACGCGCCAATGCGCGGCGAAGGCGCTCGGCGTGCCGCTCGAGCTGCATCCGGAGGCGGCGGCGCTCATTCGCCAACGGATCCTCGATATGCATGCGGCCGCGGGAACGCCCGTCGATCTCGACGCGCCGGACAACCAGCACAGATTCAACATGGGCGTGTTTCCGCGCGGGGCGTCGATCATTCCGAACGGCTACAACAAGATCCCGGGCTTTTCGGTCGGCGATCATCACTTCGTGCCCGGATTCCCGGTGATGGCATGGCCGATGATCGAATGGGTGCTCGACACGAAGTACGCCCATTTGCATCATCAGGTCCCGCGCGCCGAGCGCTCGCTGCTCGTCTTCGAGTTGATGGAATCGACGCTCACGCCGTTGATGGAGAAGATCGAGGCCGACTTCCCGGGCGTGCGCGTCTTCAGCTTGCCGAGCGTGGGCGACGCCGAGCGGGGCGGCGTGTTCGCGCGCCGGCATATCGATCTTGGCGTGAAAGGCGAGCCCGAAGCGGTGGCGGCCGCCTACGTCAAGCTACGTGAGGGCGTTCATCTGCTCGGCGGCGACATCGTCGAAACCGAGACGCCGCCGTACGAAGGTCAATGACGACGAGGGCCGCGGATCGTCACGCGCCGATCCAGGGCAGGCCCCGGTAGCACCATCCTTCGAACGTCTTGCGATGACCGCCTCCATCCTTGCCCCCTTCGAATCCTTCGAGGATGTCGAAGGCTTTCGTGAAGCCGGCGTGGTGGGCCGCGACCGCGGCCAGTTTCGAGCGCGCCGCGCTCCGGCATAGGAAGAGCACGGGCGCATCGGGCGATGTAAAGCCCTTGAGCTGCTCGATGAATTCGGGATTCGGAATACCGCCCGGGTAGCGCGTCCATTCGACGTGAACGTACTGGCCGTCTCCGACGATGGGGCGGCCGACCCAGTCGAGCTCCGCGCGCGTGCGCACGTCGACGAGACGCGCCGCCGGGTCCAGCTGCATGAGCTCGAACGCTTCGGCGGGCGTCACGGCTCCCGCATAGGGCAACTGGCTTTCGGCGCGGCGCTTGTCGGCCTGCGCCAGGATTTGTTCGAGCGTGCTCATGCTACGGGTTCCTCCACGAGAAAGACACATTCTAGCGCCACCCTTTCAGGGTCGATCGTCGGCACAACCGGGAGCTCGATCGCCCGTCGTTCCAAAACGGTGCAAAATACTATGCGATGCACCGTTTCGGATCAGTCGAAAGGGGTTACCGCGCCGACCGCACCGCGTCGGTGCATTTCGCCGAGGGGCGACGAGACTCGAACGTCCGCGGTGCACGCCCGCGTTCCAACGAGGGGCGCGCGCTCGCCGACGCTCGAGATTGTCCGCTTCTCTCGATGCGGGTGGTTGTGCGATTGGCATGAAAGATGCTCTAATCGGCGGCGATCGCTTGAGCGGCCGGCTTCCGGCATCGGCAGTCCATGCCGAAGCGGGCACGAAGAAGCGAAGAACCGCCGAACCTATCAAATGGAGAAGAGGATATGAGTAAAACCGTGGCCGACGTCATGCAGCTCGTCAAGGACGAGGACGTCAAGTTTGTGGACTTTCGCTTCACCGATACGCGGGGCAAGGAGCAACACGTCTCCGTTCCGCTGTCGGCGTTTGAAGAAGACAAGTTCGAAAGCGGCCATGCGTTCGACGGTTCCTCGATTGCCGGCTGGAAGGGCATCGAAGCCTCGGACATGTTGCTCCTGCCGGATCCGAACACGGCATTCATCGATCCGTTCTACGAAGAGCCGACGCTCGTCCTGACCTGCGACGTGATCGAGCCGTCCGACGGCAAGGGCTATGAACGCGATCCGCGCTCGCTCGCGAAGCGTGCCGAAGCCTATCTGAAGAGCACGGGCCTCGGCGACACGGCCTTCTTCGGCCCGGAGCCCGAGTTCTTCATTTTCGACTCGGTCCAGTGGAGCGCCGATATGTCGGGCTGCTTCGTGAAGATCGGCTCCGACGAAGCATCGTGGTCGTCGGGCAAGGAGTTCGAAGGCGGCAACCCCGGCCACCGTCCGTCCGTGAAGGGCGGCTACTTCCCGGTCGCTCCGGTCGATTCGTTCCAGGACATGCGCTCGGAAATGTGTCTGCTGCTCGAACAGATCGGCATTCCCGTCGAAGTCCATCACCATGAAGTGGCCGGTGCCGGTCAGAACGAAATCGGCACGAAGTTCTCGACGCTCGTGCAGCGCGCGGACTGGACGCAGCAGCTCAAGTACATCGTCCAGAACGTCGCGCACACGTACGGCAAGACGGCGACGTTCATGCCGAAGCCTGTCGTGGGTGACAACGGCTCGGGCATGCACGTGCACCAGTCGATCTGGAAGGACGGTCAGAACCTGTTCGCGGGCAATGGCTACGCAGGCCTTTCCGAGTTCGCGCTCTTCTATATCGGCGGCATCATCAAGCATGCTCGCGCGCTCAACGCGATCACGAACCCGGGCACGAACTCGTACAAGCGGCTGGTGCCGCACTTCGAAGCGCCGGTGAAGCTGGCCTACT
>JBCNPL010000417.1:0-3291 GCA_039593375.1 Paraburkholderia sp. | reverse complement strand
CTGAAGCGCCCATCGGCGCGACGAGAAGCGGGATGCTCGCATGGTCGCCGAGCAGCCAATACATCGATACGCCCGTGGCGCCGATGCCGATCAATGCGCCCAGACAAGCACGAAGACGTTCTCGCCACGCAACGGCGATGGGATGCGGGACGAAGCTTTGGAACCAGCGGGCGAGAGCTTGGCGCGACACGTTTTGATCCGATCGAGTCCCCTTCGGGGGACGGAAGGCAAAGGCGTGCGATTATATATCTCAACGTGACATATCCGCGTGGTCTCATGCGGTCCGCGTTGTATCGTTGCAAATGACGTTTTTTTCTATCGATATAACTACAAATGAAGGTCGAGCGGCGGAACGGGTACGGCAGCGCACATGCCCCGTCGGCTTGCGTTTCGGCGAACGCCCGTCAGGACTTCTGACGACGAGCCGATGCAATGCCGGTCAACCCCAGGTTGCCCCGTCACAAAACGTGACTTTCTGCGTTTCGTCTGGAACGGGCACTTCGGCGAGTGCCGCGGCTTCGCGATAGAGTCCGATCTGATTGATGGCCGAGGCAATGGCCTTGTCATCCGCAATGTCGTTGCCGCCGCCGGACGATCTCGGCGAGCGCAACAAGTGCCAGCGTCGATATTGTCCGAGGAACCAGCGGCCATCCGAAACCCGCGGATAGTTGACGGTCCCACCGTCGAAGAACGACACGGCGAGCGGCGGCCGCGAGAAGCGCTTGCCTTTCTCTTGCCCTGTGAGTCTGGGCGCGATGAGCTCGAACGGAACATCGAGCGCTTCGGGCTTGGCGAGCCACCGCGCGATTTCCTCGCGATGAGAAGGCGCGTCCACCCATCGGCACGCTTCGAGCATGGTCCGGATCAACGCGCGTGCGGTATTCGGGTAACGTGCGACGAAATCGCGCCGGCAGGTCAGGACCTTCTCGGGATGGCCCGGCCATATTTCGCTCGTCGCGGCAACCGTTTCCCCCGCGCCACGCGCTTCGGCCACCGCATGCCAGGGCTCGCCCGCGCAAAAGCCGTCGAGCGTGTCGCGCTCGAGCGCATCGACCATGCGCGGCGGCGGGATGACGACGCTTTCGATGTCTTCGAGCGGATGCACGCCTTGCGCCGCAAGCCAGTAGTAGAGCCACATTGCGTGCGTGCCGGTCGGAAATGTCTGTGCGAATACGGCGGGGCGCTCGAGCGTGGCGAGCGCGTTCTTGAGATTGCCCGTTTCATCGAGCGCGCGGGCGAGTCGGTTCGAGAGCGTGATGGCCTGGCCGTTCCGGTTTAGAACCATGAGGACGGCCATATCCGCCTGCGGCCCGCCGATGCCGAGCTGTACGCCATAGACGAGGCCGTAGAGCGCGTGTGCCGCGTCGAGTTCGCCCGCGAGCAATTTGTCCCGCACGGCCGCCCATGAAGGCTGGCGGCAGAGCTCGAGCGTCAGTCCATGCCGATGCCCGAACTCCAGGACTTTCGCCGCGATAAGGGGGGCCGCGTCCGAGAGCGCGACGAAACCGACACGCAGATGCGTCTTTTCGGGCGCTGTCTCGGCGGCAGGGAGCGTTTCTATATCCATTGTCCTACCTCGATGAATCGGCGGCATCGACAAGCCGACGCGCGATTTCGGCAAGCCGCACGCCGGCGTCCATCGCACGCTTGCGCAACGTGGCGTAGGCTTCGTGTTCGGACATCCTGCCGCTCTCCATGAGAAGCCGCTTCGCCCGGTCGATCGTCTTGCGCTCGGCGAGCTCCCCTTCGACTTTGGCGAGACGCCGTCTCAGCTTTTCTTCATGGGCGAAGCGCGCGAGCGCGACTTCGAGAATCGGCGCGAGCCGCTCCGGTGCAAGACCTTCGGCCACGTAGGCGGTCACGCCGGCGTCGACGGCGTCGCGGATCAAGCGTTGATTCGCGTCGTGGCTGAACATCAGCACGGGGCGGGGCGCCGTCTCGTTCATGACGGCGAGATGCTCGAGCGTGTCGCGCGAGGGCGATTCCGTATCGATGATGACGACGTCGGGCCGTTCGCGCTCGACCACCTTGGGCAGCGCCTGCGGCGTCGCCGCTTCGGCGAGCATCTCGTAGCCGAGGCGCGCGAGCGCCTCGCGCATTTCGCCGATCGGTTTCTCGGTATCCGTGACGAGCAGGATGCGCAGCTTCGATGAGGTCATGCAACGGCCGTCGCGTTCAACAATCGCTTGATTTCCGGTACGCAGGAGCCGCAAACAGTACCGCAGCCGAGTGTCGATTTCAATTCGTCGAGGCCGGCGTTCGCCGCGATGGCCTGTTCGATCTGTGTCTGCGTCACCTGCTTGCAATTGCAGACGATTCGCGCGCGCGGCGCAAGTGCCCGCAACGCATCTTCGCCGCCGGGCAGGAAAATCGTATGGCGCGGACCCATCCATGGCGTCGCCGCCCGGATCTGTTCGATCAGCGAGCGCGCCCCGCTCGTATCCCCGGTCAGCAAGAAGCCGTCGATCAGCTTGCCGTTCCATGCCACGCGCTGCTCGCGGCCGCGGCGTGCGTCGCGATATTCGAGCAGATCGTCGCCGCGCGGCAATCCGAGCGCATCGTGGAGCCGCTCTGCCCAGTCCGGGTGCGCGACCGCGTCCGCGGCCGAAACGACGAGTAGATTCTCATCCTCGATTCGTATCGACGCGTAGCGGCGCTCGCCGAGCAAGGGCTGAACGGCCGCTCGCAGGGCCAGCGTGTCGCCGCGTTTGGCGGCGGAGAGTCGCCAGGGCAGATCGGGCACCTCGATCCTGACCGCCGCATGCTTGAGCTCGGGTTGAGCCGAATATGGGTCGACGGCGCCGATCGTCGTCTCGTTCACGCCGCCGTTGTTGAGATATTGCCCGCTCCAATGCATCGCGGCGAATAGCGTGCCGGAACGGACATCATCCGACGTTTCGAGCGGCAACACCATCTTGCCCCGGCGGCTTGCCACGGTGACGAGATCGCCGTCCGCGAGCCCGCGGCGGGCGGCATCGCCACGGTGCATCACGACGGTCGCTTCGGGCGTGTGCGCAAAGAGCGCATCGGCGCGGCCGGTCCGGCTCATGCCATGCCACTGATCGCGCAGGCGGCCCGTGACGAGCCGGAACGGGTAGCGGGCATCGGCCGATTCGGCGACGGGAAGATAAGGAGTCCTGTGAAACTGCGCGCGGCCGTCTGCGGTGGCGAAGACGCCATCGGTGTAGCGGCGCGCGTCGCCGTTCGCGGCGCCCGCGACGAATGGCCATTGCTTCGGGCCCTCGTCTTCGAGCAAAGCGTAGGAAAGTCCACCGATGTCGAGATCGCGGC
>JBCNPL010000416.1:0-3295 GCA_039593375.1 Paraburkholderia sp. | reverse complement strand
TACATCGTGACGACGGCCGCGAGGATCAGGAACAGTTCGTTCGAAAGCGACGCCCGGAACGCCAGCGCCGCGCCTTGAAAGCGGGTCTGGAACGAGGCGGGCAGGCCGATATCGCGCTCGGCCGCGTCGATCGCCTTGACCGCGGCGCCGAGCGAAGCGCCCGGCGCGAGGTTGAACGACACCGTCGTTGCCGGGAACTGCCCCAGGTGCGAGACGAGCAGCGGGGCTGGGCGCTCGATGAATTTCGCGATCGCGGTGAGCGGCACCTGGCCGTTCGTCGCCGTCGACGACGGCACGTAGATCGACTTGAGCGCATCGGTGTAGTGCTGCATCCGCGGGTCGGCCTCGAGAATCACGCGGTACTGGTTCGACTGCGTGAAGATCGTCGAGACGATGCGCTGGCCGAATGCGTCGTAAAGCGCGTTGTCGACGGTGGCCGGCGTGATGCCGAAGCGTGCCGCGGTGGCGCGATCGATCTCGATGTAGACCGACTGGCCGCTTTGCTGCAGATCGGTGGCCACGTCGGCGAGCTCGGGGGCGGATTGCAGGCGCCGCACGAGCTTCGGCACCCAGGCCGCGAACTCGTCCGGATTCGGATCGGTCAGCATGAACTGATACTGCGTCGGGCTCACTGTCGAATCGATCGTCAGATCCTGCACGGGCTGCATGAAGAGCGTGATGCCCGTCACGTTGGCCACATCGCTCTCGATGTCGCGAATGATCTGCGTCGCGTTCTCGCTGCGTTCGCTATGCGGCTTCAAATTGATCAGCATGCGGCCGCTGTTCAACGTGATGTTCGTGCCGTCGACACCGATGAACGAGGTCAGGCTTTCCACGTTCGGATTGCGGAGGATCGCGTCGGCGAGCGCTTCCTGGCGCTCGGCCATCGCCGCGTACGAGACCGATTGGGGCGCTTGCGTGATGGCCTGAATGACGCCCGTGTCCTGCACGGGGAAGAATCCCTTCGGCACGAAGACGTAAAGGATGGCCGTGAGCACGAGCGTCAGCGCGAAAACGAGGAGCGTCATGCGCTCGTGCGCGAGCACCCATTTGAGCATGACGCCGTAGCGCGCGATGATCGCGTCGATGGCCGCGTGCGCCTTCGCTTCGAAGCGGCGGCTTTCGGGCGGCGGCGTGTGGCGCAGGAGCTTCGCGCACATCATTGGCACGAGCGTCAGCGAAACGATGGCCGAGATCACGATGGTGACCGCGAGCGTGATCGCGAATTCGTGGAACAGGCGGCCGACCACGTCGCCCATGAAGAGCAGCGGAATCAGCACGGCGATCAGCGAAACCGTCAGCGAGATGATCGTGAAGCCGATCTGCCTGGAGCCTTTCAATGCCGCCTCGAGCGGCGTATCGCCGTCTTCGACGTAGCGGGCGATGTTCTCGATCATCACGATCGCGTCGTCGACGACGAAGCCGGTCGCGATCGTCAGCGCCATCAGAGAGAGGTTGTCGAGCGAAAAACCGCAGAGGTACATGACGGCGAGCGTGCCGATCAACGATAGCGGCACCGAGAGGCTCGGGATCACGGTCGCATAGAGGTTCGCGAGGAACAGGTACATCACGAGCACGACGAGCACGACCGACATCGCGAGCTCGAACTGCACGTCGCGCACCGAGGCGCGAATCGTCGTCGTGCGGTCCGTGACCACCGAGACGTCGAGCGACGCGGGCAGCGAGGCCTGCAGCTGAGGCAGAAGCCGCTTGACGCTGTCGACGACCTGGATCACGTTCGCGCCGGGCTGGCGCTGCACGTTGAGCAGAATCGCGGGCTCGACGCCCGCGGGCGTGCCGACCCATGCGCCGAGCTTCGTGTTCTCGGCGGCGTCGACGATCTTCGCCACGTCGGTCAGCATGACGGGCCGCCCGTTCCGGTAGGCGACGACGGCGTCCTGATAGGCGTTGGCGTCGGTCAGCTGATCGTTCGTATTGATCGAGTAGTTGCGCGTCGGCCCGTCGAAATTGCCCTTCGGCGTGTTGACGTTCAGGTTCGAAATCGTCGTGCGCAGATCGTCGAGGTTGAGTCCGTACGAGGCCAGCGCGAGCGGATTCGCCTGGATTCGTACAGCGGGCCGATGGCCGCCGCTGATGCTGACGAGCCCGA
Organism: Paraburkholderia sp.; assembly: GCA_039593375.1. GTDB lineage: Bacteria > Pseudomonadota > Gammaproteobacteria > Burkholderiales > Burkholderiaceae > Trinickia. The sequence continues at coordinate 1,185 of JBCNPL010000416.1, read as the reverse complement.
CGCCCGCCACCTGCGAGATCTTCTGCGCGAGCCGCGTATCGGCGAGGTTTTCGATGTCCGTGAGCGGCATCGTCCTCGATGTGATCGCGAGCGTGAGGACCGGCGCGTCGGCCGGGTTGACCTTCGCATAGATCGGCGGGGCCGGCAGGTCGGACGGCAGCAGGTTGCCGGCCGCGTTGATCGCGGCCTGGACTTCCTGTTCGGCCACATCGAGCGGCAAGTCGAGGCTGAACTGGAGCGTGATGACGGACGAGCCGGCCGAGCTTTGCGATGCCATCTGGTTGAGCGATGGCATCTGGCCGAACTGCCGCTCGAGCGGCGCCGTCACCGACGACGTCATCACCTCGGGGCTCGCGCCCGGATACAACGTCTGCACCTGGATCGTCGGATAGTCGACTTGGGGCAGCGCCGAGATCGGCAGGAAATGTAGCGCGACGAGGCCGACCAGCATGATTGCCGCCATCAGCAAGGCGGTGCCGACCGGGCGCAGGATAAAAGCGCGGGAGGGGTTCATGCTCGCGGGACGCTCACTTTACTGACCGGCTTGCTGAGCGTGCGGGCGATGCCCGCCGTGCGCATGCGACGCGCCCGCCGCCGCCGAAGCGGCGGATGCCACCCGCGCGCCCGATGCCGCGGATGCGCCTGACGCCGCGGACGGATATGCGGACGGGATCGTGATCTTCGCGCCTTCGCGGAGCCGGTCGGAGCCGTCCGTGACGACGCGCTCGCCGACGGCGAGACCCGACGCGATGCTCGTGCGCTCGCCGTCGACGGGGCCGACTTTGACGTGCCGCACCGTCACGGTGTCATCGGGCTTGACGACATAGACGAATTGCCCGGACGAGCCGTTCAGCACCGCCGAGGTCGGCACGATGACGGCGTTGTGCAGCGTATCGACGAGGAGCCGCGCGTTGACGAACTGGTTCGGAAACAGCAGCAAGTCGTTGTTCGGAAACATCGCGCGCAGCTTGATCGTGCCCGTCGACGTGTCGATCTGGTTATCGAACGTATCGAGGTAGCCGGTCTCGAGCGGTGCCGTGTTGTTGCGATCGTAGGCAGTCGTCGAGAGTTTCACGCCGCCCCTCATCCGTTTCACGATCTGCGGGAGGTTGTCTTCGGAGGTCGTGAAGATGACGCTGATCGGCTGAAGCTGCGTGATCACGACGATGCCGTTCGTGTCCGACG
>JBCNPL010000415.1:0-3304 GCA_039593375.1 Paraburkholderia sp. | reverse complement strand
GCACGCAGCTCGACGGCGAACATGCGCTGATCCGCTATCTCGACGAGGAGCGCGCGGACGAGGGCGCCGGCGCAGTCGGCGATGCGCGGCAGCTTCGGCTCGAAAGCGACGCGGGCCTCGTGCAGGTCGTGACGGTTCACAAGTCGAAGGGACTCGAATATCCGCTCGTATTCTTGCCGTTCGCGTGCAATTACCGGCGGACATTGCCGACCGACATGCCGCTCAAATGGCACGACGAGAGCGGCCAGCTGCATGTCGCGCTCGGCGACGTCGCCGTATTGCCACAGGTGGATCGCGAGCGGCTCGGCGAGGATCTGCGCAAGCTCTATGTGGCGCTGACGCGAGCGCGTTACGCGACCTGGATCGGCACGGCGCCGATTCAAGCGGTCGAGTCGAGCGCGCTCGGCTATTTGCTCGACGGCGGCAAGCCGATTGCGCCCGACGCGCTCGATACGCTGCTGGCACGGCTCGCCGAGGGGTGCGCCGATATCCGTGTCGCCGAAGCCGTGACGCCGAGCGACGAGTCGTTTGCATCGCGCGAATCGCAAGTCAGGCGCGGTGCCGCACGAACGCTCCAGCGGGCCGTGAGCGAGCGCTGGTGGATCGCGAGTTATTCGAGCCTGCGTAAAGTCGACGGCGTGATCGGCGGCGCGCCTGCTCATTCGTTCGCGGGCCCGTTCGACGCGGCTGGGTCGGAAGGCGCGCATGCCGCGCCCGACACGCGCGGCCAGGATGTCTTTCAGGAGCTCTCCGAGGCGGAGATGCCCGACGAGCCGGATACGAGTTGGCCGCCGACGGGGGCCACGCCGAGCACGGCGGCGGCGGACCGAACGCTGCACGGTTTTCCGCGCGGCGCCGACGCGGGCAGCTTCTTGCACGAGCTGATGGAGTGGGCGGCAACCGAAGGTTTTGCCGACGTGGTCCAGCGTCCCGACGCCTTGCGCGATACGGTCGCGCGTCGCTGCAGTCTGCGCGGCTGGTCGCGCTGGATCGAGCCGCTGACCGCGTGGCTGCTGCGGCTTTTTCGCGAGCCGCTGCACTTGCCGGCTCACGACGGCGAGCCGATACCGCCCGTCGCGCTTGCCGCATTGAAGTCGTACCTGCCCGAGATGGAGTTCTGGGTGACGGCGCATGCGGTCGATGCGCAGGTGCTCGATCGCTTTGTCTGCGAGATGACGCTCGGCGGTGCGGCACGCCCCGCCCTCGAACCGGCGCGGCTCAACGGCATGCTCAAGGGCTTTATCGATCTCGTGTTCGAGCATGAGGGCCGCTACTACGTCGCGGATTACAAATCGAACTGGCTCGGCCCGGACGATGCGGCGTACACGCCGGTCCGGATGCGCGCCCAAATCCTGCATTCGCGCTACGAGTTGCAGTACGTGCTGTACTTGTTCGCCCTTCATCGGCTGCTGAAAGCTCGCCTCCCGGACTACGACTACGACCGTCACGTGGGCGGTGCGGTGTATCTGTTCCTGCGCGGCAGCCACGCGCCGAGCCAGGGTCTTCATGTCGAGCGGCCGCCGCGGGCGTTGATCGAGCGACTCGATGCGCTCTTCGCGAATCGCGTGAGCGAAGACCAATTGGCGGGAGATCTGGCATGACGGCAGGCATCACCGATCGCAACGAACCGGTCGCCGGCGCCGCGACGCAACAAATCGGAGACAGCGCGCGCGCCGACGCACAGCGGATGCTCGCGGTGCTCGACGACTGGGTCGAGCGAGGCTGGTTGCGCGCGCTCGATGTGGCGTTCGCCCGCTTTCTGTCGCGCGAAGTTGAGGGGGCCGCGCCACTGCTGATCCTCGCCGCGGCGCTTGCGAGCCACCAGTTGGGGCGCGGCCATGCATGCCTCGATCTGCGGACGACGCTCGACGATCCGGCGTTCGCGTTGTCGCTGCCGCCGGACGGGCTTCCCGAATGGGCGGCCGAGACGCCCGCGTGCGCGCCTGCCGATCTGCTCGCCGGCGTCACGCTCGCCGACTGGCTGGCGGCGCTCGACGAGCGGACGCTCGTGAGTCCGGGCGCGGGCAACACGCCGCTCGTTCTGGTGGGTACACGTCTCTATCTGCGTCGCTATTGGCAATACGAGCAGGACGTGCGCGCCGGGATTCAGCGACGACTGCACGCGTCGCGAGAGCGGACGGCGCTTCTGGATACCGACGCGGTGCGGGCCGCGCTCGATAGATTGTTTCCGGCGCGGGACGCGACGAAGCCCGGCGCGGATTGGCAGAAGCTCGCCTGCGCGTTGGCGGCGCGCAGCGCGTTCAGCATCGTCACTGGCGGCCCCGGCACGGGCAAGACGACCACGGTCGTTCGTCTGCTCGCGTTGCTGCAAGCCATCGCATTGACGAGCAGCGCGGATGCGGCGCATCGACCGAGACCATTGAGAATCAAGCTGGCTGCCCCGACAGGCAAGGCGGCTGCGCGCCTGAACGACTCGATTGCGAGCGCGGTATCGGGCCTGCCCGTCGACGGCGTTGCCGATGGCGCCGCGGTGCGCGAGGCGATTCCGACCACGGTGACCACATTGCACCGCGTGCTCGGCACCCGGCCGGACAGCCGGCGCTTCCGTCATGACGCGACCAATCCGCTGCCGGTCGACGTGCTCGTGATCGACGAAGCATCGATGGTTGACCTCGAAATGATGGCGGCCGTTCTCGACGCGCTACCCGAATCGGCGCGACTGATGCTGCTTGGCGACAAGGGTCAGCTCGCTTCCGTCGAGGCGGGGGCCGTGCTCGGCGAGCTCTGCGAGCGTGCCGTCAGAGGGCACTACACACCCGAGACGATCGAGTGGCTGCAAGCGGCGACCGGCGAGCGAATCGACGACGCGATGCGCGACGAGCACGGCACGGCGCTCGATCAGGCGATCGCCATGCTGCGTGAGAGCCACCGGTTCTCGTCCGATAGCGGCATCGGCGAGCTCGCGCTGCGCATCAACGAAGGCGATGCCGCGGGTGTCATGCGCGTGCTGAGCGAGCAGCGCGCCGACGTCGCGTTGCTGACCTGCTCGGCGACCGAGGACGCGTCGTTCAGGTCGCTCGTGATCGATGGGCGCGACACCCCCGATCGCGCGTCCGGCGATGCCACGGTGACGGCGCGGCAAGGCTACCGCCACTATCTGGACACGATGACGAACGGCGAGCCGGCTCGGGACGCCGGGCCAGACGCATTCGCCGGCTGGGCCGCGCAGGTGTTGAAAGCGCACGGCGCGTTCCAGTTGCTCTGCGCGGTGCGCCGCGGTCCCTGGGGCGTCGAAGGGCTCAACAAGCGGATCGCGCGGCTTCTGCACGACGAGGGCTTGATC
>JBCNPL010000414.1:0-3308 GCA_039593375.1 Paraburkholderia sp. | reverse complement strand
GGCCGCCGCGCGCAACTACGACGGCGTGATCGTCACGATCGCCGACTACGACGTGCTGAAGAGCGCGATCAAGAAGGTTACGGACAAGCACATCCCGCTCGTGACGATCAACTCGGGCACCGAAAAGCAAAGCAAGGAGCTCGGCGCGATCATGCACATCGGACAGCCTGAATACGCGGCCGGTCACGCGGCAGGCGAAAAGGCCAAGGCGGCGGGCGTGAAATCGTTCCTCTGCGTCAATCACTACGCGACGAACCCGGCTTCGTTCGAGCGTTGCCGCGGTTTCGCCGAGGCGCTCGGCGTCGACTTCAAGAGCTCGACGCTCGACGCGGGCACGGACCCGACGGGCATCCAGACGAAGGTCGAAGCCTATCTGCGCAACCATCCCGATACCGGCGGCGTGCTCGCGCTCGGGCCGAATTCGGCGGAGCCGACAATCAAGGCGCTCAAGAACATGGGCAAGGCCGGCAAGATCTGGTTCGCGACGTTCGACTTCTCGGACGATATCGCGAAGGCCATTCAAGACGGCACGATTCAGTTCGCGATCGACCAGCAGCCGTATCTGCAAGGCTATATCCCCGTCGCCGTGCTCGCGATCGTGAAGAAAGACCACGTGACGGATCCGGCGAAGATCGAAAAGATTCTGCAGAGCAACGAGAAATTCAAGAAGCGCCTTGCGGAGTACGGACTTCAGCCCGTCTATGACCCGACGACGATCCGCTCGGGCCCCGGCTTCATCACGAAAGCCAACATCGACAAGGTCGTCAAATTCGCGGGCCAGTACCGCTGATGCAGGCAGCCCTGCTTGTCCAGCAGGCGTAGTTTCAACTCGGAACCAGCTTTAGCGCGGCGCGAACCGGCCGGCCGGGGAGCGCCTCCGCCGATCCGCCGCGCGTTTAGGAGAATTTCGATGGGCGTAGTCGATCACTTCCACGGCGGCAACGTGAGCAAGCCCGAGCAGTCGAGCCCCCCGGCGGGCACGGCTCCTGCCGCTCCTGCCGCAAGCGATGAGCGCGTGCGGCGCGAATCGTGGTTCAAGCATCTGCTCGGCCGCCCGGAGTTCGCGGCGCTCGCGGGCACGGTCATGGTCTTCATCGTCTTCGCGATCGGCGCGGGCGATTCGGGCATGTTCAACCTCGACGGGATCATGAACTGGTCGCAGGTCGCGGCCTACCTCGGCATCCTCGCCGTCGGCGCATGCCTCCTCATGATCGCGGGCGAATTCGACCTCTCGATCGGCTCGATGATCGGCTTCGCGGGGATGATGGTCGCGTTGCCGACGATGTATTTCCACTGGCCGATCGAGCTCGCGATCCTCTTCGCGTTCGCCGGGTCCATGGCGCTCGGCGCGCTGAACGGCTATCTCGTCATGCGCACGAGGCTGCCTTCGTTCATCGTCACGCTCGCGTTTCTTTTCATTCTGCGCGGACTGACGCTCGCGCTCTCGGTGATGTTCGCCGATCGCACGATCATTTCGGGCGTCGGCGACGTCGCCGCCAAGAGCGCCCTCGCGCATGCGCTGTTCCAGGGCGTTGCGTTCCACGGTCTCTTCACCTGGCTCGCGCACATTGGTCTCGTCAAGTTGCTCGACAACGGGCAGCCGCTCGTGCCGGGCGTGCCGAAGGTCATCGTCTGGTGGTTCGCCATCGCCGCGATCGGCGCCTTCACGCTCGCCAAGACGCGCTTCGGCAATTGGATCTTCGCCGTGGGCGGCGACGCGAATGCCGCCAAGAACGTCGGCGTGCCTGTCAAGAGCGTCAAGATCCGCCTCTTCGTGCTGACCGCATTCTGCTCGTGCCTCTTCGCCGTGCTGCAAGTTTGCGATATCGGCTCGGCGGCCGCGGACCGCGGGCTGCAAAAGGAATTCGAGGCGATCATCGCGGCCGTCATCGGCGGCACGCTGCTCACGGGCGGCTATGGCTCCGTCGTCGGCGCGTCGTTCGGCGCGCTGATCTTCGGCGTCGTGCAGATCGGCATCAGCTACACGAACATCGACTCGGACTGGTTCCGCGTCTTCCTCGGCATCATGCTGCTCTTCGCCGTGCTCTTCAATCACTACGTCCGCAGCCGCGTCGCGGCATCGCGCTGAATGACGAACGCTGAACGACGGAGAAACATCATGACCACCACCGTACCGAACACGAGATCCGCGAAAGAGGTTACGGCGTCCGCCGAGCCGACGGCCGAACAAGCCGACTACATCCTCGCGCTCGAGAACGTGAGCCGCTACTTCGGCAGCGTGATCGCATTGAAGGACGTGACGCTCCGACTACGCCGCGGCGAAGTGCATTGCCTGCTCGGCGACAACGGCGCCGGCAAGTCGACGCTGATCAAGACGCTCGCGGGCGTCCATCAACCGAGCGAAGGCGCTTACCTCGTCGACGGTGAACCCGTGCGCTTCGCCTCGCCGAAGGACGCGCTCGATCGCGGCATCGCCACCGTCTATCAGGATCTCGCACTCGTGCCGCTGCTGTCGGTCGCGCGGAACTTCTTCATGGGCCGCGAGCCGCAAAAGAAGCGCTTCGGGCTCATCAACGTCATGGACGTCGACACGGCCGCGCGGACGGCGCGCGACAAGCTCGCAGAAATGGGCATTCACGTGCGCGATCCGAACCAGCCGATCGGCACGATGTCGGGCGGCGAGCGTCAGTGCCTCGCGATCGCGCGCGCGATCCATTTCGGCGCGCGTGTGCTGATTCTCGACGAACCGACGGCCGCGCTCGGCGTCAAGCAAAGCTTCAACGTGCTGAGGCTGATCCACAAGGCGCGCGAACGCGGCATCTCGGTCATCTTCATCACGCACAACGTCCATCATGCCTACCCGATCGGCGACTCGTTCACGCTGCTCAATCGCGGTCGCTCGATGGGCACGTACACGAAGGACACGATCAGCAAGGACGCCGTGCTCGACATGATGGCCGGCGGCGCCGAAATGCAAAAGATGATCGCCGAGCTAGACGGCGCAACGATTTGAAGCGACAGATAAGGCTTCCCCGCTCACTCAGGACTTTCCATGGCTGCCTCTCACGATTCCCCCGCCGGTGCCAACCACAACGCGAGCCGCTTCGCGCCTGACCGGACGCGCGACATCATCTGCCTCGGGCGGCTCGCGGTCGATCTCTACGCGCAGCAGATCGGCGCTCGTCTCGAAGACGTGTCGAGCTTCGCCAAGTATCTCGGCGGCTCGTCGGCAAACATCGCGTTCGGCTGCGCGCGCCTCGGGCTCGCCTCGGCGATGCTCGCGCGCGTCGGCAACGATCATATGGGCCGCTTCCTGACCGAAACGCTCACACAGGAAGGGTGCGACG
>JBCNPL010000413.1:0-3314 GCA_039593375.1 Paraburkholderia sp. | reverse complement strand
ACCGAAGCGTTCCGCCATGAGCGCACGGATCCGGCAATCTTTCGCGAGATGGGCGAACTTGGCCTGCTCGGTCCGACGATCCCCGCACAATATGGCGGCGCGGGCCTCAACTACGTCAGCTACGGCCTCATCGCGCGCGAGGTCGAGCGAGTCGATTCGGGCTACCGGTCGATGATGTCGGTGCAGTCCTCGCTCGTGATGGTGCCGATCTTCGAGTTCGGTTCCGACGAGCAAAAGGCCAAATACCTGCCGAAGCTCGCGACGGGCGAATGGATCGGCTGCTTCGGTCTCACGGAACCGAACCACGGCTCCGATCCGGGCAGCATGGCGACGCGCGCGCGCAAGGTCGAAGGGGGCTACTCGCTCTCGGGTGCGAAGATGTGGATCACGAATTCTCCGATCGCCGACGTCTTCGTCGTTTGGGCCAAGCTCGAGGAGAACGGCGAAGACACGATTCGCGGCTTCATTCTCGAAAAGGGATGGAAAGGCCTCGGCGCGCCGGCCATCCACGGCAAGATCGGGTTGCGCGCTTCGATCACGGGCGAGATCGTTCTCGACGACGTCTTCGTTCCGCGCGAGAACCTGCTGCCGAACGTCAGCGGACTCAAAGGCCCGTTCACCTGCCTGAACTCGGCGCGCTACGGGATCGCCTGGGGCGCGCTCGGCGCGGCGGAATCGTGCTGGCATACGGCGCGTCAATACGTGCTCGACCGCAAGCAGTTCGGCCGTCCGCTCGCCGCGAACCAGTTGATCCAGAAGAAGCTGGCCGACATGCAGACTGAAATCACGCTCGGGCTACAAGGCGTCCTGCGGCTCGGCCGCATGAAGGACGAAGGCACCGCGGCCACCGAAATCACGTCGATCATGAAGCGCAACTCGTGCGGCAAGGCGCTCGATATCGCGCGTCTCGCGCGCGACATGCTCGGCGGCAACGGCATTTCCGACGAGTTCGGCGTCGCCAGGCATCTGGTCAATCTCGAGGTCGTCAATACTTACGAAGGTACGCACGACATTCACGCGCTGATTCTCGGGCGGGCGCAAACGGGCATACAGGCGTTCTTCTAAGCCTCGCGGTCCCCGAGGTTTGTACGAACGTTGTAATTTCGCCCGAGGCAAGCGAGACTTCGTCTCCCTCCGAAGTTTGCCGTGCCCGATGGGAAGCGGGCCGTACGCACCGCGCCGGCCAACCCGGGAACGGTTTCTGCATCCGCCATCAATGTGGCCTATGGCGGATGCTCGCCGCCTGTCCTATCTTTGGTAGCATGCTCGCGTGGACGAAAACTAGGGGGCTCTAATGTCAGAAGTCAACAAGGAGAGATTGATGTCCGATATCAGAACCGTCCTCGCCGATGCCGAGGATCTTTTGAAGCAGGCCGCGAGCGCCACCGGCGAACGGGCTTCCGAGTTGCGCGAGACCGCGCTCAGCCGGCTCAAACAGGCCAAGGAGAAGGCGGCCGACGTGCAGGTCGTCGTCGTCGAGAAAGGCAAGAAGGCCGCGCGTGCCACCGACGACTACGTCCACGAACACCCCTGGGCATCGGTCGGCATCGCGGCGGGCATCGGCGTGCTCGTCGGGCTCCTGATCAATCGCAGGTAGATCGCGCCCGCTCGTGCCTGCCGCAGCCTGTGAGAGCCGCGAGGCGGCGCTCGCCCGGCTTCGCGGCCGCGTCGCGCGCGTCCGATCGTCTCGCGGCGACGGCCGGCGCGCTCGCCGAGCCGGCCGTCGCCACTCGTTGACCGTCGAGCACTGATCCCTATCTCCCATGCCAAACGCCAATCCATCGACGCATGCGTCTCACGAGCATGGGCCATTGCGCCGCATGCTGAGTTCGATCGTCTCGCTGATGCATACGAGGCTCGAGCTGATCGGGATCGAGCTCGCCGAGGAGCGCGATCGGCTCATCGCCGTGCTGTTTCTCGGCCTCGCCGCTGCCATTTTCGCAATGATGGCGTTGATCAGCCTGACCGCGCTGATTGCGGTCGCGTTCTGGGATACCTATCGTTGGCAAGTGCTTGCCGGCATCACGATCGTGTACGGTATCGGCGCGCTCATTTGCGCGCTCAAGGTGCGCAGCGGGCTGCAAAGCGCGCCGATCGTCTTCCAGGCCACGTTGAACGAATTCGGAAAAGACCGTGACATGTTTCGCGAGCCCTGAACGGCACGAGCCCACCGCCCCTCTCGACACCACGACGCGCACGCCATGAGCCACCCCCCCTCGCCCAATGCGGAACATCGCCGGCGCTCGCCGGTTCGAGATTCGAGCACGCCGCAATTGCGGACGGTGCACAAGGAGTTGCTGCTCTTGCGCTCGGAGGTGGAGCGCAGCGAGTTCGTCCGCGCTCGCGCCGAACTGCACGCGAAGCTCGATCGCTTCGGCTGGCTCAAGCTGCTCTTGCCGCGTTTCTCCGGCACGAAGGCGAAAGCCCCCGGTAAAGGCATCAACGCGACGCTCACCAATCTGATGAGCCATCCGCTCATCGGAACCCTCGTCTCGATGCTCGTGGCAAAACCGCTTCGATCGACGCTCTCCGCCGGCGCGAAGCCGGTGCTCAAATGGGGCGCGCTCGGCGCGGCGGCATGGACGGGGTATCGCCTATTCAGTCGGACCATCCGGCAGAAGGCCGACAAAGCCGAAGCAGCGAGCGAGCAATCCGCTAGCTGATCGGATAGCGCTCCGTTGACCGACCGGCGGACGAATCACGCGCTTCGAAGTTCGCTACCCTCTACCTCGCTGACCAGCAATCGCCATCGTGCGGCGGCGGCGGCGCCGTCGCGCGATTCCAACGCTTGCCCGTCGCGTCGAGCACGAAGATGCCGCACGAGTCGTCGTGCATCGGGCCGGGCGCCGCGGGCTGCGCCTCGATGACATAGCCGCCGTTTTCATGCCCACCGGGCAACGCGCGCAGGCGATAGACCGCCGCCCCCTGCGAAGGCGATTGATCGAGCCCGGCCGGTAGCGATTCGCCTCGCTTGCCCATACGTTGCCCCGGATTCGCTTCCAGAAACTGCGCGGCTCGATAGATCGCGGTCACGACGGCCATGCGGTGTCCGCGAGCCGCGTGGCGGATGTAGGTGGGCACCGCATAGGCGGCAAGCAGCGCCGCGATGGCAAGCGCAATCGCGAGTTCGAGCAAGGAAAACGCCGCCCGCCGCTTCCTCGCGGCCGCAACACCAGGAGCAGCTTCGGCATATGCTCGCACGGTCAGGGCCTTTCCACGATTCGTCGCCAGCGCCGTTCTTCGGTGCCCCGTTCGCGGACAACGATGAGCTGCACCCACGCCTCGGCGATCTCGTCGGCACCGAATCCCCTGGC
>JBCNPL010000412.1:0-3319 GCA_039593375.1 Paraburkholderia sp. | reverse complement strand
CTCAATGACGGGCGGTTATCACAAGGGGGGCTCGAATTCGGCCGGCAGGCGTTCGTCGGTATCGCAAGCGACCGGTTCGGCACGCTCACGCTAGGCCGGCAGTACGATTTCATGACGACGAACTTGACGATTTTTTCGTCGGGAACGCTGACGCCTTCGGTGTTTGCGTTTCACCTTGGGGACCTCGATCGCCTTGGCGCTGAGCGCATCGATAACGCCGTGCGATATGTCACCCCCGAATTCGCCGGCATGCAATTTGGGGCGCTTTATGCATTCGGCGGCCAACCCGGCAATTTCGCCTCACGCAGTGCGACCGGCTTCGGTGCATCGTATGCGGCCGGCGCATTCAAAGCCGGCGCGGCATATGTCGAAATCCACGACTATACGGCCGTGTTTGGGATAGGGACGACCGTCCTGGGAGCGCCACTGATTGGGACGGCCTCGCAAGGACTGCTGCCGCGCTTCCAGACGTTCGACAAACTGACCGGAGCCGGTATCGGCGCTAGTTATCAACTCGGTCCGGCACTTTTTCACGGCTTGTTTACGATGGTCGATCTCCGCAAAAACGGCGGAAGCGCCAGGCTCAGAACGACCGAGGGCGGTATTCGATATTCGATCAATTACGCATTTTCACTTGCGGGCAGCTACGCACGCTCGACACTGGGAGGCGCGGGGTGGAACCAGTTCGTCGCCGGCGCCGATTACTTGCTCTCCAAGCGAACGGATGTTTATCTGAACGCCGTGTATTTGCGCGCGAGTGCCGGCGTGCAGGCCGAGCTATTCGCAGTGCCCGCTTCATCATCGAGCACCCAGACGATCGTTGCGCTCGGGATGAGGCACGCGTTTTAGCCAGAACGGCACTATCGTTCGGTTTTGCATTTGCGAGTTTCTTGATCTAGGTTAACTTTTACTCCTCATTTGTACGATATTTTCGGGTTAGCGTTGATAGGGTTTTGCTAGCTTGAAAGGACGAGGATCGACGTTATCCTCATAACATAGAATCGATGGTTTTTTAATCTCCCCCGGCGCCTCGCGCGGGGAGACGAGGGTGCTTTTTTTTTTGGAAAGCGGCACGATCATTTTCTCTGAAACCGGTTTTCAGCGCCGCATTTTAAATGGAGCGGGGGAGCGGTGCCACGGGAAAACGAGCGGCTGATGCGCGGCATCGAGAGACGTTCGCCGATGTCCGCTTTTACGACGACCGTCGCCGGTTATTGCTTCTCGACGCAGTGACGTCGCCTGGAGATCGTAGTGCGCGGGAGACTTGATCGAATTCGGCGTTGGCTCGGCAAATACTACGCCGGCGGCCTCGCATTGGCCGCCCTATTGCTTGGTGTGGCCGCGACGCTGACTATTCATTCGCTGCTTGGCGGATTCGTCGAGCGTGAAGCGCACCTGCGCTTCGAAAACGATTCGCGCAGCGTCGAGCAGCAGATCGCGACACGCGTTCGCCTTTATTCGGATGTCCTCGTGACGATGCGTGCGTTGATGAGCGCCGACGACCAGGTCAAGCGAAGCGAATTTCGCGATTTCGTGAGCGGTCTTGATCTACCCGGACGATATCCAGGCTTTCAGACGCTCAATTGCGCGTTCTACCTGAGTGATAGCGATCTCGATGCTTTCGTCGCGCGGCAGCGTGTCGATCCATTGCTGCAAGGCGCCGGAGTTGAATTTGCCGTCCACCCGCGCGCTCGGCGCGCAATGCATGAAATACTCACCTACGTCGAGCCTCTCGCCGGTAACACGGCCTCACTCGGGATCGATCTCGACGCGATGGCGGGGCGCGGCAACGCACTGCAAACTTTGCGCGATACAGGAGAAGCCATCAGCAGCGGGCGCCTGCTATATGCCGACCGCGGCGCCGAATATGTCGGTCTCGCGATGCGCTTGCCCGTTTATCGAAGAGGGATGCCGACGACGACGGTGGACGAGCGCCGCCGTGCCTATCTCGGCTCTGTCGGTGCCGGCATCAGAGTGAACGACATGATGGCCGGGCTTTTGAGCGCCGAGACGTTGCGCGCGATGAGGTACCGCATCTACGATGCGGGCAGCGTCTACGGTCGCGAGGTCGCCCCGTCGAGTGCGCGGATGCTGTATGACAGCGTCGACGGCGTATCGATGGCCCCGGTCGTTGCGGCGAGCGGGGACGCCAGGGGCGGCCTTCCCGTTGCGCGCGGAGCTGACGGAACGCGTGCGACCGCTTCCGGGGCTGCAACGAAGCCGCCGTTCACCCGCAGCGCGACGCAACTCTTCGCGGGGCGGCGCTGGGTCATCGTGTTTTCGGCGCAGCCTGCGGTGTTGATGGGCTCGCAACGTTACCTGCCGAACGTTGCCCTCTTCTCGGGGCTCGTCATCAGCCTGCTGTTGGCAAGTCTCGCCTACGCGTTATCGAGTTCCCGGTCGCGTGCGCTGAAAGTCGCCGACGAGATGACGGCCGGTTTGCGCGAAAGCGAGATGGTGCGTGCTGAAGCGCAGCGGATCGCGCATCTCGGAGACTGGCGCGTGAATCTGTGCGATGGCACCGCTCACGTTTCCAAAGAGATGGCGCGTCTCGTCGGCCTGAGAGGCGCAGCTCCGACTGTGCGGATGCTGGTGCGAGCGATCGAATGCGCCGATCGGGCCGCACTGCTGAGCCATCTGAAGCGGACGCTCGCGACGCGAGAGCCGTTCGAGCTCGAATGCCGCTATCGTTCGCTGCGCGGCCGGCGCGGCTGGCTGCGCATCATCGGTCATGCGTGCGGCGAGCCTGGTAGCGGGTGGCTGCGCGGCACAGCCCTTGAAATTACGAAGCAGAAATCGATCGACCGTGCACGCGAGCTGGAGCACGCATTCACGCTTCAACTCGCCACCGCCACGAACGAGACGAACGTATTCGCCGAGCTCATCGCGCTCTTGACCAAGGGGATGGGTTGGGAGGCGGGCGGGTTTTGGCCGACCCAGGCGGGGCGTCGACAGTTGCTGCGTGCCGCATACTCGACATCGGTAGCGGCGCTGGAACCACGCCTGCGCGCGCAGAGCTTGAAGCCGCCGATCGACGATGCGCCGGCCGCGCCGCGTTGGTCCGCCAGTCGCGCGACTTCGCCTCGGCTGCCCGCGTGCGGGATCGTCACGACCTATTCGTTTCCGCTATATACGGGCAAGGAAGTGCTTGGCGTCGCCGAGTTCTATTCGCGCGAGCGGCGACACGCCGAACCTCAGGCGCTTGCGATGGCAAGCTCGATCGCGAGCCAGATGAGCCATTTCCTGCAGCGCCGAAGCGCTGAAAGCAATCTGCAATTTCTCGCGAACCACGATGCGCTGACCGGATTGCCGGATCGCC
>JBCNPL010000411.1:0-3321 GCA_039593375.1 Paraburkholderia sp. | reverse complement strand
CGCACGCTGCTGAACCGGCGTGGGTTCGACATAGCCCGCGGCCGTCAGCGCCGAAACGATTTCGGGCGAAAGGCCCAGCGCGGCAAAGCCGCTGCCCGCGGGCGTTTCGACCTGCGGCTCGCCGTCAGCGGGCGCCATAGCGTCGTCGAGACCCAGGGCGCGATCGGCGATTGCGGTGAGCGGGGAGGTCGAAGAAGGGGTGATGCTCGAAGTCATGGAAATCCTTGTGACACAGGGAAACAACGCCGGCGCCAATCGACCGTTTCGTATGGGATCGGAAGTACGTGCAAGAGCACTTCCTCCGATCGACCTGAGTCACAGGAATCGGTCGGCAAGACCGCTGCGAGCAAATCGAAAAAACGGGGGTAGCCCGCATGTTGCGGCGAGCATTTCGTTAGAAGCTGTTTCGAATGCGGGACGCCTGGAAGACGCCACCGCCAGCCGTTCAAGACGACCCACAGAGGGCCTAGGCGGAAGGGACAGGTTCTAAACTGGATTGGAGCGGAACGCTACGTAAGCGCCCGATCGGGACGAAAGCTTGCGAAAGACTTCGGTCACGACAGAACGCGAGGCGGATTATACCGAGTTTTGCTGCGCTGCGCCAGCGTGCCGCTTCGCCCGATAGAGACTCCGTGAACGCGCGCGAAAGAGGCGGGCGCATTCGCGGGAGCGGCATGCGCCCCGGACCGCGCGCCGTTCTCAACTGACCGCGCCGCTTTTCAGCGATTCGACGAGCTCGACGTACAGCTCCTTCGCCCTGTCCCGGGACGTGCCCTGGAGGGAGGCCCAGGCGTCGTACTTGTACTTGCCGACGATGTCGGCGAAGCCGGGCTTATCGCCGTGCGCATCGCCCTCCGTGGCCTGCTTGTAGAGCGCATAGAGCCGCAGCAGCGTCATGTTGCCGGGTTTTTCGGCCAGCGCCTTCACATCGGTCAGTGCCTGCTCGAAACGCGCGTCGAGAGTGGTCATCGGATGTCCTCCTTGCCTGAAGATCAGGCGGCCGATCATAGCAAGCGGCGGCGGCCGTTGCCTGGAGCGATGCCTCCAAACGGTGGGGCCGAATTACAATACCGGCCATGACCCGTACCGTTTTGCTTGCGATCGACACTTCGACCGAATATTGCTCGGTTGCACTGCTTCGTTCCGACGATACCCCTGAGGCGCAATCCGTCGGCCCTTCGCGAATCTGGAGCCGTCACGACAAGACCGGCGCCGTATCGAGCGCCCGCGTGCTGCCGGCCGTCCGCGAACTTTGCGACGAAGCCGGATTGGCGCTCGCCGACTGTTCCGCGATTGCCTTTGGCGCCGGCCCCGGCTCGTTCACCGGCCTGCGCACGGCCACCGGCGTCGCGCAAGGACTCGCTTTCGCGCTGCGCGTGCCCGTCGTGCCCGTCAGCACGCTGCTCGCCTGCGCCGAGAGCGCCAGAATGCACGACGCCGCGTCGACGCGCGTGCTGGCCGCGCTCGACGCCCGCATGGACGAGGTCTATTGGGCCGACTACGCGTGGGAGGCAGGCCTTGGCGAGTGGAAGACGCTGGCGCGGCCCGCGCTAGCGGCGCCCGGCGCTCTGGCCCTCCCGGCCGAGCCGTTTACGCTGGCGGGCAACGCCGCCGCCCAATTCGGGGAGCGGCTGCCGGCCGCGGCGGCGGCGCGGGTGGTCGACCGCGATGCCGTTCCGCACGCCGTTGCGCTCGCCCATGTGGCCTTGCGGGCCTATCGCGGCGGTCGCACGATGCCGGCCGACCAGGCGGCTCCCGAATACGTGCGCGACAAGGTCGCGCAAACGACGGCCGAACGGCTCGCCGCACGGGCCGCGCACGGGCGGGAGTCGGCCCGATGAGCGGCGTATTGTTGACCGACCGCTATATGACGCCGATGACGGATGCCGACCTCGACGAAGTGGCGATCGTCGAGCGCGAAGCCTATGAGTTTCCGTGGACGCGCGGAAACTTCGAAGATTCGTTGCGCAACGGCTACTTCGGCGTCTGCATGCGCCACGTCACGGGCATGCTGATCGGCTACTGCGTGCTCATGCCCGTCGTCGACGAAATGCATTTGCTCAATCTTTGCGTCGCGCCGCGAGCTCAGCGCACGGGCGCGGGGCTCGCTTTGCTGCGCGAAGCCGTGCGAATCGCGCGCGGCAAGGGCCTCGCCGGGATCCTGCTCGAGGTCAGGCCGTCGAATCTGCGCGCCGTGCGGCTTTACGAGCGCTTCGGCTTCGTGACGATCGGCCGCCGCAAGAACTATTATCCGGCCCGCCATCGCGGCCGAGAAGACGCGCTCGTCATGCGCATCACGTTTCCGAAGGAGGATGCGCATGGCGTTCGATGAAGCCGCGCTCGAAACATTGGGGCTCGCGCCGATCTGGGTGACGCGAGGCGCGCGGACCGCCGCGGCGGCCGCAACCGCCGCAACTGCCGCGAGCGCCGAGACTGCGGCAGCCGCAGCAAGCGCCGAGACGTCCGCAAGCGCCGAGACCGCCGAGGCCTCGTCGGCGACTGTTCCGGTGGCCGCGGCGGCCGCGCGGGTGAGTGACGCGGCCCTCGCGGAGCCCGACGTCGGCACGCTCGACTGGGATGCGCTAGAGGCTCGCGTGGCAGCCTGCCGCGATTGCCGCCTTTGTGAGCGGCGCACGAAGACGGTCTTCGGCGTCGGCGACCGCGAAGCCGACTGGATGATGATCGGCGAGGGGCCAGGCGAAAACGAGGACAAGCAGGGCGAGCCGTTCGTCGGGCAGGCCGGCAAGCTGCTCGACAGCATGCTGCATGCGCTCGAGCTTGCGCGCGGCCGCAATGTCTACATCGCCAACGTCGTCAAATGCCGGCCGCCCGGCAACCGAAATCCGGAGCCCGACGAGGTGGTGCGCTGCGAGCCCTATCTGCGGCGCCAGGTCGAGCTCGTGAAGCCGAAGCTGATCGTCGCGCTCGGCCGCGTGGCGGCCCAGAACCTGCTCAAGACCGACGCGAGCATTTCGTCATTGCGCGGGCGCGTTCATCGATACGAGGATGTGCCCGTCATCGTCACCTATCATCCCGCCTACCTGCTGCGCAGTCTGTCCGACAAGGCTAAAGCCTGGATCGATCTGTGCCTTGCGCAAGACACCTACCGGCGCGCGCTTGCCGAACGGACGGACCAATGAACGCGTTCGGGCCGGCCGATCGGGACGCCGCGCTCGAAGCGTTGCTTGAAAGGCTCGACGATAGCGCAGTACGCGATCTGGCCTGGCTCCTCTTCAGTCCGCCTCTGCTGCGCGAACAGCCGCCGCTCGGCAAGTTGGCGAACGCGTTCGAGACACCAGCGGAGGCGGCCGCGACTTGCAC
>JBCNPL010000410.1:0-3334 GCA_039593375.1 Paraburkholderia sp. | reverse complement strand
CGCGGATGCCTGAAGCAGGGGCGGCGCTCGATGCGCGCCGTTCGACGTATGGCGGGAATTCCGTCTGCGCGCGGCCGGCGCGTGCGCTCGCGTTGACGCTCATGCTTTTCGTCGCCGCCGCGACGTTCGGCGACGGTCCGATCGAGGCGGCTCATGCCGCCGGAAGCATGCCGGGCGCCGCGCGGACGGTCGCGCACGAGGCTCCGGTTGCCGTGCGCACGCCGGCCCGTACGGGTGCGCCCGCCGATCCGTACACCCCGATCCCCGGTTTCCACGGACCGCCGAGCTCGCCGACGACCGTGAGCGGCCCAGTGCAGGCGGAGCCGGCGCATATGCCGTTCTATGTCGCGACGAAGGGCTCCGTCACGATCTATCTGCTCGGCACGCTGCATGTCGGCGATCCGGCCGATTATCCCGTCGGCCGGCCGTTCCGACGCCCGATCCTGGCGGCGCTCGCGGCGTCGCCGACGCTCGCGCTCGAGCTTTCCCCCGACGATCTGATCGAGTCGCAGGACGACGTCGCGAAGTACGGCGTCTGCTCGTATGCGTGCCTGCCGCGGCTGTTGCCGGCCTCGTTGTGGAACAAGCTCGCGATGCGGTTGCGCGACAATCCGGCGGCGCTGGACGGAATCAAGAAGACGCGGCCGTGGCTTGCAGCGCTGCTCGTCGAGACCTACGGCTCGCTCTCGGCGGGATTGCAGACCGAGTACGGGACCGAGGCGCAGCTGCAAAATGTCTATTTGCGCTCGCACGGCAAGATCGTCGGTCTGGAGACGCTCGCGGAGCAAATGCGCTCGTTCACGAACCTGACGCACGCCGAGCAGCGTGAAATGCTGGCCGAGGACCTTGCGGAGACGCCCGAAGAGACTGTGGCGGACGTCAAGGAGCTGCACCGGCTTTGGCGCATTGGCGACGCCGA
This sequence comes from Paraburkholderia sp., assembly GCA_039593375.1. Taxonomy (GTDB): domain Bacteria; phylum Pseudomonadota; class Gammaproteobacteria; order Burkholderiales; family Burkholderiaceae; genus Trinickia. Next base: position 2,415 of record JBCNPL010000410.1, on the reverse strand, counting down.
TGCGATCGCCGCGTGGTCGACGGCGAAGACGGAGCGATTCGCGAGTTCGCAAGCGGTAGCGCGCGCGCTCGACAACCGGATCGTCTACGACCGCAACCGGCGCTTCACGATGCGGATGCTGGCGATTGCCGCACCGAACAAGCCCCTCTTCGTCGCGATCGGCTCGTTGCATCTCGGCGGCCCGAAGGGCGTGCTCGCGCTGCTCAGGCAGCGCGGGTATGACGTCGAAGCGAATTGATCCACGCTCAAATGCGCAGCCCGGAAGCCGGGTGCACGCCGATTCCGTTCGCTTCGAGCATCGCCCGCAGCCGCCGCGCGAACTCGAGCGCGTGCGTGCCGTCGCCATGAAGGCAGAGCGTGCGCACAGTGAGCGGCACCCAACGGCCATCCACGGCGCGCACGCGCCTTTCCCGCACCATCGAAAGCACGTGCTCGAGCATTTCGTCCTCGTCTTCGATCAACGCGCCAGGTTCGCTGCGCGGCACGAGGGAGCCGTCGGCGCGATAGCCGCGGTCCGCAAAGCCTTCTTCGATGGCGACGAGTCCCGCCTCGCGGGCCGTATCGATGAAGCGGCTGTTGGCGAGGCCGAACACGGCGAGCGATGGGTCGAAGTCATGCACGGCCGAGATGATGGCGTCGGCGATCGCGGGTTCGCGCGCCGCCTGGTTGTAGAGCGCGCCGTGCGGTTTGACGTGCACGACGCGCCCGCCCTCGGCCTGCGCGATCGCGGAAAGCGCGCCGAGTTGATAAAGGATGCCCGCGTAGATGTCGTCGGCGGGTAGATCCATTTCCTTGCGGCCGAAATTTTCGAGGTCGTGAAAGCTTGGATGGGCGCCGATCGCGACACCTTTGGCGATCGCGAGCCTGACGCAGTCGCGCATCGCGTTCGCGCCGCCCGCATGCCAGCCGCAGGCAATGTTCGCCGAACTGACGAGATCGAGCAGCGCCTCGTCGGAACCGCCGCCTTCGCCGAGATCGGCGTTCAAATCGATTTCCATGACTTCCTCTATGAACTGCGCTCAAGCGGCGCGTGTGGATCGTCGCAGCCGCTCTTCATGCATGACCATCGCGACATCGATCTGCCGCAGATAGGCATTTTCCTCGCCAAGTGCGAAAAGCGCCTCCTCGGTCGTGCTAGGCACGAAGCGAATGCGCTCGTTCAATCGGACTTGGGCGAGCCGCCAGAGATCGGCGCGAATCACGGCGCCGATACGCGGATAGCCGCCCGTCGTCTGCGCATCGCTCATCAGCACGATGGGTTGGCCGTTCGGCGGCACCTGGATCGTGCCCGGCAGCACCGCATGCGAAAGCAGTTCGCTCGATGTCCCGCGCGCGAGTCCGCGGCCCGAAAGCCGATACCCCATACGGTTGCTTTGCGGCGTCACCTGCCATTCCTCGGACCAGAGCGCCTCCCGCGCGAAATCCGTAAAGCTATCGTATTCGGGGCCGCGCAGCACGCGAATCGGCACACCGTGGGCGGCACCGCCCGCCTGCTTGCCGCGTCGCAGGCGTTCGCGCGCGACTTGGGCGAAGCGGCACCATTCGGGCGCCTTGACGCCGAACGGCGGTGCGTCGAGCGGAATCGCCGCGCCGGCCGCGGCGCGAGGCACACCGATAGCGAGCCGATCTCCCTCCCGCAGCGCGCGCCCGCCGAGCCCGCCGAAATGCGCGCAAAGATCGGTGCTGCGCGAGTCGAGCATCGGCAGTACGTCGATGCCGCCGCGCACGCAGACGTAGCCGCGCATGCCTCGTTTCGCTCCGTGCAAGATGAGCTCCTGGCCGGCGCGCACGGGCAGGCTCCACCATGCGGGAACGGGCTCGTCGTCGAGCGTTGCGCCGAACTCGGCGCCGACGAGGGCGATGCGCGCATCTTCCGTGAAGCGCAGCGCCGTCGGGCCCACCGTGACCTCGATCGCGGCCGCGCCCGGCGCGTTGCCGACGAGCCGGTTGCCCACTTCGAGCGCCAGCGTGTCGAGCGCGCCGACCGCCGCGACGCCGAGGTGGCGGTAACCGTGCCGGCCGAGATCCTGAACCGACGCGATCGCGCCGGCGCGCAGCACGTCGATCATCGCGCGAACTCCGCCACCGTCAACCGCACGCGGTCGCCCGGCTGCAGCAGTGTGGGCGGCGTGCGGGCCGGATCGAAAAGCGCGACCTCAGTGCGCCCGATCAACTGCCAACCGCCCGGCGCCGCGGCCGGGTAGATGCCTGTCTGCGCGCCCCCGATGCCGACGGCGCCCGCCGGCACCTCGATCCGCGGCACGGCGCGGCGCGGCGTGTGGAGCGCATCCTCGAGCCCGCCGAGGTAGGCGAAACCCGGCTGAAAGCCGAGAAAGAACACGACGTATTCGCCCCGCGCGTGCCGCCTCACGACTTCTTCGGCATCGAGCCCGGTGTGCGCGGCCACGTCGGCGA
>JBCNPL010000041.1:0-14371 GCA_039593375.1 Paraburkholderia sp. | reverse complement strand
CACTGAAATCTGGCGCCCGTGGCGAGCCTATGCGGCCATGCATCTATGGAACGAGATCGCCGATCGCGCGAACGGAGCGCGCGGAGGTTAGGGTAGGGTAGGCACGAGGCGGCGACGAGCGCCGAAGCGGCCTCAAGCGCGCTTCACGGCGCGGTGTTAAAGTGCCCGCTACCCAAAAAAATTGCGCTGGCGGCCCGCACGCTTGCAGTCGGCCCCGGCCCGCATCAATGTCAGATCAATCGCCTATGCCCTCTGGGACATTCGTGCATCGTTTGTCCGTCTTGACGTCGCCCGCCGCGGGCGACGTACTTGCGCGCGGGCTGCGCGGCATCGAGAAAGAAAGTCTGCGCGTGACGGCGGATGGTTCGCTCGCGATGACGCCGCATCCGCGCGCATTCGGCTCGGCGCTCACGCATCCCTCGCTGACCACGGACTACTCGGAAGCGTTGATGGAGCTCATCACGCCTGCCGAGCGCGACCCGCGGGCAACGCTGGCCCGGCTCGACGAACTGCATCGCTTCGTCTATTCGGCGCTCGACGGCGAAGTGCTCTGGACCTGCTCGATGCCGGGCAAACTGCCCGAAGACGACGAGATCCCGATCGCCGAGTACGGCACGTCGAACATCGGCCGCCTCAAGCACGTCTATCGGCATGGCTTGGCGCTGCGCTATGGGCGCACGATGCAGTGCATCGCCGGCATCCATTACAACTATTCGCTGAGCGAGGAAACCTGGCGCCTGTTGCACGCCGCCGAGCCATCGCCGGCGACGGCGGTCGATTTCCAGTCCGCTCGCTACCTGGCGCTGATCCGCAACTTCCGCCGCACGAGCTGGTTGTTGATGTATCTGTTCGGTGCCTCGCCGGCCCTCTATCGGCCGTTCCTGCGCGGCCGTGCGCACACGCTCGAGACGTTCGATGCCGACACGCTGTACCGCCCCTATGCGACGAGCTTGCGCATGAGCGATCTCGGCTACTCGAACACGACGGGACAAGCGGCGCTGCGCCCTGACTACGAGACGCTTTCAGGCTATCTCGACGCCCTCGCGCGCGCGGTCAGCGAGCCCTACGCGCCCTATGAAGCGATCGGCACTCACCGTAACGGCGAATGGGTGCAAATCAACACGAACGTCCTGCAGATCGAAAACGAGTTCTATTCGACGATCCGCCCGAAACGCGTAGCGGGCTCGGGCGAGCGGCCGCTCCATGCGCTGGCCGCGCGCGGCGTGCAGTATGTCGAGGTGCGCTGCCTCGATATCGATCCATTCGAGCCGACGGGCATCTCGCTCGAAACAGCGCGCTTCCTCGATGCCTATCTGCTGCTTTGCGCACTCGACGACAGCCCGCCGTTGCAGGCCGCGGCCTATGCCGAAGCCAACGCGAATTTTGGCCGCGTGACGCTCGAGGGGCGCAAGCCCGGCTTGCTACTGACGCGCGACGGGCGCGACCTGCCGCTCGCGGAGTGGGCCGCCGAACTCGTCGATGGCGTCGAGCAGGCCGCCCTCGCCCTCGATGCCATCGCGGGCGGCGACGCGCACGCGCGGGCCGTCGCGGCCCAGCGTGTGAAGCTCGCCGATCCCGAAGCCACGCCGTCGGCGCGCGTGCTGCACGAAATGCGCGAGCGCGGGCAGGGTTTTCTCGCATTCGGGCTCGCGCAGAGCGAAGCCCATGCGGCGACGTTCCGTGCGCGTCCGCTCGACGCCGACAGCATGAAAGAAGCGACCGCCGCCGTGGCGCGCTCGCTCGAAGAACAGGCCGCGCTCGAGCGCCGCGACGCGGGCAGCTCGTTCGACGCGTTCGTCGCCGATTTTCGCGGCTATACGCTCGAGCGCTTCAGCGTCTAACGTCTAGCGGCTCGTCGCCGCGGCACGCAAGAGCCGTCCAAAACCCGCCTGAAAGCCGCGCCTCGTCGGCCAACGCACCGTCGCGCGCGAACGCGCCCGTATTTTGCGCGTCGAACCTCATGTAGAGCGAATGAGGGCGTTCCGATGAAGACGATGCTTTGGATAGCCTCGTGCGCGCTCGCCGCCGGTTGCGGCGCGACGAACCATGTGACCCCGGAAACGATGCAGATCGCGACCGCGCCGCTCGTCTGCCGAAATGCCGATGAATGCGCCGTCTGGTGGCAGCGTGCGCAGGATTGGGTCACGCGCCACAGCGCGTACAAGATCGAGACGGCGACCGACTCGCTGATCGAATCGGCGGGCCCCGAAGGCGGGAGCGGCAAGCTGGCCTATCAGATCACGAAGACGGCCAACCGTGACGGCTCGGCTACGATCGGGTTCGCCGCGCACTGCGACAGCATGGTCGGCTGCCGGCCCGACCCATGGCAGGCGGGCGCCGCCTTCAAGCAGTTCGTGAAGACGGGCACCGAAAAACCGCTCCAATTGGCGCCTCAGACGCCCGAGACGCCGGCGCCCGCCAGCGAAACCGACGGCACGAAGAGCCGGGGCTAGCGCCGCCTCGCACCGGCGGTGACGGGCCCCGATTCTTCGCCGCTCGCGGCGATACGCGCGATTCAATGCGCCGTCGACGAACCGCCTCCGCGCCGAGGCTTCGTGGCCCATACCACCACGGCCAGCACGGCGAACGCGACGCACGAGACCCGAAAGAAATCGTTCGTCGCCATCATGTAGCCTTGCTGCGTGACGGTGTCGTTCAACTGGGCCGTCAGGCTGTTGCCCACCATGCCGAGTGCGGCAAGCGCATCGCGATACGCGTTCGTGCTCGGCGAATAGAGGCTGACCGACTCGGACAAGACGGCGTGATGATAGATCGCGTCGTTCTCCCAGTAGGTCGTGCTGATGGCGGTGCCGATCGCGCCCGCCAGCGTGCGCAGAAAGTTCGACAACCCCGACGCGCTCGCGAGCCGCTCGTCGGGAATGCTCGACAACGTGATCGTCGTCATCGGCACGAAGAAGCAAGCCACGCCGATGCCCTGAACGAGGCGCGGCAAGATCACGCGATTGAACGGCACATCGAGCGTGAACGTCGAGTTCCATAGGGAGACGACCGCGAACACCACGAATGCGAGGCTCGCCACCATCCGCAGGTCGAGCCGGTGCAGGTTGCGTCCGATGAGCGGAGAGAGGATAAGGGCGAGCAGTCCCACCGGCGCCGTCGCGAGTCCCGCGAGTCCCGCCGTGTAGCCCATGACCGTCTGCAGCCAGAGCGGAAAGACCACGACGGACCCGAAGAACGCCATGTATCCAAAAAAGACGATCAGGGCGCCAAGCGCGAAGTTGCGATCCTTGAAGAGCGTGAGATCGACGACGGGCGTTTTCTCCGTGACTTCCCACGCGAGCAGGAACGCGATCGCGACCGCCGCCGTCAGTGCGAGTGTGACGATGAACGTCGAGCTGAACCAATCGCGATCCTTGCCGAGATCGAGCATCATCTGCAGCGAGCCGACGCCGATCACGAGCAAGCCGAGCCCCACGGCGTCGATGCGCTGCTTCGTCGTCTTCGTTTCGCGTCCGCGCAGCAGAAAGAAGGCGGACGCGGCCGAAATCAGCCCGATCGGCAGATTGATGTAGAAGATCCACGGCCAGGTATAGTTGTCGGTGATCCAGCCGCCCATCACCGGCCCGAAGATCGGCGCGACGATCACCGTCATCGCCCAGAGGCCGAGCGCGAGCCCTCGCTTGTTCGGCGGATAGCTGCGCATCAGGATCGTCTGCGAAAGCGGCACCATCGGCCCCGACACGAGCCCTTGCACGAGGCGGAACCCGATCAGCGATTCGAAATTCGCGGCGAGACCGCAAAGCGCCGAGGCGATCGTGAACGCAAGGACCGACAACGTGAAGAGCCGCACCTCGCCGACGCGCCGCGCCAGCCAGCCCGTCAGCGGGACGGCGATCGCGGCGGCGACGGAGTACGACGAAATCACCCACGTGCCATCGCTCGCCGCCACGCCGAGCGTGCCCGAGATTGTCGGCACCGCAACGTTGGCGATCGACGTGTCGAGAACCTCCATGAAGGTGCCGAAAGCAAGGCCGACGGTCAGCAGCGCCAGCGTCGCCCCTTGTAGCGGCCTTGCGGCCGCGGCGGTGCCGCGCGAAGCCGAGCCCGGCGCGGCGCCCTCGGTGGCCGCGTCAGTCATTTGCGCTCTCCTTGTTCTGATTGTCCGTTTCTTCGATTCGTCTTTTGCCGCCATGCGGACTCACTCACGCGCTTGCCGCGCGTACCGTCGCAATATCGCCGCATTTTGTTGCTATGTCAATGGTCTTCTATGCAACCAATTTAGCGTTCGATTGTGCGTGACCCGTCGCCCGCCGCGCTCCGATGTAATGCTCAGTAACCCAGCCGACAAACGGCTTGCGATACCATTCGCCGCATAGTATCGACACTCACTCGCATGGCGTTTTATCGAAAACCTACGGCTGTCGTCGCACCGCTCCGGACAATCGCCGCGCCGGCCCGAGCAGCCGTATCGGGGAACATCGTCCCGTCGCTCGCCGTTTCGCTGATCGCCGCGACCGCCGTCGCGCTCGCGGGCTGCGCCGTCGGCCCCGATTACAAGCGGCCCGATACGCCGATGCCGGCGTCGTACAAGGAAGCGCCGCCCGGCTGGAAGGTGGCCGAGCCGTCCGACCACGCCGATCGCGGCCCCTGGTGGTCGATCTATCACGACGAACGGCTCGACGCGCTGATGGCCGAGCTCGACACCGCCAATCAGTCCGTTGCGCAGTTCGCCGCAGCCTACCGCCAGGCGCGCGCGCTCGTCGCCGAAGCGCGCGCCGCTTACTTCCCAGTCATCGGGCTCGCGGCCAGCGCGACGCGCTCGGGGCAGCAGTTGTCGAGCTCGTCGAGTTTCCTGACGTCGAGCGGTTCGAGATCGCGAGTCAGCAACAGCTTCGACGTATCGCTCGACGCCACATGGGAGCCCGACCTCTGGGGCAAGGTCAGCCGCACCGTGAGCGCCGAGCGTGCCGGCGAGCAGGGCGCGGCCGCCGATCTCGCCAACGCGCGCCTCTCCGCGCAGGCCACGCTCGCGCAAACCTACTTCCAGCTACGCGAGTCCGATTCGCTGCAGCGACTCCTCGACGATACGGTCAGCGCCTACGCCGCGGCGCTCAAGCTGACGCAGAACCAGTATGCGGCGGGCGTCGCCGCGCGCTCGGATGTCATTCAGGCGCAAACGCAGCTGCAATCGGCGCAGGCGGCCGCAATCGATAACGGCGTCGCGCGTGCGCAGGAAGAGCATGCGATCGCCGTGCTCGTCGGCCAGCCGGCTTCGACGTTCTCGATTCCGCGGATTCCGCTCGATGCCGAGCCGCCGCGAGTGCCGCTCGAAGTACCTTCAGCGCTGCTCGAACGGCGGCCCGACATCGCCTCCGCCGAGCGTAAGGCGGCCGCGGCGAACGAGCAGATCGGCGTGGCCATGTCGGCCTTCTTTCCGACGCTCACGCTTTCCGCGCAGGGTGGCTTCGAGAATTCGGTCTTCTCGAAGCTCTTCACGCTGCCCTCGCGCTTTTGGACCGTCGGGCCATCGCTGGCCGCGACCCTTTTCGACGCGGGCCTGCGCCACGCCCAGACCGAAGCCGCGCGCGCCGCCTACGATCAGCAGGTCGCCACCTATCGGCAAGCCGTCCTGACGGCGTTCCAGGACGTGGAAGACAATCTCGCTTCGCAGCGCATCCTGGCTCAGGAGATCGTCGTTCAGCGGCAAGCCGTGGCTTCGGCTCAACAAGCGCTCGCCATCGTGACGAACGAGTACAAGGCGGGAACGGTCGGCTACGTGAACGTGCTGACCGCGCAAACGACCGCGTTCACGGCCGAGCAAAAGCTCGCGACGCTCGCGGGACAGAGGATGGTCTCGTCAGTGGGCCTCGTAAAGGCGCTCGGCGGCGGTTGGAACGTTGCGCGGATGGATCAGGCCGACGGGCACGCGGACTAGCGCGCGCCCATCCGTCAACGCGTGTAGTCGAGCGAGACGGTGCCCGGGCCCATCGGTCGGCCCAACAGGTTGAGCAGGCCGGCCAGGTTGTCGCGCGCTTCGGGCGTCGAGCTCGCCTGGCCGTGAAACGACGTGCCGCGGCCTGCGATCGTCCCGTGCCCCGTCAGCAGCAACGGTCCTTTGAGCGTCGAAAGATCGAGCGTCGATGCCGCACCTTGTGCCTGCAGCGACACACGATACGATCCGAGCGGCTTGACCGGCGAAACACGCGAAATCACATCGTCGAGCGTGATCGCGAGCCCGCCGAACGCGTTGCCGCGGATCAAATGCCATTGCGTCCACGTCATGTGGATATCGCCCTGCAGATCGAGCGTATTGAAGGGTGCTCCGAGCCCCGACAGCAACGCGGCAGGCACCTTGATGCCGCCCGCCGAGACCGTCGCGCCGTCGAACGAGGCGTCGATGCGCACGGGATCCGGCATCGCATCGCTCAGCAGCAACTGCATCCTCACGCGACCGACCAGGAGCGGCCAGAACGCGGTCCGCCACTCGACGCGCCCAGGCAGAATCGTGCCCGCGCTCGTATCGGCGCCGGCCGCGAGCATCAGCGTCGCCGAGCCGTGCCAGAGCGATCCCGACGGCTCGATCAGGTTGACGTGCCCTTGCGTCGCCCCGGCGAAGCGCGGCGTCACCCACGAGGCCGGCAGCAACGCGACGAGCACGATCGCGCTCGAGACGATCGCGACAGCGAGCCACGGCAGCGCGGTCACGACGCGGCGCATCCAGATGCTCATGATGAGCGGCCGTCCCGTGAACGAACGCCCGTTCGGGCCAATGCCGTCGGCATCAGCGGCCCGGCCGGGCGACGGCCGGCTGCAGCGTGGCCGTCACGTCGACCTGACCGTCCGCCTTCGCGGCTGCCGCATGCAGATCCGACACTTGCACCTTGAACTGCTTGCGCGCGGCATCGAGCCACGTCGTCCAGGCGGCAAACGAGGCGTTCTTGAGCGTGACGCGCACGGCCTCGCCGGCAACCTGCACTTGAGGATCGCCGAAGCCGCCCTGGGTCAGCGACGCCGTGAGTGCATCCTTCAGCGCATTGCCGGTCGGCGCCGCTCCCTGAGCCGCCGGCGCGAGCGTGCGTGCCTCGTCGGCTTCGGCCGTCATCTGCGCGAGCTGGCGCTGCATCGTCGGCAATTGCTCGCGCAGCTCGGCGCGGCCCTGTTGAGCGGGCGCCCAAAGAACCGAGTAGGCGATCACCACGGCGAGAATCGCGCCGCCCCACGTGATGAGCGTCTTTTCGCGCGCGGTTCGCACCGTCCAGAAGCCGGACCAGGCATCGGCGATTACGGTAGTCGTCTTCATTGTCCCGGTGTCCTGTTTTTGATCGCCCATTTGCCCGTGCCGCTATCGAGCTCGCCAGTGAGGCCGTTTTGCGCAAGGCGCTTCGTGAAGTCGGGATCGGCCGCGACCTGCGGCTTGAACGTCAGGTCGAGCCGGCGGTCGTGATAGTCGAGCGCCGCAATGCCGTTCACGGGAAGCGGCCCGAGCGAGCGTGCCAGCCGTGCGGCGAGCGAGAGGAAATCGTCGGGCGAGAGCTGGCCCGACGCGAGCCGGAGCCGCTCGAGCTGCGATTTCATCTGCGCCGGCGCGTCGAGCACGACAGTCGTTTTAGGAAACGCGTTGAGCAACAGTTCCGTCATCTGCGCGTTGAGCGCATCACGCTCGCGCGCCATCACGACCCACTGCACGTTGGCGCCGATCACGGCCACGACGAGCGCCGCGACAGCCAATCCGATCGGCACGCGCAGCCGCCTCAGGGTCGCGCGGTCGAGGCGCCACGGGCGCGACTCGAACTCGAACTGGCAGAGGTCGAGACGCGAAGCGACAGCCGCCCGCGCCAGCGCCTCGAACGGCAACGGCTTCGCGCCGACCGGCAGACCAATGCGGGTATCGGAAGCGGGCCTCCCGAGCGAAGGCGCCGCCGCGGGGAGCGCGAACGCCGGTTCCGCACCAGGCACGTCGGTCAATTCGAACACGTCGAGCGGGGTCTCGCCCGCAAGCGCCGAAAGCGTCGTCTCGAGCGCCGACGCCGGGACGGCGAGTCCTTCGCCGAGCATGCCGCGCGCGATCGCGATCTCGATGCGCGGATCGGCGGAAGCGAGCGGCGCCGCCGACGGCGCCGGCGCCTCGGGCACAACCGACGCGGCGTCCGCGGCAGCCTCGGCGAGAATCGTCGGCGCGGTTTCGCGGACCGTGCCGAGCACGGCAACGACCAGCGGCGTGGAGAAGCCGAGCGACGATTCATCCTCTTGCTCGGCCGCCGCGCCGGCAGCGCTCGCCGCGCCCGTTTCAACGGCCGCCGCGGCCTCGTCGAACCCGCCAGGCTCGGCGGGCACCGCGGGCAAGCAGCGCGTGACCGGCACGGCGCGCAAATTGCGATGCCCGGCCGCCGCGAACGCTTCGATGACGAAACGGAACCAGCCGCGATCGATGACCGCGAGCACGCGCGAACCGTCGGCGCGCGGTTGCGGATCGAGCGCGATATGACAGGTCTGCGGATCTTGAATCATCTGATCCTCGACGACGTTCGGCAGCGCCTGCCTGAGCCGCTGTCCTTTCAGCGGCGGCAGGGTCGCCGCCAGCATGAGAACGTCGCGAGCGGCGACGATCAGCACCGTCGTCGCGGCGCGCGGGAGGAACGCAAGCGCGGCCCGGCCCGCGCGCTCCTTCCGACCGCTCCGGTCGAGCAGCAGGAACGGCATGTCGGGCAGCAGCCATTCTTGCGACGGCACCGCCGGATCACGCGGCGGCAGAAAAACGATCAACGTGCTCAAAGGCCGTTCTCTCCTTGGCTTGGCTTTGCGGGTGTCATGGTTCGTCGATCACGCGGACGATGCGCGTCGAATGCGTGAGCGGATCGCGATAGACGAGCGTCGTGCGATCGACTTCAGCCCTTCGATGCTGCACGATGCCGTGCACGAAAAAATAGCTCGTCGTCACGTCGATGGGAACCTGAATCGAGGTGTTGTTCGTGCCCGGCGGCGCGCCGGCGCCTTGCAATGCCAGCTGAACGTCGGCGCTGTTGCGAAAAAAGACGGTCTGACGGCGTGAAACGAACGCCTGCGCGCTCGAGAGCGACATGCCGGGCACGATGGCCGCGATGACCTCGGCCGGCGCCGTATTGATGTTGACAGCCGTTTGTGTCGGCAAGACGGTGACGAACGGGCGCAGGCGCGCCACCATCTCGGGCGTGAAGCCCGGCACGTCGAGCAGCGAATCGACACTCGTCATCTGGAACGCGGCCGTACTCGATCGATCGTTGCCCTCGTCGAGCCCGGGATTGTCGGTAAAGGTATTGCCGCCGACGATACCGCCCAACTGCTGCGTCTGCCCCCCGCCGACGCCATTGGCCGGCGATTGGAAACGCGTCGCCGAGCCCTGCAAGCCGGCGCGGACCTGCAGCGCGGCACGACGGGCGAGCTGCCCGTCGTATCCGAGCAGTTGCAAGAGCCGCTGGAACGCGAGGACCTGGGCAATGTTCACTTGCAGGGCACCGGGCGCCGGAACCGAGACCAGATTGCGCAGATTGAACTTGCCCTGGGCGTCTTCGATCGAGCCTGAAACATAGGTGTCTTCGCCTTCACCGGCCTGCGACTCGCCGATCTTGCCGAGAAAATCCGAGAGCCGCGTTTTCGCGATCGGCACTGCCCAGACACCGCCGAGGTAGGTGAACGTCGGCGAGGTGTCGGCCTCGGCGCGCAGAATGAGGCGCGTCCAGTCGAGCGCGCCGCGCCCGACCCATTGCGCCTGCGCGAGCAGACGCTGGTTCTCGATGCGGCGCACCTGTATCTGTTGCCGCCAGAGAATACCCGCAACGAGGATGGCGGCAAGCGAGACGACGAGCAGGGCGCTGATGATCGCGGCTCCGCGTTCGTGGGTGCGTTGGCGTCTCCTCATCGTCAGCCTCCGACGAGAAAGACGCGCGTGATCGGCGCTCGCAGCGAGGGTGCCCCGATGCTGACCTCGAGCCCCTTCACCGCTCGATCGATCGGCGCGTTGCCGAACTGCGGCACCTTGACGTTGTTGTCGTTGCGCGCGATCTCCGTCGCCACGTCGTCCATTTGTGTGGTCCAGCCCGTGCGCGGCACGAAAAGGCGCGCGTCGATCGCGCCGACGCCACCGATGAGCGGCACCGCGCTCCAGTCGGCGCTGCCTCCCGACAGCATGCGGCGCAGCGCGTCGGGGGTCGCTACAGGCGGCGACGCATAGCGCGTGACGAGCCCGCTCGCAACCCGATAGCGCACGACCTGCAATCGAGGCGGCTGGCCGCTCACGTCGAAGCGCCGCACGATCTGCAAGATTCCGCCGGCGATGGATACGGCCGGTTGGCCGACTTCGTCGTCGGTGGCCGCCTCGCGCGCATCGATGCGCAGCTGGTCGAAGAACTGCACGAAAACGCGCTCGTCCTCCATGGCATTCGAGATCGTCTGCCGCGCGCGAACGATCTGCTCGAGACCCCGCCACGACAGCACGGCGATTACCGCGAGAATGGCGATCGCCACCATCAGCTCGATCAGCGTGAAGCCGAGCGAGCGTCGCGGGTGTCGCGGACGTCGCACCTGGGGCCGGCCGTCAGAGCGCACGGTTCGTCTCATTCGGCACCACCGTCACGAGTTGAGCAAGAATGCCCTGCTCGCCCGGAATCGTCACCACGACTTCGACACGCCTGAACACAGGATTGGGCGTGGCGCTCACGCGCTCCGTGCACATGAGAGGCTGATTGCCTTGCGAGCAATCGAAGCTCTTCGAGCCGACCGCGGGCCACTCGCGCGACAGATAGAGCCGCGCAAGCGCGTTGTCGGCACTCCATCCCGCGAGCAGACGCCGATGCAGGCCCGCTTCGTCGCCCGCCAGCATCGCGCTCGCGCGCAGAGCCGCGGCGAGCGCGATGGCGATGATCGCGAGCGCGACGAGCACCTCGATCATCGTGAAGCCGCGCGCGCGCGAGCGGAGCCGGAATGCGCGGCACTCAATACGCGCACGCCCCGCAGGGAGCACCCCTTCGGGGGCTCCCGGAGGAAGTCCCGTTGGAGGAGCGGGCAGCGAACGCAGTGAGCGTGGGGACTGATTCATCGTCAGCGCACCTCGTAGCGGCCGTTGCCCGTGCCGACGATCGTGGCGCGCCCCACGGCCGAGTAGAGCGTGACCGTCACGGCAGCCCCAATGCTCTCCACGCCGAAGACGAGCCGGTCCGGATGGAGATCCGAGCCCGGATAGTCGATCGACACATCGGTCACGCCACCTTCCCAGCGCCGCTCGCGCAGCAACTCGTCGCGCTGCAACGGCCGCCAGCCGTCCTCGGCGCGAACGTCGAAGCGAAACCCTCCCGCGACTGGCTCCCACGCGATCGGACGCGAGCGGACTTGCGCTTCGTCGGTCGCCGACTCGAACAGCAGCGCGAGCCGTTGCGCCTCCTCATTGAGGTCGGTGCGCGGGTTGCGCGTGAGCGAGACCGACGCGAGCGAAACAAGGAGGCCCGCGATCACGAGCACGACGAGCATCTCGAGCAGCGTGAAGCCCGCGTGGCGCGAATTCTTCATCGATTCGACAACCCTATTGCCACGAACCGATGTCGGCGTCGTTGCCATCACCGCCTGGCTTGCCGTCGGCACCGTAGCTGAATACGTCGATTTCACCGTGCACGCCGGGATTCAGATATTGATACGGATGTCCCCACGGATCGTTCGGCAACTTTTCCAGGTAGCCGCCCTCTTTCCAGTTGTTCGGCACCGGGTCCGTCGTCGGTTTCTGCACGAGCGCCGGGAGGCCCTGGTCCTGCGTCGGATAGCGGCCGTTGTCGAGTCGATAGAGATTGAGCGCCTGCATGATCGAACCGATATCCTGCTTCGCCGCGACGCGGCGTGCTTCGTCGGGCCGGCTCATGATCTTCGGCACGATCAGCGCGGCGAGAATGCCGAGGATCGCGATGACGACCATGATCTCGATCAGCGTGAAGCCGCGATGGCGGCGCGCGCGCGATGCTGCAATCTCGTTACGGCGTTGGGTCCACATGTGCATCGTTCCTACCTCGTTAGAAAATGGGTTCCGAATCTCGCCGCGTGGCACGGCGTTCGATTCGGCCGCCGATTGTAATGGGCGGCACGAAAGCCGACTCTGTTGCGCGCAAATGCCGGAATAATTCGTACAATGATGCGCATGAACTCCCTACACGTCCGTCTGCTGTCGCTATTCATGTTCGCGGTCTTCTGCGCGACGCTTGCCTATTGGATCGTCGTGCTGAGCGCGCGCCCACCCGCGCCGCCGCGCGCCGCCGTCGTCGCGCCGAGCGCATCCGTCGACGACGCCGCGACGCTTTTCGGCGGCAAGCTCACGCCAGAGATCAACCGCGCCATCAAGCTCTTCGGCATCCTCTCGCTGCGCGAAGGCGCCGCGGCGATCGTCAGCGTCGGCGACGAACCGCCGCATGCGATTTCGCTCGGCGGCAAGATCGGCAACGACAGCAAGCTCGCCGAAGTGCGCGCGCGATCGATCGTCATCGATCACAACGGTGCGCGCTCCGAAGTCTTCCTGCCCGCGAACGCCGGCGGCCCGACCATCTACGTTCGCTGACCGGCGCCGTGTCCCGGTTGGGGACACGAGACGCGGGGCGGCTACTGCACCATATTGTTCAAGTCGATGATCGGCAGCATGACGGCCAGCACGATCACGAGCACTACGCCGCCCATCGCGAGAATCAAGAGCGGTTCGAGCAAACTCGTCATGAACATCGTGCGCCGCTCGAGTTCGCGCGCTTCGCCCTCCGCGGCGCGATCGAGCATCGTCGTCACGTCGCCCGTCGCCTCGCCCGAGCGAATCAAGTGCACGAGCACGGGCGGAAACGTTTTTGTGTTTCCGAGCGAGCGTGAGAGCGAGGTACCCTCTCGCACGCGCACGATCGCCTCGTCGATGTTGCCGCGCATCGCGCGGTTGTTGAGCGTTTCACCCGCGGCCTGCAGCGCGCGCAGAATCGGCACGCCGGCCGCCGTGAGAATCGCGAGCGTGCTTGCGAAGCGGACCGTGTTGTAGCCGCGCACGAGCTTGCCGGCAAGCGGCGCCGTCAGGAGCCACCGGTCGAACGCGAGTCGTGGCCCCGATTGCGCGAGCACCGCGCGCACGAGATAGACGACGACGGCCACGCCGATCAGGATCGCCCACCACCAATGCCGCACGAAGCCCGAGAGCGCCATCATGACGATGGTCAGTATCGGCAGCTGCTGCTTCGTGCTCGCGAATACGTTGACGACCTGCGGCACGACATAGCTGAGCAGGAAGGTCACGATCCCGAACGCGATCACGGTGACGATCGCGGGATACGTAAACGCGAGCACGATCTTTTGCTTGAGCGCGTTGCGCCCTTCGATGTAATCCGCGAGCCGCGACAGGACGAGCCCGAGCTTGCCCGTATGTTCGCCGGCCGCGACGAGCGCGCGGTAGATATCGGGAAAATCGCGCGGATGCTGCGCGAGCGCGTTGGCGAGCGAATGGCCGCCGAGCACTTCGGCGCGAATCGCCGCCACGAGCTCGCGGATGTAATCGCGCTCCGCCTGCTCGGTCAGCACCGCGAGCGCTTCGTCGAGCGGCAACCCGGCAATCAGCAGGCTCGCGAGCTGCCGCGTCAGAATCGCCTGCTCGCGCGACGAGAGCTTCCGTCCGAGCGCGAGGCGCCGGCTGCGCTCGCCGCGCGCGGCGCTGCCGGCCGGCTCGACAACGAGCGGCGTCAGCCCCTGTGTGCGTAGCTGCGAGCGCGCCGAACGCGCGCTGTCGGCATCGAGCACGCCCTTTTGCGCCTGGCCCGCCGTATCGATCGCTTCGAACCGAAAAGCCGGCATGCTCGTTACGCTCCCCCGGTCACGCGCATCAGTTCTTCGAGCGAGGTCACGCCCGAGGCGATCCAGCGCTCTCCGTCCTCGCGCAGCGTGCGCATGCCGCGCTCGCGGCCGGCCGCGAGAATCTCGGCATCGGCCGCGTTGTGATGAATCATCGCGCGGATTCCGTCGTCGATGACGAGCAACTCATAAACGCCGCGTCGCCCCGAGTATCCGGAGCGCCCGCATTTGTCGCAGCCCACCGGATGCCAGTGAGTGCGGCCGTCCTCGACACGCTCTTCCTTGCAGGCAGGGCATAGACGGCGCACGAGCCGCTGCGCGAGCACGCCGAGCAGCGACGAGGCGAGCAGATATGGCTCGACGCCCATGTCGGTCAGGCGCGTGACGGCCGAGGCCGCGTCGTTCGTGTGCAGCGTCGCGAGCACGAGGTGGCCCGTCAGCGATGCCTGCACCGCGATGTGCGCCGTTTCGAGATCGCGGATCTCGCCGATCATGATGACGTCGGGGTCCTGACGAAGGATCGAGCGCAGCGCTCGCGCGAACGTCATGCCGATGCGCTCGTTGACCTGCGTTTGGCCGATGCCCG
>JBCNPL010000409.1:0-3336 GCA_039593375.1 Paraburkholderia sp. | reverse complement strand
GACGCCGCACTCGCCGCCAGCGCGGTGCGCCGCTACGAGGAAGGGCGCGTCGCGCCGCTCGGCAATGCGTCGACATCGGGGTACTCGACGCCTTCTCCCTCTTCCTCGCCTTCGAACGGCACCCAGTAACGGAGACGACGCAGATGGGCGCCCTCGAATCGAACGCTTTCAAACGCCGCAGCCGGCCTTCCGGTACGGAGAAGCTCGTCGCCGTCGTCGCCGACGCGAGCACCGAGGAAGTCATCGGCAACGTCATTCGCGATCGGGCGATCGCGAACTCGCGCGTCGCGCGCGGCACGCTCGACGATGCGATCGAAATCATGAAGACGGCAAGCGAGTCGCCTCGCCATCTCATCGTCGACGTGTCGGGCTCGGCGATGCCGATTTCCGACCTGATGCGGCTCGCCGAGGTCGTCGATCCTTCGGTCGCCGTCGTGGTCGTCGGCGAGCGCAACGACGTCGGGCTCTATCGGAGCCTGCTGCAGATCGGCGTGCAGGACTATCTCGTCAAGCCACTCACTGTCGAGCTGGTGCGGCGCGCGATCGATTCGACGGACCCCGACGCGTCGGCCCGCCTGGGCAAGGCGATCAGCTTCGTCGGCGCGCGCGGCGGCGTCGGCACGACGACGATCGCGACGGCGCTCGCGCGCCACCTCGCGGGAACGACGCGTCGCCGCGTCGCCTACGTCGACCTCGATCCGTACGGCGGCGCAGCGGCATCCATGCTCGACGTCGCCAATACGAGCGGGCTCATGGAGCTCATGCTCGACACCCAACGGCTCGATCAGCAACTGCTCCATCAGGCGCTCGTCGCTCACGACGATCGTCTTTTCGTACTCGCGTCGGAGCTACCGTACAGCAGCGAGTTCACGTTGCGGCACGGCGCGCTCACGGAGCTCGTCGCGATGCTCAAGCGTCATTTTCACTACATCTTGCTCGACCTGCCCGACAGGGCCGGCAGGCTGGTCGAGGAAGCCTTCGACGCGAGCGCAATGATTCACGTCGTGGCCGATCACTCGGTACACTCCACTCGCGAAGCCGCGCGCCTGTGCCGTTTCGCGGAGAGCCGCGATTCGAATCCGGCCATCGTCGTTCTGCTCAACGAAGCGAGACAACCCGTCCCAGGACGCGTGCAGGCCGCCGATTTCACGAGCGCGCTCGGACGCGGGTCGGTGCATTCGCTGCCCTATGAGCCGCATACCCTCGCGATCGCCGAAAGTCTTGGCGAAGCGCTCGGCGACCCCAACCGATCTTCGTTCGCGCGCGCGATCGTCTCGCTCGCGAACGCGATCACAGGCAGTGAACCGGTGACTCGCGCGAGTTCGAAGAGCTGGTACGCGCGCCTCTTCGCCAAGCGGAGGGCACGCTGATGTTCGGCCGCCGCAACGCCTCGATGGCACTCGACGCCACCGTCGAGCGCAGCGCCAACGAACCCGAGGCCGCGCATCCGTTCGCCGCGGGCAAGGGCGCGCCGCTCGAACAGGCGGCGGGCGAATCGCACGCGGCGAGCCCCCCATCGACAGGCGGACTCTCGGCCGCCGACCGCCATGAAGCGCTGATCCGTTCGGACACGTTCAAGACGATACGCTCGGCCGTCTTCTCTTCGATGAACATGTCGGCGGCGCTCACGATGTCGCGCGTCGAGGTGCGCGAGGGAATCGAGCAGATCGCCGCCGAGCTGATCGCAAAGGATCGCCTCACGCTGACGCTTGCCGACCAGTCTCTGATCGTCGACGAAATCGTCAACGACATGTTCGGCATCGGCCCGATCGAACCGCTGCTCGCCGACGAGCGTGTCACCGACATCCTCGTCAACGGCCCCGATCAGGTCTATGTCGAGCGTGGCGGCAAGCTCGAGCTGACGCCGCTCAAGTTCCGCGACAACGCCCACGTCGTCAATGTCGCGCAGCGGATCGCGGCGGCCGTCGGGCGGCGCGTCGACGAGAGCAGCCCGATGGTCGATGCACGGCTTGCCGACGGCAGCCGCGTCAACGTCGTGCTGCCGCCGATCGCGTTGCATGGCGCCTCGATTTCGATCCGCAAGTTCGCCAAGCGCAATATCACGCTCGGCCGCATGGCTCAGCAGGGCAACATTTCGCCGACGATGGTCGACGTGCTGCGCATTGCGACGGCATGCCGGCTCAACATCGTCATCTCGGGCGGAACGGGCTCGGGAAAGACAACGTTGCTCAATGCGCTGTCGCGCTTCATCGATGAAAGCGAGCGCGTCGTGACGATCGAAGACGCCGCGGAGCTGCAACTTCAGCAGCCGCACGTGGTGAGCCTCGAGACGCGCCCGGAGAACAGCGAGGGGCTCGGCGGCATCTCGCAGCGCGACCTCGTGCGCAACGCGCTGCGTATGCGCCCCGACCGCATCATTCTCGGCGAGACTCGCGGCACCGAAGCCTTCGACGTTCTGCAGGCGATGAACACAGGCCATGACGGATCGATGACGACGGTCCACGCGAATACGCCGCGCGACGCCATCACGCGGCTCGAGAGCATGGTCATGATGGCCAACGGCAATCTGCCGCTGATGTCGATCCGCCGCCAGATCGCAAGCGCCGTTCATCTGATTCTGCAAATCGAACGCATGCGGGACGGCGTGCGGCGGGTCACGCACGTGACCGAAATCGCCGGTATGGAAGGCGACGTCGTCATCACGCAAGATCTCTTCACGTTCCGCTACAACGCGAGCGCCTACGAGGAGCAGGTGCGAGGCGCGTTCGAAAGCGCCTCGTTGCGCCCTGTCTTCGCACAGCGGGCCGCCTACTACGGGCTCGAAGAGGCGCTCCTCGAGGCGATGCAATCATGACGCCCGCCGATGTCGTCGCACTCGGCACATTCTTCGTGATCGTCGTCGCGGGTCTCGCCGTGCGCATGCTGCGCGCGATGGCACGACAGCGGCCCGCGTCGCGCATTCAATCGCGCGTCGCCGCGTTCCGCGATCCGCGTGACGGCGGCAAGCCGAAGCGTGCGGAAAAGCCGCAGCACCAACTGTTTCATCCGCGCTTCAGCGCAAGCGATCAAGCCCTGCTGGCGGCACTCGCCGCCTGGCGGGAACGCGTGCGGACGGTGGCCGGCGCGAGCGGCATGCGCACGCTGGTCCTCGCCGCCGCCGCTGCGTTCGTCTTCTGTTTCGTCGGAACCTCGTTTCTCGGACTGTCCCCGCTTTTGCGTCTGGGGGCGAGCATGGGCATGACCTTCGTCGCGCTTCGCTCGGTCTATGGGTGGATGGTCGCACGATTTCGCCAACGCTTTCTCAGTCACTTCCCCGATACGCTCGACCTCATCATTCGCGCCGTGCGGGCGGGCAGCCCCGTCGTCCAGGCGGTC
>JBCNPL010000408.1:0-3336 GCA_039593375.1 Paraburkholderia sp. | reverse complement strand
TCGAATTCGAACCACTTGTTCGAGAGCTTGGCCGACGTCGCGTAAGTATGGTGATTGTTGTGGAGCTCCTCGCCGCCGATGAGGATGCCGAGCGGAAAGAGGTTCGTGCTCGCGTCTTCCGAATTGAAGTTGCGATAGCCCCAGAAGTGCCCGAGACCGTTCACAACGCCTGCCGCCCAGAACGGGATCCATGCCATCTGGACCGCCCAGACCGTCAGGCCGACCGCGCCGAAAAGCGCGACGTCGACGACCATCATCAGGCTCACGCCGAGGATCGGGTATTTCGTATACAGATTGCGCTCGATCCAGTCGTTCGGCGTGCCGTGGCCGAAGCGGCGCATCGTTTCCTCGTTGCGCGCCTCGGCACGGTAAAGCTCCGCGCCTTCGAGCAGCACCTTCCAGATCCCGCGCGTCTGCGGGCTGTGCGGATCCTCCTCGGTCTCGCATTTCGCGTGATGCTTGCGATGGATCGAGGCCCACTGCCCCGTCAGCATCCCGGTCGTCATCCAGAGCCAGAAGCGGAAGAAATGACTCGCGATCGGATGCAGATCGAGCGCGCGGTGCGCCTGGCAGCGATGGAGATAAACGGTGACGCCAATGATCGTGACGTGTGTCACCGCGAGCGTAAAGAGCACGATCTGCCACCACGAGAAGCGCAGCATGCCGTGGGCGAGAAAGTCGAGCAGGGAATTCAACAAGGTATTTACCTGTGGAGCGACGACGACCACGAAAACCGGGCGCCGGAGCGCGCGCGACAATCACAGTCGGACATACGTAAGCGAACTGTTGGGCTGGAGGGCATTGTACTTCAACGCACTCGACAGTTTGTAACAAAAGTGCTCGCGCGCACGCGACGCAGTGCCGCGTCCTCGTCAGGGACTTCCCGCGTGCCGCGTGCGTCGGCAGGCGCCCGCGCCGCGCCCCGCCCCGATGGCGCCGCCTGGGAGATCCGTCCCTTGGGGAAAGTCCCATGGAAAGCGGGCCGCGACTGCAACGCGTGGCGCCGGTTCCACTTCGCGCCGCTAGACTGCGTCGTGCGTGCGGCTCGCGCCGAGCGGCGTCACGTCCGCGACCGTCCCGGCCGCGCCCGCGGCGGCGTCGTTCGCCGGCGCCGCGGCCGCCGGCAACCCTCCCACGATGCGCACCTCACGCGTCGGATAGGGAATCGCGATGCCGTGCTCGTTGAAAAGCCGCCAGATGTTGCGATTGACGGCCGAGCGCACGCCGGCCGTGCCCTTCGCGACATCCTCGATCCAGAAGCCAAGCTCGAGATTGATGCCGTCGGCGCCGAACGAAACGAGATAAGGCGTCGGCGCGGGGTCTTCGAGAATCCGCTCGACGCCGCGCGCCGCTTCGACGAGCAGCGCCATCGCCCGCTCGACGTCCGCATCGTAGGCCACCTGCACAGGGGCCTTCGCGTAGCCGCGCGTGAGGTACGACGAATGATTCTGGACGACGTCGGTGATGAGTTTCTCGTTCGGGACCAGCGTTTCGATGCCGTCGAGCCCGCGCACCGTCGTGTAGCGTGTGCGGATCTCGGTCACGATTCCTTGCAGCCCGCCGACGTTGATCGAGTCGCCGATCCTGAGCGACCGGTCGATGAGGATGATGAATCCCGACACGTAATTGCTGGCGATCTTTTGGAGGCCGAAGCCGAGCCCCACGCCGAGCGCGCCGCCGAACACGCCGAGCACGGTCACGTCGATGCCGACGAGCGAAAAGCTCACGAGGACCGCGGCGAGCACGAGCAGCCCGCGACCGATGCGCGCGAGCACGACCCTGAGATTGGCGTCGATCGAGCGCGCGCGCATCACGCGCTCCTCGAACATCGAGCCGAGCCAGAGCGCCACGACCATCGTCACGCAGACCCAGAGGATGCCCGTCGTGAGCGAGAGCAACGTCATGCGCTCGTTGCCGACGCGAAAGCGCACCGACGCCATCCAGCGCAGCACCTGGTCCTGGATCCCGAGCACGGTCAGCGCCATGCCGAGCCACACGAGCACCGTCACGAGTTTCTCGACGATGAAGAGCCACGCGTGCGCCTGCCCTCCGCTGCTGAACACGCGCCGCGCGACATAGAAGACGACGTAGATGAGCGCGATACCGAATAGCGGCACGAGCGCGAGCTCGAGCAGCGACGTCGACATGTAGTCGACGAGAATCGCCTGCGCGATCCAGACGAGGGCGCTGCCGAGCAACGGAAAGAGCGCCTTGTCGAGGCTCTCGGCGCCGAAGCGCAGCGCTTCGTGGCGCGCGCGGCGATGCACCTCGAGCTTGCGGCGCGCAAGGCGCGCGAGCAGCCAGGCGGCCAGCAGCAGGCCGATCAGCGTGCCGCCCTGCCAGATCATCACGGGCTGGCCGAAGTCGCGGACGATGCCCGCGAGCATGTGGGAGAGGATATGGTTCTGGATCATGTCGAAGACATCCCGGCGACAGGCGCGGGCCCGCCGAGGCGGCTGCCGCGGGAATTCGCGGCGCGCGCGGGAACGCGGCTTCGGGCCTCGGTCCTCACGTTTCGGCGCGACGCTCGAGCACGGCGGCGAAGAAACCGTCCGTCGCGTGGCGATGAGGCCACAGTGAGAGATAGTCGCCCATCTCGAGCTCGATGCGCTGCTCGGCGAGGACCTTGCCTGCCGGCACCAGCACGAAGTCGGGATGATCGGCCAGAAACGCGGCGACGACGGCCTCGTTCTCCGCTTCCAGCACGCTGCATGTCGCGTAGACGAGACGACCGCCCGGTTTCAGCAAGCGCGCGGCGCTCGCGAGAATCGATGCCTGCTTCGGCGCGAGCTCGGCGACGGACGCCGCGCTCTGCCGCCACTTCAGGTCCGGATTGCGGCGCAACGTGCCGAGTCCGCTGCATGGCGCATCGACGAGCACGCGATCGATCTTGCCCGCCAGGCGCTTGATCTTGATGTCGTGCTCGCTGTCGATGAGCACCGGATGCACATTCGACAGCCCGCTGCGCGCGAGACGCGGCTTGAGCTTCGCGAGCCGGCGCTCGGACACGTCGAACGCATAGAGCCGGCCGGTGGAGCGCATCGTTGCGCCGAGCGCGAGCGCCTTGCCGCCCGCGCCGGCGCAGAAATCGACGACCATCTCGCCGCGCCGCGGCGCCACGAGCGAGCAAAGCAGCTGGCTGCCCTCGTCCTGCACCTCGATCCACCCGTCCTCGAACGCTTTGAGCTTCGTCAATGCGGGCTTGCCGGCCACGCGGACGCCGAGCGGCGCGAACGGCGTCGCACCGGCGTCGATGCCCGCCTCCTTCAGCGCGTCCAGCACCTGGTCACGGCTCGCCTTGATCGGATTCGTGCGCAAATCGAGCGGGGCCGGATA
>JBCNPL010000407.1:0-3340 GCA_039593375.1 Paraburkholderia sp. | reverse complement strand
GGCGTCCATTCGCACGATGCCGGAGAAATCCGAATCGACGGGAAACCGGTCAGCTTCGCTGCTCCGCTCGAAGCCGAAGCGGCCGGAATCCGCACGCTCTACCAGGAAGTCAACCTCTGCCCGAACCTCTCGGTGGCGGAGAATATCTTCGCGGGCCGTCAGCCGACGCGCGGCGGCGCCATTGACTGGAAGTCCATACGCGCGGGCGCCGCGGCGGCGCTCGCGCAACTCGACGTGTCGCTCGACGTAACGAAGTCGCTCGATACCTATCCGATCGCCGTGCAACAGATGGTGGCCATCGCGCGCGCCGTATCGGTCGACGCCCGCGTGCTGATTCTCGACGAACCGACTTCGAGCCTCGACGACAACGAGGTCGCGCGGCTCTTCGAAGTGCTCAGGCGACTGAAGCGCAACGGGATCGCGATTCTGTTCGTCACGCATTTTCTAGAGCAGACGTATGCGATCTCCGATCGCATCACCGTCATGCGCAATGGCGAGCGCGAAGGCGAATATCTGGCGAAGGATCTGCCGGTCGCGGTGCTCGTCGAGAAAATGGTCGGCGACGCACGCGTGGCCGAACGCCAGGCAACCGCCGCGGCGCGCCAAGTCCACGCGCCGACGCCCGCCGGAAAGACCGCGGCGGGCTTTCGGATGCGCGGTGTCGGGCGGCGCGGCGTGCTGCATCCCGTCGATCTCGAGATCGAGCCGGGGCGCATCGTCGGCCTCGCGGGCTTGCTCGGCTCGGGCCGCACGGAGACGGCCCAGTTGCTGTTCGGCGCGGAGCGCGCCGACACGGGAACGGTCAGCGTCGACGGCAAGCCCGTGAAAATGGGCTCGCCTCGGCATGCCGTGCGGCAAGGCATCGGCTACTGTGCCGAAGATCGCAAGAAGGAAGGAATCATCGCCTCGCTTTCGCTGCGCGAGAACATCGTTCTCGCACTGCAAGCGCGGCGCGGCTGGTGGCGGCCGCTCGGCCGTAAGAACGAAAAGCGCATCGCGGACGAGTACATCGCCTCGCTCGGCATCAAGGCGCGCGACGCGGAGCAGCCGATCGAGCTCCTTTCCGGCGGCAATCAGCAAAAGGCGCTGCTCGCACGCTGGCTCGCAACGGATCCACGCATGTTGATTCTCGACGAGCCCACGCGCGGTATCGACGTCGCCGCCAAGTTCGAGATCATGGACCGCGTGCTGGCACTTTGCGCAAAAGGCCTCGGCATTTTGCTGATTTCGTCGGAATTGAACGAAGTCCTGCGAATCAGCCACCGCGTCGCCGTGTTGCGCGATCGCCGCAAGATCGCGGAGCTGAGCGACGACGGGCTCGATGAAGACCAAGTGTATCGACTGATAGCCGGAGGCAACGCCCCATGACCGTAGGCACCGGGGATCCGTTTCGTTTCGTGCGCGCCGTGACTCGCCATACGTTGTTCTGGCCCGCGCTCACGCTCGTTTTGCTGTTGGCGCTCGACGTCGCGCATCGCTCGGACTTTCTCGCGGTGACCGTCATGAACGGCCACCTGTTCGGCGCGCCCATCGACATCCTGATTCATGCGTCGCCGCTCATCATCGTTTCGCTCGGCATGACGCTTGTCATCGCGACGCGCGGCGTCGACATATCCGTCGGCACTGTCGTGGCGATCGCCGGCGCATCGGCGGCGATGCTGCTCGCCAACGATCCCGCGCGGGTTCCGACCGCGCTCGTCGCCTGCCTTGCCGTGGGCCTCGTCGCCGGCGCCTGGAACGGCCTGCTCGTCGCGTTCGTCGGGATGCAGCCGATCATCGCGACGCTGATATTGATGGTGGCCGGACGCGGCGTGGCGCAACTGCTGACCGATGGGCAAATCATCCCGATCTCGGGCACCTGGTATCTGCGGCTCGGCGACGGCTATCTCGCAACGGTCCCCTGCTCCGTCTGGATCGCGATCGCGGCGACAGCGATCACCGCCCTGCTCGTCAACGGAACCGCGCTCGGTCTCTTCATCCGCTCGATCGGGATCAACCCTGTCGCCACGCGCCTCGTCGGACTGCGCTCGGCCGCGGTCGTCTTCGGCGTCTATGTCTTCTGCGGCGTCTGCGCCGCGCTGGCCGGCGTCTTGATCAGCTCGAACGTGCGCAGCGCCGACGGCAACAATGCCGGTTTGCTGCTCGAGCTCGACGCCATCCTCGCGGTCACGCTCGGTGGCACGTCGCTCGCGGGCGGCCGCTTTTCGCTCGGCGGTACGGTCCTCGGCGCACTCATCATCCAGACGCTCACCTATACGACCTATTCGATCGGCGTGCCGCCCGAGGCGACGCTCGTCGTCAAGGCCGTCGTGGTCCTGCTCGTCACCGTCATTCAGTCCGCGGCGGCTCGAGATGTCTTCATGCATCTGATCCGACGCGGGGTCGCTGTCGGACGTGTCAAATCGATCGACTCGGTCGGCGAGGCCGCGAAATGAAAGCATTCTTCCTTCGCTTCGTCGATCCGCGCGTTCTGCCGATCGCGGTCACGATCGTTCTGTTCGCCGCGCTGTTCGGCTTCGGCGCCGCCATGTACACGGGCTTCGGTTCGCTCCGGGTCCTGCTCGGTCTCCTCGAAGACAACGCGTTCCTGCTCATCGTCGCGATCGGAACGACGTTCGTCATCATCTCCGGAGGCATCGATCTCTCGGTCGGTGCCGTCGTCGCGTTCACGACGATCATCTGTGCGATCTGTGCCGAGCGCCTGCATTGGCCGATCTGGGTCATCGCGCCGCTCGTGCTCGCGATCGGCGCCGCTTATGGCGCGGCGATGGGCGCCATCATCCATTTTTTCCGGCTGCAACCGTTCATCGTGACGTTGGCCGGAATGTTCCTCGCGCGCGGTGCTTGCTTTCTGATCACCACGCAGTCGATCGAGATTCACGAAGCGTCGTTTCACGCCGTGTCCAGTTTTCATGTGCCTATAGGCAGCGGCGAGCTCAACGCGGGCGCGCTCATTGCGCTCGTTACGCTCGCTGCTGCCATCTTTGTCGCACATTTCACACGGTTCGGGCGTAACGTCTATGCGATCGGCGGCAACGAGCGTTCGGCGCTGCTGATGGGCTTGCCGGTGGCGCGCACGAAAATCGGTGTCTATGCGCTCGGCGGATTGTGCTCCTCGCTCGGCGGCCTCGTTTTCACGCTGTACGTGCTGTCGGGCTATGGGCTGCAAGGCCAGGGCATGGAGCTCGACGCGATCGCGGCGTCCGTCATCGGAGGCACGCTGCTCACGGGAGGCATCGGCTATGTGATCGGCTCGGTGTTCGGCGTCGGCGTGCTGGGCACGATCCAGACGCTGATCACGTTCGACGGCACACTGAGTTCCTGGTGGACGCGCATCGTC
>JBCNPL010000406.1:0-3341 GCA_039593375.1 Paraburkholderia sp. | reverse complement strand
TGTCGACGACGCTTTGATGCACGTGCATCGCCGAACCGGGCTCGCCCTCCATCGGCTTGGCCATGAACGTCGCATACATGTGGTGACGCAATGCCGCCTCGCGCACCGTTCGCTTGAACAGAAAGACGCGATCGGCAAGATTGAGCGGATCGCCGTGGAGGAAATTGATCTCCATCTGAGCCGCGCCGACTTCGTGAATCAGCGTATCGACCTCGAGCTCCTGAACCTCGCAGTATTCGTAGATGTCCTCGAAAAGCGGATCGAACTCGTTGACGGCTTCTATCGAATAGGCTTGCCGCCCGGTTTCCGCGCGCCCCGTGCGGCCGACGGGCGGGCGCAGCGGCAGGTCGGGGTCCTTGTTCATGTCGACGAGGTAGAACTCGAGCTCCGGCGCGACGACGGGCCTCCAGCCCTTCGCTTCATACTGCTCGAGCACGCGCCGCAACACATGGCGCGGCGAGATCGCGACCGGCGTGCCATCGAAGTGGACGCAGTCGTGAATGACCTGGGCCGTCGGATCGACGGCCCAGGGGATCATGCGGATCGTCGCGGGATCGGGCACGCAGACCATGTCCGGGTCCGTCACGCCGGTGAGGCCGCCGTCGTCGGGGTAGTCGCCCGTCACCGTCTGAACCATCACGGCCTGCGGCAACCGCATCGCTTCGCCCGATTCGAACTTGCTGCGCGGGATGATCTTGCCGCGGGCGATGCCGGCCATATCGGGGATGATCGCCTCGATTTCGGTGACGTGGTGCTTTCTCAAGAATTCATCGATGTCGTACATGATCGTTCTCGTTGGGTTTGACGGCCGGCGTGCTGTTCGCGATGCGGCTCGACGCGCACGCAATGCGCGACGGCCGGCAAACTCGGCTGTCGCGGCACAAGCGCGGCGCGATCCCTCGGCAATGCGCGAAACGGCGATTGCCGGGAGAGAAAGCATGCCCGCTGCGTCAGCGCACGGCGCCGCGCGTGGCGAAAAGCCAGACGCTCGGCACGGTTCGGCTGCGCGGACCTGCGCTCAGGCGATCTGTGCGCGCATGCGAATGCGCGGACCGTGCCTCGAGGAGAAGGGGGGAAGCGAAAGAGACGCTACGGCAGCAGCGAAGCGACGCCGTCCATGTCGACAGCAACGAACGCGCGTGACGAACTGACGTTGTGGCGCCGCACGGAGCGGCGGGACAGGATAGTGAAGACGGACGGACGCTGGCGAAACGCGGCTCTGCCGCCGCTGCCGTCAGCTGCGGCGCACTCGCCGCGAAGACACCTCGCTGGCGGAATGCGATTCCATCTAACCAAAGGGCGGATTCTCACGATGACCTCGAGAAGGACAGCGTAGATCGAGCATATACGAGGTGTAAAAAACTCGTCAAAGCCTTTGTGAGCGAAAACGTTGCCAATCGTCCGCTCGCGCCGACAGAGGCTGCTCTTGGCCCCTCGTGCCGAGAAATAAATGTGCAATCCAATTAGAAAGTCGATACGAAACGACGCATTACGACGGCGAGAAATACCGATTTTTTATCATGTAAAGATCGGAATAGTTTCGGCAATCCACGCTTTGGTGCAACGCGCCACGCATACGACCTGTTCAAGTCGCCACTCGTGCGGCTGCATCGATCGCCTCGTCGGCCGCGCAGGCTGCGAAGAGCCATCGCCGAAAGGCCGGTGCCGCGGGCGCCTCGGGCCGGGCTGGCGGGCAGACGAGGAAATAGCCGCGTGACGTCGTGACAGGCGTATCGAAGAGCGCCACGAGCTGGCCTGTCGCGATGAGCTCGTCGACGAGCGGCGACCAGCCGAGCGCCACGCCTTGGTGCGTGAGGGTGGCGTGCATGACGAGCGCATAGCTGTTGAAGGTCAGCCCATGCTCGTCGGCTGGCGCGGCAATGCCATACGCCGCGAACCAGCCGCTCCAATCGAGCCAGCGCTCGGGCTCGGCTGGCTGCACGTGCAGTAACGGGAGCGTGCGCAAATCCGCTGGAACCGCGATCGCCGGATGAGCGGCGCGAAACGCGGGCGAGCAGACGGGAATCACCCGTTCGGGAAAAAGGCGCGTCGCGGTGCACGGCGACCAATCGCCGTCTCCGAACGCGATTGCGACGTCCGCGCGATCGCGGCGAGGGTCGAACGCCTGCTGCGACGTGACCACCTTCACGTCCAGGTCCGGCATCGAGTGCCTGAGGCCGGAGAGGCGCGGCATCAGCCAGTAGGTCGCGAAGCCCGCGTCGGTGAGGATCGTCAAGGCGCCCGTTGCACGCTTTGCTCGTATGTCGGCAACCGCCTCCCGAATCGTCGTGAAGCCTCGGCGAACTGCTTCGAAGAGACGCTCCCCGTCGGGCGTGAGCCTGACGCCGCGGTGACCGCGTTCGAAAAGCGGTACCCCGAGGTCGGCCTCGAGCTGGACGATGCGCTGGCTGACGGCGGGCTGCGTCGAATCCAGCTCGCGCGCGGCGGCCGTGAAGCTGGCCAGCCGCGCCGCGGACTCGAACACCGAGAGCGCCTGCATGGGCGGCAAACGATCATGTTCAGACATAAGCGCACCTAATAGGGCCATAAGTTGTGGGCGTCTTCACAGTCGATTAATGGGCCGACATATTGAGGCCATGCGCTCGACGAAGTCCGGGCGAGCGCTGGTGCATCCGATAGGCAGACACCTCATCTCGACCTTGCCGATGCGCCAATTTTCGCAGTTGATTCTAATCGGCGTCGTTCATGAATCCCAGCATGAGAAAAAATATCCTCATCCTGATGGCGGACCAGATGACGACCTCGTCGTTACGGTCATACGGCAATACGGTGTCCAAGACTCCCCGAATCGATGCGCTTGCGCGCGAGGGCGTGGTATTCGATTCGGCCTACTGCGCGAGTCCGCTTTGCGCACCGTCCCGCTTCGCGCTGATGTCGGGAAAGATGCCGTCGAAGATCGGCGCCTATGACAACGCCGCCGAATTCAGTGCTCAGACGCTCACGTTCGCTCACTATCTGCGCGCGGCCGGCTACCGGATGGTGCTGTCCGGCAAGATGCACTTCTGCGGCCCTGATCAGTTGCACGGTTTCGAGGAACGCCTGACGACCGACATCTATCCGGCCGATTTCGGCTGGGTGCCGGATTGGGACCAGCCCGATGTGCGGCCGAGTTGGTATCACAACATGAGCTCGGTGCTCGACGCCGGTCCGTGCGTGCGCACGAACCAGCTCGATTTCGACGACGAAGTCACGTTCACCGTGCGGCAGAAGCTCTACGACATCGCGCGCGAACGTCAGGCAGGCAGCGATACGCGACCGTTCTGTCTCGTTGCTTCGCTGACTCATCCTCACGATCCGTACGCGATTCCCCCGGCATTTTG
>JBCNPL010000405.1:0-3351 GCA_039593375.1 Paraburkholderia sp. | reverse complement strand
GCTGATTGCGAGGCTCGCCGACCGTGCGGCGCGCACTGTGATCGGCGATCCGTTCTCTCCCGGCGTGCAGATGGGCCCGCTCGCCAGCGCCGTTCACTACGAGCGCGTCCTGCGTTTCATTGCGACCGGCAAGGCCGAAGGCGCAAGGCTCGTGATCGGCGGCGAAGCGCCGTCCGGCAAAGGATATTTCGTGAAGCCGACGCTATTCGTCGACGTTCCGATCGAGAGCACGCTCTGGCAAGAAGAGATCTTCGGTCCGGTAATCTGCGTCCGCGCGTTCGACGACGATGCGGACGCAATCAGGACAGCTAACGATACCGACTTTGGCCTCGTCGCGACGGTCGTCACGCGCGATATGGATCGCGGGAAACGCCTTGCCGACGAACTCGAAGCGGGCGTGGTGTGGATCAACTCGCCGCAGTTGATCTTTCCGCAAACGTCCTGGGGCGGCTACAAGCGAAGCAGTGTCGGTCGCGAGCTCGGCCCGTTCGGGCTCTCCGCATTTCAGGAAATCAAGCAGGTGCTCGCGCCGATCCCACGGGCCTGACCTCGCGCGCACGGTCCGCCGTGCATGAGCTCACGTCATGACGCGCATGCGGAGATTTCGTTTGTTACCAAAATTCGGCGCGCTTAGATTGAGTCACATCGCATCTCGCCGTTTCCCTCGCCCCCAATGAGCAGCAGAAGGAGATCTCTCATGTACGCCTCAGCCCTCGCCTCGCGCACCGCAGTTCGCCGCTTCGCGCAAGCCACCGTCCACGCGCTCATTGCCGCTACCGTGGGGCTCTGCGCCAGCGTCCCGCTCGCGCATGCGGATGCGCTCGATCAAATTCAAAAGTCCGGCGTGGTGCGCATCGGCGTCTTCGAAGACTATCCGCCGTTCGGCTCGATCGGACCGGATATGAAGCCCCAAGGTTACGACATCGACGTGGCGAACCTGATCGGCAAGGCGCTCGGCGCGAAGGTCGAGCTCGTTCAGGTCACGGGCGATAACCGCATGGGCTATCTCGCTTCCGGGAAGGCCGACATGCTGCTCTCCGTGGGTGAGACTCCCGAGCGTGAGAAGGTCATCGATTTTACGCAGCCGTACGCGCCGTATTACCTGGCCGTATTCGGTCCGAAAGCGCTCGCCCTCAAGGATGCCGGCGGCCTCGGCGGCAAAACGGTGGCGGTCGCGCGCGGCACGCTCGAAGACCTGAGCGTGACGAAGGCCGCACCGCCCTCCGCGGTGATCAAGCGGTTCGACGATCCCAGCGGAGCAATCGCAGCGTTCCTCTCGGGCCAGACTCAATTGCTCGTGGTCGGCAACGACGTAGGCGCGACGATCATCGCTCGCCACCCCGCCGTCGACCCGGAACAGAAATTCACGTTGTTCAGCTCGCCCGACCACGTCGGCGTCAACAAGAACGAGGCGCGGCTCAAGCGGAAGCTCGACGAAGCCATCGCCAACGCCAGGAAAGATGGGACGATGAATGCGATCTCGCAGAAGTGGCTCCATGCGCCGCTGCCTGCCGATCTCTGATTCGGCTCCCCTATCCAACAGCCAGCGAACGGTGCGGCAATGAACTACGTCCTCGACTTTCACGACTTCGCCCCTTATGCCGGCATGCTCGTGCGTGGAGTGGCCGTCACGATGGGGCTGACGGTTGCCTCGACGGCGCTGGGCGGCGCGATCGGGATCGTCGGCGCGAGCGCTGCCGTTGCCGGCCCTCGCTGGCTCCGCGCCGGAGTGCTCGGCTATGTCGAGCTGATCCGCAACACCCCGTTTCTCGTCCAACTCTTCTTCGTGTTCTTGGGGTTGCCGAGTCTCGGCGTGCATATTGGCGAGATGCAGGCGGCCGTGCTTGCGATGGCGGTCAATCTGGGCGCCTACGCGACGGAAATCGTGCGCGCCGGCATCGACTCGATTCCGCGCGGACAGGTCTATGCCGCGCTGGCGCTCGGCCTCCCCGGTCGGCAGGTGTTCCGGCACGTCGTGTTACCGCAAGCGCTCGCCAACGTCTTTCCGGCGCTGCTCGGGCAAGTGCTGATCGTGATGCTGGGCTCGGCGGTCGTCTCGCAGATCTCGGTGCCGGATCTCACGTACGCGGCCAACTTCATACAGTCGCGCAACTTCCGCACGTTCGAGAGCTACCTGCTCGTGACCGCGATCTATCTGCTGCTATCCATTGCGTTGCGGTTTCTCGTCAATCGACTCGGCGCAAAGCTTCAAGCAAGGTCCGCGAAAGATGATCGTGAGGCTCGCGTGCGTCGGTCCAGGCTACGCACGTTGTTTTCCTCGCGCACGGCAGTACCCGCGCTTCCGACGGAGCGGACGTGATCATGGAATTCTCACTTTGGGATATCGCGCGCAATCTGTTGTTGGCCGCGCGCTGGACGATCGTTCTTTCGATCATCGCCTTCGTCGGGGGAGGTGTGGCCGGCGTTGCGCTGCTCGCCATGCGAGTGTCGCCGTTCCAGTCGCTACGCCGCATCGTCATGATGTATGTCGAGCTGTTCCAAGGCACACCGTTGCTTATGCAGCTCTTTCTCGGCTTTTTCGGGCTGCCGCTACTCGGCGTCGAGGTGTCGCCCTGGCTGGCCGCAACCGCCGTACTCACGCTCTATACGAGTGCCTATCTCGCCGATATCTGGCGCGGATGCGTCGAGGCGGTACCGCGCGGCCAGTGGAACGCCGCGGCGAGTCTCGGCATGAACTGGCCGCAGCGGCTCCGTTACGTGGTCTGGCCGCAGGCCTGGAAGATCGCCATCCCGCCGACGGTCGGGTTCCTCGTCCAAGTCGTGAAAAGCACCGCTCTGACTTCGATCATCGGACTCACCGAACTAACGAAGACAGGCACGATGATCACGAACGGCGTATTCCGGCCTTTTCCGATCTACGCCATGGTGGCCCTCATCTACTTTGCGATCTGCTTTCCTCTCACCTGGTATGCCCGCTCGCTCGAGCGCCGCTATCGGCGCAGTTGAGCTCGCAACAGAACGGCGAAAAGCAGTAGCCAACCCTCATCGGGATCAATGCAGGCAGATCAAACATGATTTCCATCCGCAACGTATCGAAGTGGTACGGACAGTTCCAGGTACTCACGAACTGCACGACCGAAGTGCGAGCCGGCGAAGTAGTCGTCATCTGCGGCCCGTCCGGCTCGGGCAAATCGACGCTGATCAAGACGGTCAACGGGCTCGAGTCGTTTCAGGACGGCGCCATCACCATTCGCGGAGAATCGGTCGGCGACCGGAAAACGAATCTTTCGAAGCTGCGATCGAAGGTGGGCATGGTATTTCAGCACTTCGAACTGTTTCCGCATCTGACCATTACCGAGAACCTGACGCTTGCGCAGACGCGCGTGCTGC
>JBCNPL010000404.1:0-3365 GCA_039593375.1 Paraburkholderia sp. | reverse complement strand
GCATCAATTCGCGAACGTGGCTTCGCCACGGGTAAACGCCTAATTCCTGCCGATGGGGCCACAGGCTAGACTCCGCCAAGTGGTACGACGACGCATAAGAACCCACGGCGAATCGAGGGACTTCCCCTCGCTTCGCCGACCATCGGAGGAGCATCAAATGGCCAAGAAAACAGGCAGCCGTCATTCGTCTGCCCCTTCCCCTGCGTCCGGCGCCCTCACGCGCCGGCGATTCATCGGCATGACCGGCACGCTCATGGGCGGCGCGATGCTCGCGGGCCCGCTCGGCGCGACGAAGGCATTTGCCGCATCGAATCCCGCGGCGGCTCGCGCGCTCGATCTCATTTGGGGCGAGCGCGGCGCCGCGGCCCAGATCGCGGCCTCCGTGGCTCACGTCGCGCACTCGATGTTCCGGGCGCGCGACTACGACGTCACCTCGTATGGCGCCCGCCCCTGCACGACGGTCGCGGCGACGTCGCCCTACACGAACACCGCGAAATCGCCAGTCAGCCCGGGCTCGGAGCTGACGCCGGCACCGAACTCCTTCGATTCCCGGCCCGCGTTTCTCGCCGCCATCGATGCGTGCCACCGCGAAGGCGGCGGCCGTGTCGTCGTGCCGGCCGGCACCTGGTACTGCGCGGGACCGATCGTGCTGCAAAGCAACGTCCGGTTCCATTTGAGCGCCAACTGCACGATCTACTTCAGCCCCAACCCGGCCGACTATGCGAAGGACGGCCCCGTCGCGTGCGGCGCCAACGGCAATCTCTACTACAGCCGCTGGCAGGCGAACGACTGCCTCAACTACGGCTCGCCCATCTATGCGCGCGATGCCATGAATATCGCGCTGACCGGCGAAGGACCGACGTCGATCCTGAACGGCCAGGCGATGACGCCATTCGCGGGCAGCGGCAACAACAGCGTTTGCTGGTGGACTTACAAGGGATCGTCGGGCGCATACGGTGCGAGCGCCTCGGTGCCGAGCCAGGGCTCGGCGAACCCCAACAACGTCGACTTGCGCATCGTCGCGCCCGGCATCTCGGATGCGCTCTACGCGCTGCTGACCTCGCCGACGACGCCATGGCAGCAAGACCAGAACTACCTGCCGGCGCTCTCCGAGGCCGGTGTGCCCGTCGAGCGGCGCATCTTCGGCCTCGGCCACTATCTGCGGCCCTGCATGGTCGAGTTCATCAATTGCCATAACGTGCTGATGGCCGACTACCAGACGCAGAACACACCGTTCTGGCAACACCATCCGACAGCGAGCAAGAACGTGGTCTTCCGCGGCGTGACGACGAACAGCATCGGCCCGAACAACGACGGCTTCGATCCCGACGCGTGCACGAACGTCCTCGTCGAGGATTGCACGTTCAATACGGGCGACGATTGCATCGCGATCAAGTCGGGCAAGGATCGCGACACGGAGTACGGTCCCGCGCGGCGCCACCTGATCCGCAACTGCACGATGAACAGCGGCCACGGCGGCATCACGCTCGGCAGCGAAATGGGCGGCGGCGTCGAGCAGATCTACGCCACGAATCTGCAGATGCTGAACCAGAACTGGCAGACGAATCCGCTCAACATCGCGATCCGCGTGAAAACGAACATGAACCGCGGCGGCTATGTGAAGGACTTCCATGTGAAGGGCGTGACGCTGCCGAACGGCGTCAACCTGAAGGGCGGCGGCTATGGCAGCGCGATGCTGGCCGGCAGCCCGATCAACTCCACCGTGCCGCTCGGCGTGCTGACGGCGGCCGCCGGCAACCCGTCGGCTTCGCAAGGGGGCATCGTCACGTTCGATTGCGACTATCAGCCCGCGAACGATGCGGTGAGGACGCGCCCGCCCGTCGTCCAGAACGTCACGATCACCGACTTGAAGGCTAGCAACGTGACGCTGAACGGCGTGACGGCATCGTGTTTTCAGGCGATCGTCGCGCAAGGGCCGGTGGCGTTCGACTACAACGGCGCGCCGCCGACGCCGACGGTCCAGCCGATCACGGGCGTCACGATCAGCAATTGCGACTTCGGGACGCCCGTCGCGTCGGGCACGCCGACGTCGACCTCGCCCGGACCGATCTATGCGTTCAACGTCAGTGGCATGGCGCTGACGGACACCGTCATCGCCGGCACGACCTACAACACGACGATCACCGACCTCCGCTGAGCAGCGTTGGGACTGCCGACGCTCGCCGCGCTTCGAACCCGAACGCGGCGAGCGCGCCGAGCGCACCAACGCCCAGCGGCTACTCATTCGTCATGCGTAACCGCTAGGCGTTATGTCCTAATTCCATTCTCTTCCTTGCATTGTTACCGTCGGGGCTCCTACGATAAACGACTCCGACGGCTTCTCAAGGAAGAGACTCATGTCGTCCTGGACACCCGATCCCACGTTCTACCCGTCCGCCCGCCTCGCCGCGGACGCCCCCAAGGAAAAGATCGCCTACGTCGCCAGCTTCGATCCATCGCGCAAGCTGCCCGACGAACTCGCCGTGGTCGACGTCGATCCCGGCTCGCAGCATTACGGCAGCATCGTCAGCCGCGTCCCGATGCCGAACGTCGGCGACGAGCTTCACCACTTCGGCTGGAACGCCTGCAGCTCGTGCCTGTGCCCGAATGCCCCCCATCCGCATACCGAGCGCCGCTATCTGGTCGTGCCGGGTTTGCGCTCGTCGCGCATTCATATCCTCGATACGAAGCCGGACCCGCGCAACCCCGCGATCGTCCGCGTCATCGAGCCGGCGGAGCTCGCCAGAAAGAGCGGCTATACGCGCCCGCACACCGTCCATTGCGGGCCGCAGGGCATCTACGTCACGGCGCTCGCGAACGCCGAGGGCGAAGCGCCCGGCGGCGTGTTCCTGATGGACCACGAAAGCTTCGACATCCGCGGCCGCTGGGAAATCGATCGCGGGCCCCAGGAGCTCGCCTACGATGCCTGGTGGCACCTCGGCTTCGATACGCTAGTCTCGAGCGAATGGGGGCTCCCCGCGACGTTCGAGAACGGACTCGTGCCCGAAGTGCTGCTCGGCGGCAAGTACGGGCACCGGCTCCATTTCTGGGATCTGAATACGCGCAAGCACCGGCAAGTGCTCGATTTCGGCGCGGAGAACCAGCTCGTCTTCGAATTGCGGCCCGCGCACGACCCGACCAAGGCCTACGGCTTCGTCAACTCCGTCATCAGTCTCAAGGACCTGTCGGCATCGATCTGGACTTGGTATCGCGACGGCGACGAGTGGGCCGCGCGCAAAATCATCGAAATTCCGGCGGAGCCCGCGGACCCGGCTCTCCTGCCGCCGATGCTGAAGAGCTTCGGCGCGGTGCCGCCGCTCGTCACCGATATCGCCCTCTCGCTCGACGATCGCTACCTCTATGTA
>JBCNPL010000403.1:0-3367 GCA_039593375.1 Paraburkholderia sp. | reverse complement strand
CATTCCCGCAAACGACCTGGACCATGCGGCGCGTGTCTTCTTTGGTGCAAAAAGCCGCGACGCCACCGATTACGAGACTGACCAGGGTCCGCTATTCGCTGGGGCTCTTGCCAAACTGGGGCGACTCACGCATAACGAGATGTACGGTTTCGTCCCCGCCCTGGCGCTCGGCGGCGCACCCGTCTTACAGAATCTGCAAAAGGTCGAGGCCGTGGTGCATCTCGTCCTACTGGCGCAATTCGCGCCTTTGAGGGGAATGCAAACGTAGCACTGTATGATCGGGGCCTCGAGGTGAGGTAAGCATTGATACGGAGGAGTCCTTCATGACGCTCTGTCGATCGAAAGCGTACCGCCATGTCAGGCACCTTACGTTGACCTTGCACGGTCTGATGCTGTTCGTCGCATGCGCCGGCTCCAGCGCAGCATGGCCGCAGAACGCCGATAAGGTTCTCGGTTACCACCACGCCGACAACCGAAGCGGCCAGTACGTCGTTTCGGGACTGACCTGGCAAAGCGCCCCGCACCTGCATCGCGATGCCGGTTTCGACGGCCGTGTCGAAGGACACGTCTACGCGCAGCCGCTCTTCTGGCATCCGCCCGGCGCCGCACACGGCATGCTGGTCGTGGCGACCGAATCCAATACCGTGTACGCGCTCGACGCCACGACCGGCCACACAGTCTGGCGCGCCGCGCTCGGCGCCCCGGTATCGCACTCGGCGTTGCCCTGCGGCAATATCGACCCACTCGGCATCACGGGCACGCCCGTGATCGATCCGGCGGCAGGCGCGCTCTATCTCGACGCGATGGTGATGCAGCAGGGTGAGCCGCGGCATCTCGTGTACGGGCTGTCCCTGCGCGATGGCGCGGTGCTGCCCGGCTGGCCCGTGGATGTTGCGCGGAGCCTCCGCGAGCGAGGAGTGACGTTCAACTCTCGCTTTCAGGGCGAACGAGGCGCACTGATTCTTCTGGACGGTCACCTCTTCGTGCCGTACGGCGGTCACTTCGGCGACTGCGGCGACTACCACGGCATGGTGGTCGGTCTACAGCTCGACAAGCCCGGGATATTCGCCGCGTGGGAAACGCGCGGGAGCAAGGGCGGTATTTGGACGCCGGCCGGCATCGCGACAGCGGATGGCGCACTCTTCGTTGCGACCGGCAATACCGCGGGAAGCCGGAGCTGGGCCGACGGCGAGGCGGTCATTCGTCTCACACCCGATCTGAAGCGATCAGCCAATGCGCGCGACTCGTTCGCACCCGTGGACTGGCAACAACTCGACGAAGAGGATCTCGACCTCGGCGGCGTGAATCCCATGCCGATCGACGTCCATGGAAAGCGTTTGATCGTCGCGCTCGGCAAGGACGGCAAAGCCTATCTGCTCGATCGCGAGAACCTCGGCGGCATCGGCGGCGCGCTCGACGTGCTGAAAGTATCCAGAGGCTCGATTCTCAACGCGCCCGCCTCGTATGCCGAACCGGATGGCGTCTATGTTGCGTTTCACGGCAATGGCGCGGACTGCCCTCGCCAGCGGCAGGGAATGGGCCTGATCGCGCTGAGAATCGCCAATGCCTCTCGCGGCGGCATGAGCGTCGCCTGGTGCGCGCAACTGGATGGCGCGGGCAGCCCGATCAGCACGACGAGCGACGGCAAAGCCGATCGCATCGTATGGATCGCGGGCGCCGATGGCGATGACCGGCTGCACGGATTCCGCGGGGACAACGGGCAGCCGCTCTTTACCGGCGGCGGCCCGCAAGACCGAATCCCGAACGTGCGGCACTTCGCCACGCCGATCGCCGCGGAGAGGCGACTTTACATCGCCGGAGACGGCAGGGTCTACGCGTTCGTCGTCGGACCGTGAGCAACTCGGACAGAGAAGCGCGTCGACACCCGCCGACCCTGGCGGTAAATGTTTTTCTCCGGAGCGCCGCCCGCGTGCCAGAACATCACGCCAGCGGGGCCCACCCTCACGCAGTCTTCAATTGCGCACCCACCGGCAGCTTGCGCACGCGCTTGCCGGTCGCCGCGAAGATGGCATTCGTGACCGCCGGGAACAGGGCGGCCGTCCCCGGTTCGCCGATACCGCCCGGCGCTTCCGTGCTTGGCACGAGATGCACTTCGATCTTGGGCGTCTCGTTGATGCGCAGCATTCGGTAGTCCGTGAAGTTGTTCTGCTCGACGCGGCCATCCTTGACCGTGATCTCACCCCAGAGCACACCCGTGATGCCGAACACCACGCCGCCCTCGATTTGCGCCTCGATCGTCTTCGGGTTCACCGCCATCCCGCAATCGACGGCGCAGACGACTCGATTGACCGTCACCTCACCGTCCTTGTTGACGGTCACCTCCGCCACCATGCTCAAGTAACTGCCGAAGGCATGCATCACCGATACGCCGCGGCCCTGCCCTTGCGGCAGCGGGCTCCCCCATCCGGCCGCACGCGTGGCGACGTCGAGCACGTTTGCCGCACGCGGCGAGTGCGTGAGCAGCGCTCGTCGATATTCGACCGGATCGGCCTTCGCATGCACCGCGAGCTCATCGATGAAACTCTCGACGACAAACGTTCCGCGCGTCGCGCCGACGCCGCGCCAGAATGCCGTCGGCACGGTGCCCGGCTCCTGCCGCACATAATCGACGAGTTGGTTCGGCAGGTCATACGGCAACTCAGCCGCCACCTCGACCGCGTCCGGGTCGACGCCATTCTTGATTACAGCGGGCGCGAAGCGCGAGAGGATCGACGAGCCGACGATCCGATGCTGCCATGCAATCGGCTTGCCGTTGGCGTCGAGGCCGGCTGAAATCCTGTCGTAGTAGCACGGCCGATACATGTCGTGCTGAATGTCTTCCTCGCGCGTCCAGACGACCTTCACGGGCGCATCGACCTGCTTGCCGATCTTGAGCGCCTGAACGATCGCATCGACTTCGAGCCGGCGACCGAATCCGCCGCCGAGCAAGTTATTGTGAATCGCGACCTTTTCCGGCGGCAGTCCGGTGACCTTGGCCGCCGCGGCACGCGCGATCGTCGGCACCTGTGTGCCGACCCAGACGTCGCAGCCGTCGGGCCGCACATGGACTGTGCAGTTGATCGGCTCCATCGTCGCGTGCGCAAGCAAGGGCTGCTCGTAGACCGCATCGACGCGGGTCGCCGCGGCACCGAACGCTTTGCCGACGTCGCCTTCCTTACGAGCCACGGCGCCGTCGCGCTTCGACGCTTCGGCAAGATCGCTTGCGATCTGCTGCGTCGACAGCTTGGCGGCCGGCCCGTCGTTCCATTTGATGTCGAGGGCCGCCGCGCCTTGCTTGCCGGCCCATGTGTGCGCACCCACGACGGCGACGGCATTGTCGATCTTCACGACGTCGTGGACACCCGGC
>JBCNPL010000402.1:0-3372 GCA_039593375.1 Paraburkholderia sp. | reverse complement strand
GCGGTGGCGGCCGAGCCGGCCGTCGCGAATCTGCTCGGCGTGCCCGAGGGATTTCCGCTGTTGTCGGTGGACCGCGTCTCGTACACGTACGGCGATCGGCCCGTCGAAGTACGCCGCGGTTGGTATGTCACAACCGGGTACTACTATCAGAACGATCTGAGCTGAAGGCCGGCGCGGACGCCTTCGCGAGGGCCGCGCTGGGATATGACAAAAGCGTTTCTTTTGCCGCCGGCGCAACGGTCTTTGAACTTCATTCGCTGCGCTGCGGTATGAAATGGCGCTAAAATCGCGGGTTAGTTGACTACACAGTAGGGGTCTAGCATGGCAGAAGCCGTAAGAAAGCCGAGGCCGGAGTTCCGGAACATCGGATTGGGTGACATCACGATGACATATCGCCTACCGCTGGCGGCGAAAGTGTCCATCCTTCACCGAGTCAGCGGCGCGCTGCTCTTTCTCTTTCTTCCGTTCCTGCTCTACCTCTTCGATCGAAGCCTCACTTCCGAACTGAGCTTCGAAGTCTTCAAGGCGTTCCTCTCCAATATCGTCGTCAAGCTCATCACGCTCGTGCTCGCGTGGGCTTTCCTCTTCCACTTTTGCGCCGGCATCCGCCACCTCCTCATGGACCTGCACCACTCGGTCACGAAGGAAGGCGGCCGGCAAACGTCGCTCGTCGTCTTCGTCGTGTCCTCGGTGTTGACGATCGCATTCGCGCTCAAACTGTTCGGAGCTTTCTGACAACATGGCAGCCAACAATCGAATCGGCCCGAAGCGCCTCGTGGTCGGCGCGCACTACGGCTTGCGCGACTGGCTCGCGCAGCGTGTCACCGCCACCATCATGGCGATCTACACGATCATCCTGCTCGTCTGGTTCTTCGGTGCGCAGGAGTTCTCCTACGAAGGCTGGGCGTCGATCTTCGCGACGCAATGGATGAAGCTCGCGACGTTCGTCACGCTGCTGTCGCTCTTCTATCACGCATGGGTCGGTGTGCGCGACATCTGGATGGACTACGTGAAGCCCGTCGGTGTGCGGCTCTTCCTGCAAGCGTTGACGATCGTCTGGCTGCTCGCGTGCGCGGGCTACGCCGCGCAGATTCTCTGGAGAGTGTAAAAGAATGGTTGCAATCAAGAATTCTCTGCC
The DNA here is from genome assembly GCA_039593375.1 of Paraburkholderia sp. Lineage (GTDB taxonomy): Bacteria > Pseudomonadota > Gammaproteobacteria > Burkholderiales > Burkholderiaceae > Trinickia. Next base: position 2,234 of record JBCNPL010000402.1, on the reverse strand, counting down.
GCGTCGCCGCTTCGACGTGGTCATCGTCGGCGCGGGCGGCTCGGGAATGCGTGCTTCGCTGCAACTCGCGCGCGCGGGCCTGTCGGTCTGCGTGCTCTCCAAGGTGTTTCCGACGCGCTCGCATACGGTCGCGGCGCAAGGCGGGATCGGCGCCTCGCTCGGCAACATGAGCGAAGACAACTGGCACTACCACTTCTACGACACGATCAAGGGTTCGGACTGGCTCGGCGATCAGGACGCGATCGAATTCATGTGCCGAGAGGCGCCGAACGCCGTCTACGAACTCGAGCACCTCGGCATGCCGTTCGACCGCAACGCGGACGGCACCATCTATCAGCGCCCGTTCGGCGGCCATACGGCGAACTATGGTGAAAAGCCCGTGCAGCGCGCCTGCGCGGCGGCCGACCGTACCGGTCATGCGCTGCTGCACACGCTGTACCAGCAAAACGTCGCGGCGAAGACCCAATTCTTCGTCGAATGGATGGCGCTCGACCTGATCCGCGACGCGGACGGCGATGTGCTCGGCGTTACCGCACTCGAAATGGAAACGGGCGACGTCTACATCCTCGAAGGCAAGACGACGCTCTTCGCAACGGGCGGCGCGGGCCGCATCTTCGCGGCATCGACGAACGCGTTCATCAACACGGGCGACGGTCTCGGCATGGCGGCGCGCGCCGGCATCGCGCTGCAGGACATGGAATTCTGGCAGTTCCACCCGACGGGCGTGGCCGGTGCGGGCGTGCTGATCACCGAAGGCGTACGCGGCGAGGGCGGTATCTTGCGCAACGCGAACGGCGAGCGCTTCATGGAGCGCTACGCGCCGACGCTGAAGGATCTCGCGCCGCGCGACTTCGTCTCGCGCTCGATGGATCAGGAAATCAAGGAAGGCCGCGGCGTCGGTCCGAACAAGGACCATGTGCTGCTCGACCTCTCGCACATCGGCGCCGAGACGATCATGAAACGTCTGCCGTCGATCCGCGAGATCGCGCTCAAGTTCGCCAACGTCGACTGCATCAAGGAGCCGATTCCCGTCGTACCGACCATCCACTATCAGATGGGCGGCATTCCGACGAACATGCACGGCCAGGTGGTCGGGACGTCGCGCGATCATGAAGAGCCGGTCAACGGCTTTTACGCGGTGGGCGAGTGCTCGTGTGTCTCGGTGCACGGCGCGAACCGCCTCGGCACGAACTCGCTGCTCGACCTCGTCGTGTTCGGCCGCGCGGCCGGCAATCATATCGTCAAGCACGTGAAGGACATCAAGGAGCACAAGCCGCTGCCGGCCGATGCCGCCGATTTTGCGCTCGCTCGCCTCGCGAAGCTCGATGGCTCGAGCTCGGGCGAGTACACGCAGGCGATCGCCGGCGACATCCGCTCGACGATGCAGGCGCACGCCGGCGTGTTCCGCACGTCGAAGCTGCTTGCCGAAGGTGTCACGAAGGTCAAGGAGCTCAGCGAACGCGTCGAGCATGTCCATCTGAAGGACAAGTCGAAGGTGTTCAACACGGCTCGCGTCGAGGCGCTCGAGCTCGCCAACCTGATCGAGGTGGCGCGCGCGACGATGGTCTCGGCCGAAGCGCGCAAGGAAAGCCGCGGGGCGCACGCGCAAAGCGACTACGAACATCGCGACGACGAGAACTGGCTGCGTCACACGCTTTGGTTCAGCGAGGGCGATCGCCTCGATTACAAGCCGGTGCACATGAAGCCGCTGACGGTCGAATCGGTGCCGCCGAAGGCGCGTACGTTCTAAGACGGCATTCAAAGGACAGCAGAAATGGCAAAACGCATTTTCGAAATCTACCGCTACGACCCCGACAAAGACGCGGCGCCGCGCATGCAGACTTACGAGCTCGAAATTCAGCATGAGCGTATGCTGCTCGATGCGCTCGTCAAGTTGAAGTCGATTGACGAGACGTTGTCGTTCCGGCGTTCGTGCCGCGAAGGCGTCTGCGGCTCGGACGCGATGAACATCAACGGCAAGAACGGCCTGGCTTGTCTGACGAATCTGAACGAGCTGCCGCAGAAGATCGTGCTGCGTCCGTTGCCGGGCTTGCCCGTGGTACGCGACCTGATCTGCGATTTCACGCAGTTCTTCAATCAGTACCATTCGATCAAGCCGTATCTGATCAACGATGCGCCGCCGCCCGAGAAGGAGCGGCTGCAATCGCCCGAAGAGCGCGACGAGCTCGATGGGCTTTATGAGTGTATTTTGTGTGCAAGCTGCTCGACGTCGT
>JBCNPL010000401.1:0-3382 GCA_039593375.1 Paraburkholderia sp. | reverse complement strand
ACGGAGCGAAGGTTTCCGATGCGCCCGTGAGCGAATTGAACACGGCAAAAATCGTTGCGAAGATGGTAGGCCGCGATCTCGAGACGTTCTATCCGAAAGCGGACGTGGAGCCCGGCGAGGTATTCCTATCCGTGCGCGGGCTCACGCGTACCGGCGTTTTCCGCGATATTTCGTTCGATGTCCGCGCGGGCGAGATTGTCGCGCTCGCGGGTCTCGTCGGCGCTGGGCGCAGCGAGGTGGCGCGCGCGATCTTCGGCATCGATCCAACCGACGGCGGGCAAGTGTGGGTGGCGGGCCGGCGGCTCGCGACGGGGCGCCCCGCGGCGTCGATCCGAGCGGGCCTCGCGCTCGTGCCCGAAGATCGTCGACAGCAGGGGCTCGCGCTCGAGCTCAGCATCGCGCGCAATGCGTCGATGACGGTGCTTGGCCGGCTGACTCGGTTCGGACTCCTATCGACCGCGCGCGAGGTCGCGCTCGCCAACCGATGGGGCAAGCAATTGCAACTGAAGGCGAGCGACTTGCTCGCGCCTGTCGGCACGCTGTCGGGAGGCAACCAGCAAAAAGTCGTGCTCGGCAAGTGGCTCGCAACGGGCCCGAAAGTGCTCATCATCGATGAGCCGACGCGGGGCATCGACGTAGGCGCGAAAGCGGAAGTCTACGGCACGCTCGCAGGACTCGTGCGAGAGGGCCTGGCGGTGCTCATGATCTCCAGCGAACTGCCCGAAGTGATCGGCATGGCCGATCGTGTGCTCGTCATGCACGAAGGGCGAATCAGCGCCGAGCTGTCGCGCGCTGAGGCAACGGAGGAGCGAATCATGGCGGCCGCGCTCGGGCAATCCAACATTCATCTCGGACACGCGGCATGATGCGTCATTCCACCACTCAGGCCGACGCCTTGCAGCAAGAGAAAACGGACACGGCCCGCCGTCGCGACGGCGGCCAGCGCTTGATCGAGCTGCTCTTGCAGAGCAGGGAAAGCACGTTGTTCGTCGTGCTGCTGCTGCTGATCGGCGCAACGGCCCTCGCCGAGCCGCAGTTCCTCAATCTGCAGAACCTGCGGGACGTGTTGCTCAACGTTTCGATCATCAGCCTGCTGACGGCCGGAATGACGATCGTCATTCTGATGCGTCATATCGACCTCTCCATCGGCTCGACGGTCGGCATCAGCGCCTATGCGGTCGGCAGTCTTTACGTTGCGTTTCCGCACATGCCCGTCGTCGTCGCGCTGGCCGCGGGTGTGGCAATCGGGCTCGCCGCCGGCGCGATCAACGGATTGCTCGTCGCCGTTGGCCGCGTGCCGTCGCTCGTTGCGACGCTGTCGACGCTGTACATATTCAGGGGTGCCGACTACGCGTGGGTGCACGGCGGCCAAATCAATGCGACAAGCCTGCCGGAAGCGTTCTCGCGCCTGGCGACGGGCTCGGTGGCCGGCATACCGTCGCTTGCTCTCATCGCCGCTGCGTTGCTCGTGCTGCTCTCGATGTATCTGAAGCAGTTTCGCCCCGGCCGCGAGCACTACGCGATCGGCTCGAACCTCGAAGCGGCGCGGCTCGCGGGGATCGAGGTCGAGCGGCGCGTGACGACGGGCTTTCTCATCTCCGGCGCGATCGCCGGTCTTGCGGGCGCGCTCTGGCTCGCCCGCTTCGGGACCGTCGATGCGAGCACGGCCAAGGGCATCGAGTTGCAAGTCGTCGCGGCGGCTGTCGTCGGCAGCGTCGCGATCACGGGCGGCGTCGGCACGATCCTCGGGGCCACGCTCGGCGCACTCGTACTCGGCGTGATCAGCATCGCGCTCGTGGTACTGCACGTCTCGCCGTTCTGGGAGCAGGCGATCGAGGGCGCGCTCATCGTCGCCGCTATCGCAACCGATACTTTGCTGGCCCGCTCGGTGGCCAAGCGCATGATGAGGAAACGCGATCATGGCTAACTCGAATTCCGCGGCGTCTGCGCGCCGATCGGGCATGCCGCTCACATGGGAAGCGCTGCTCGTCGTCATTCTGATTGCGTCGCTCGTTCTCGGGCGCGTGCTGTCGCCGGTGTTTTTGACGTCGGCCAATCTGGCCAACGCGCTCGCCGAACTGACCGAAATCGCGTTGATGGCGTTGCCGATGACGCTCATCATCGTCGCAGCCGAGATCGATCTGTCGGTGGCGTCGGTTCTGGGGGCGTCCAGTGCGCTGATGGGAGTGCTCTGGCATGCGGGACTGCCGATGCCTGTCGTCATGCTGCTCGTGCTCGTGGCCGGTGCGCTGGCCGGGCTGCTCAACGGTCTGATCGTCGTGAAGCTCGAACTGCCCTCGCTCGCGGTGACCATCGGCACGCTCGCGCTTTTTCGCGGCGTGGCCTACGTGCTGCTCGGCGATCAGGCCGTGGCCGATTTTCCCGCCGGCTATACGCTTTTCGGCATGAACACGCTCGGCTCCACGTTCATTCCGTTGCCGTTCACGATCGTCATCGTGGCGGCCGTGGCCTTTACCGTCCTGCTTCAAGCAACGGCGTTCGGGCGCAGCCTTTATGCGATCGGAGCCAATGCGTCGGCAGCCGCCTTTTCGGGGATCGAGGTCGGCAAGGTCAAGCTGCGGCTCTTCGTGCTCTCGGGTGCGATGAGCGCGCTCGCAGGCATCCTCTATACGCTGCGCTTCACGAGCGCGCGCGGCGACAACGGCGAGGGCTTCGAGCTGTCCGTCATTGCCGCCGTGCTGTTCGGCGGCGTCAGCATCTTCGGCGGACGGGGCTCGATGTACGGCGTCATGCTTTCGTTGCTGATCGTCGGCGTGCTCAAGAATGCACTGACGCTCGTCGACGTATCGAGCGAAACACTCACGATCGTCACCGGTGCTTTGCTGCTTGCCTCGGTGCTGATTCCGAATTTGGCCGCCCGGTGGCGCGCGGGGCGGGACAAGCGGCTCGTCGCCGAGTGATGCGCGAAGCATCGTCGACGAAGGACGTTCGATGAAAGCGGGTCTTCATCCATTGTGTAATTTGGTTGTGTGGCAATGACTCGGACGCGCATCCGAATATTCGAAGAGGAGACGATTCATGTTGAAGCTGTCAGGCCGTACCGCATCCGCGGTGCTTTGTGCGATGCTCCTGGCTATCGGCACAACGGCATCCGCGGCCAGCATCAAGGAAGGACTCAAGATCGCTTTCGTTCCGAAGCAGATCAACAACCCCTATGAAGTGATCGCCGACAACGGAGGAATGGAGGCCATCAAGGAGTTCAAGGGCGACGGAAAGGTCGTCGGCCCTTCGGATGCGGGTGCGTCGTCGCAGGTTTCGTATATCAACACGCTCACCACGCAACGACAGAATGCGATCGTCATCGCCGCCAATGATGCGAACGCCGTGGTCCCGTACCTGCAAAGAGCGATGAAGCAGGGCA
>JBCNPL010000400.1:0-3384 GCA_039593375.1 Paraburkholderia sp. | reverse complement strand
TGCATCGAGATGCGCGGTGGCCTGCTCGGGCGTCTGGCCACCCGAAAGGAAGAACACGCCGGCCACCACGGGCGGTACCGTGCGCCCGAGCACGGTCACCGTACTCGACGCCACCTCGGCCACGCTCGCCCGCTGCGCGTGTTCCTTGCCCGGAAGGACCATGCTCGGCTTCAGCAGCATCAACTCGAGCGCGACGCCATGACGATGCAGCGCGTGGAAGACCTCGTGCAAGACCGCTTCGGTGACCTCCGCGCAGCGGCCGATCGAATGATCGCCATCAATGAGCACCTCGGGTTCCACGATCGGCACGACACCGGCTTCCTGGCAAATGGCGGCGTAGCGAGCGAGGGACTCGGCGTTCGTTTCGATCGCCAGCCGACTCGGCAGCTGATCCGAGACGTTGTAGACCGCGCGCCACTTCGCAAAGCGCGCACCCTGCTCCTTGTAATGCGCGAGTCGCTCGGCGAGCCCGTCGAGCCCTTGCGTGATTTCGTCACCGGACGCGTTCGCGAGCGGGACCTTGCCCTTGTCGACCTTGATGCCGGGAACAATGCCTTGACGCTCGGCCAGACGCGGCAGAGGCTCGCCGTCGTCGGCCTTTTGCCCGAGCGTTTCCTCGTACAGGATGACGCCGCTCACGAATTCGCCGAGCCCTGGCGCCCCGAGCAGCAGGTTGCGCCATGCACGGCGGTTTTCTTCCGTCGACTCGATGCCGACGGTCTTGAACCGCTTCGCGATCGTGGGGCCGCTCTCGTCGGCGGCGAGCAGTCCTTTGCCCTCCTGCACGAGGGCATCGATGGTGGCCTGCAATTCGTCTCTCAGCGTACTCATCGTCGATCCTCCCGAAACCTGTTGCACCAGGGGCGTTCGAACCTCGGCGACTTCGGACTGCAAGAAGGCTCCGGCGCGCCGGTGAAGCGCCTGTTGTCAGCCCGCCCAGCGCTGCAAGTTCGATGCCCGTGAAGCGCGCAAGCCCGATACGGCATGGCTTGCGCCTTGGGGCGCCGAACGTCACCCGCCGGTCGCCTCTCCATCGCTAGCCATGATGGCAGCCCGCGACTCGACGATCCGTGCGACAACGCGCCGAAATGCCTCAAGCGCTTGCGCGGCCGCACCGACTCCCTCGGCGCACACCCGCTCGCGCAACGCGCTGCAACGCCGGCTCGCCTCGTGCTCGCCGAGCGCGAGCAGCGCGCCGTTCACTCGGTGCAATACTTGTAAGAACGACTCGGAATCGCCGCGCGTTGCGGCGTTGCACAAGCGCTCATCGTCCTCGGCCCACGATGTCGCGAACACTGCACGCAATGTTGCCTGGCGCGATTTCATGGGCTCGGTCCCGCGCGCGGCGGGCGAATTCAACGAAGGAATGCCCGGCCTCGCGGTCGGCGGCAGCGAGTCGGGCGCCGGCAACATCGGCTCCGACGCCGCGAAGACGGCATCGAGCGCCGCGCGTAATCGATCGAGCGAGAGCGGCTTCACGACGAGCGCGGCAAAACCGCTCGGCCCGGCATCGCCGGCCGCGATCGGCGCCGCCGTATGCGCAATGACGGGCATCGTCATTCCTTTACCGCGCAAGGCCGCGAGCAATTCGCAGCCACCCATCACGGGCATGCAGAGGTCGGCCACGACGACGTCGCGAGGCTGCCGCAGGCACGCGGCCAGCGCCTCTTGCCCATCGGCGGCGACGTCGATCCGGCGATAGCCGAGCGCGCTCAGTTGGTCGGCGAGCAGCGTGCGGCTCACCGGGTCGTCGTCGACGACGAGTATCCGCGCGCCGCGATGTGCACCGCACGGCGGCGCGTGTGCACGGCGATTCGGATCGAGCACGGGCACCGCGCCGCCGCGGCCGCACGTCATGACGGCCAGTTCGAGCTTCGCCGACGAAAGCGAAGTGACGTGCAACGCGTCGGCGCGGCGTTGCGGATGAAGCGGGCCGCGCTCCGAAACGACGATGGCATCCGCATACACCGTCAGCCCTGCGCGCCAGTTCGGCGGAACTTCGTCGGCATGCGCGCCGATCACGACGATCGTGCGCGCGCCCGTCGCCGTAACCGGTACATCGGCCCGCGCCTCTTCGACGCGGGCCAGCGCGCCGAACCGATCGCTCAACCGGGCGATGAGCGCGGCCCGCCATGCCGCGTTCTCGCAAGCGACGGCGATGGCGTCGAACGCGAGCGGCTCGTCGGCCGATGCGGCCGCGCAGGCCGGCGCGCTGCGATCGCGCGGCAACGGCAAGCGAACCGTGAAGACGGCGCCACGGCCCTCCATGCTTTCGACCTCGATGCGGCCGCCCATCAGATCGACGAGACGCCGGCTCAGCGACAGGCCGAGACCCGTGCCGCCGAACCGGCGGCCGATCGAGCCGTCGGCCTGCACGAAGGGCTCGAAAATGCGCGATTGCCGACTCGCGGGAATGCCGATGCCGGAATCGGCGACCGACAGAATCGCCATCTCGCTGCCGTTCGCCGCGCGCGCCACGGTAGCCCGCAGCGTGATGGAACCGCTCTGCGTGAATTTGCAGGCGTTGCCGAGCAAGTTCGTCACGACCTGCGCGATGCGCAGACCGTCGCCGCGCCAATTGCCTCCGATCGACGGATCGACGAGGCATAGAAAGCGCAGCCCCTTGCCGGTGATGGCCGGCGCGAGCGTCTGCGCGCAACGCTCGACGACCTCGTCGAGACGAAACGGCTCGACATGGAGGCGCAGCTCGCGCGCTTCGGCCTTCGAGAGATCGAGCATGTCGTCGACGAGCGAAAGCAGCGAATCGAACGCGCGCCGCACGGAGCTGACGCGCGCGGCTTGAGAAGGCGTGAGCGCCTCCATCGACAGCAGCTCGAGATTGCCGAGCGCGCCGTGGAGCGGCGTGCGCAGCTCGTGGCTGATCGTGGCGACGAGCATCGACTTCGCGCGGCTGGCGTCGTCGGCGGCCTGCCGGGCGCGGCGCAGCAGCCGGACGGTTTTCTTCTGGCGGCTGATGTCGGTGAGGCCGAAGAGCACGACCTCCCGCGCACGATAACGCGCCCGCGCGAATGCGACCGCGAGCTCACGGCGCGTGCCGTCGGCCGCCGTCACGGAGACTTCGACGCTGCCGAGCGCGCCGCCGGGTGCGCCGCTCGGCGTATCGGCGGTCGCTGCCGCGCGCGCGTAGCGGGACGGGTGCCCGGACGCCGCTCGGGTTCCGCGTCGACGCCCGGCCCCCATACCGCGGCGGCGGCCCGGACGACGTTCGAGCAATCGCGCGTAGAAGCCGGCCTCGTCGGCCGACGTCGAAAGCAATGCGCGCGCGATGCCGTTCTGCAAGACGATGCGGCGCGTCGACGGATCGAATACGGTAAGCCCGACGGGCGCGGTGGCAAGCACCGTGCGGCTGAACGCCTCGCTTTC
>JBCNPL010000040.1:0-14679 GCA_039593375.1 Paraburkholderia sp. | reverse complement strand
TCGAGCGGCTTCGCGTTGCTTCAGATCAATGCGGCGACAAGCGCGATCGCGCACCGCTCGACAATCGCTTCGAGCGCCTTGTCGACGAGCGCATCGGCGACCGATCGAGAAGGCAACGACCGCGCGACGCCATGGATCTGTGGCACGGCCGCAAGAGCGGCCACGGCGGGCGGTACCGCGCGAGCACTGAGCAAGCCAAGCGCTTTCAGTTCGGCGAAGATTCGCCCGGCGCTCGTGAGATCGGGGCTGAAGCGAACGACGAGACTTCCCGTCAGCGGGTTACCCGTTACGCTGCGCACACCGTCGAGCCCGGACAGTCGCTGCTCCGCGAGGCGCGCGCGTGCGTCGTTCCGCTTTATTGCCGAAAGCTTCAGTCGAAGCCGGCCTGGCACATGATGAACCTGATCCGCGAAGTACTCTGACTCTGCCATCTTTGCGAGCGCCCCGTTGCGCATCCATGCCGAGCTCGGCGTCATGCGTCATTGGAACGCATCGATGTGACGGCTTGATTAAAAACGTCTTTCGAGGGCGCGGCGGCTTATCGCCGATCCGGATCCGCTTCGGCGTTCGCTTGGGGCGGTACGGGCGCTGACGCACGGCCACGCGCGAGAGGACGCGAGCGCCACGCGTCATAGGCGTACCAGAACAAGGTCAGCGCGGGCGCCATGACCTGTCCCCTGACGGTCTGCAAAGTGCCTAGGCCCGCAAGTGTCGCGCTGAGCCGACGCGCGCGTCTTCGTTCACGCTCTTCATCCGGTTCCGTTTTGCGGCGCGCGATCCGCACGGCGTCGCGAGGCATCAGCATGCGCGCCCTCGCGCGCGCGGTTTCGTCGGACGAAACCTGCGCGACCGGGAGTTCGAAAAGCCCATGCCGATCCGCATAAGCCGCAATCGCGTCGGGCGTCGTCGCGTGCCGGATCAGCACGCTGCCCGTCAACGGGTTCGCGCGCACCTCCGTCACGCCCTCACACTGCGCTAGACGGCGCGACATCTCGGCGAAAAACGCTGCGTCGCGGCGCCGAGCGCGGATCCTGATGCGCAGCCTCCCCGCAATCAGATGCGTGAGCTGCGCCTCGTCAAGAGGCACCTGGATGATCCTGTGAGGAGTGTCCGGCCGTTTCGCCGCCGTTCGCGCCGCGCGTCGAGCTGGCCGTCGACATCGCTTCGGTCATCGCGGCCTCGTGCGGGTGCTCGAGCTCGGCGCGCGCTTCGGCGACGAGATCTTCGAAGACCTCGGTCATTTCGGCTACCGCCTCTCGGCCTTTATCGAAAAGAATGACGCCTGTCTTGAGCGCCGTTTTCGCAAGCGGCTTCGAGACGGCGGCAACGACGGGCAGTATGACCGGTGCGAGCACTACGGCACCGACGCCAACCACGAGCCCTGCCAACACGTTGCCCTTGAAGAAGTCGTCCAATCCGGCCATGACGCGCCTCCGCAAAGAAATCCATTATAGGCGCGCGGACTCACACCGCCCGCGGGTGATCCACCGATTGCGAACCGCCATCGGAGCGAGACGCGCGCAGGGAATCGGGCCTCCTTTCGGGATGCAGCTTCACGAACGTATCGAAGGCGAGCCAAAGGAAAACCCAACCCGGCACGCTCTCGATCATGAGCCCGCGTCGCGCGATCGACCATGCACCGGCGGCGACGAGCGTGAGCGGCAGGAAGAGCCGCAGGTCGACCGAGATGCCGATCGCGCGGCGCACATAAGCATCGAGATCGTCGATCGCTTCCGTGAAGCTCGGATGGCGACCCGACTCGGGCCCTACTTCTTCGATGGCCGGCGGATGCAAAGTGGATTCGACCACGACATCGAGGTCCTGCAAGAATTGAAAGACGCCCTTGCCATCCAGTGCCGCATGATCATAGGGAATCGTCATGCTGCCGGTGGCCGGATTGACGATGACGTCACCGATCCCATGCTGCGACTCGAGATATTGTTCGATGCGCTCGAGCTGCGCTTTGCTGCGCGACTGACGGTCGAATTTCACGCGCAGGCGGCCGCGTGCCTGGCTCGCCACGGTCGCCCGGGAATGCGCTTTCTTCTCGCTCGAAGGTTTCATTTGGCTGTCGCACTCGCCCCAAGGAAGGAGAACACCGTGCGCCGCGAGAAGCGTGCCAGATCCCTGCTCAGTACTGTGCGATGATCGTCACGCGTCGGTTCGCGGCACGCGCCGCGGCATCGTCGCCGAGCGCGAGCGGATCGTTGTCGGCCCGGCCGATCGCGGCGAGACGGCCCGATTCGATCCCTCGCTCGACGAGGAAGCGCACCACAGCCCCCGCTCGCGCAGCCGAAAGCTCCCAGTTCGATGCGTATTGAGCCGTGGCGATCGGCGTGCTGTCGGTATGGCCTTCGACGAGGATGCTCTTCGGCGAGCCTTTCTTCAATACCTCGGCGACGTGCGCGAGGTCGTCGAGTCCCTCGGGCAAAAGTCGCGCTTCGCCCGAATTGAAAAGAATCCTTGCATTGATGGCGATTTCGATGCCTTGCGGCGTCTCTTTCACCGTGATCTGCCGCCGTTCGACGAGCGGCGTCAGCAGCGCGACGAGCCGCGCCCTGCGTGCAAGCTCGGGTTGCGCGGCGGGCGGCGGCGTTGCCACGGCCACCGCTTGGACGGCCGCCGTTTTCATTTCGGACTCCTTCGTTTTCGCCAACTGCAGAATGTACAGCGCGAGGAAGAAGACCATCAACGTCGTCACGAGATCCGCGTAGGAAAGAAGCCAACGTTCCGAACGCGCTTCGTCTTCGTGTTCTTGATCGCGCGGCATGCCCGGCGGCTTGGTGATCGATGAAAATTCCATGTTCTCGGACGCTCTGTTCGACTACCGTGTCGGAGAGATCGGCACTAATGCGTCAGCCGAGCAATTCAGCCGATCGTTCGCGGATATCTCCTGCGAGACGCGTTTCGATCGTTTGCGGCGACTCCTTGCGCGAGATCGCGAGCAACCCGTCGAAATAGAGCCTTCTGAAGCGAAGCTCGGAGTCGACTTGCGCCTTGATCTTGCCGTAAAGCGGCAAGAACACGAGGTTCGCGAGACCGAGACCGTAGAGCGTCGCCGTAAACGCGGCGGCGATGCCGCGGCCGAGCGAAGCCGGCTCGAGAATATGGCCCGTTACGTGAATGAGGCCGAGGACGGCGCCGAGGATACCGAACGTCGGCGCGTAGCCGCCGGCCTGCTGCCAGACTTTCGCGGCGGCCATCCGATTTCGCTCATACGCTTCGAGCTCGCGGCGCAACGCATCTTCGAGCACGGGTGTCGGCACGCCGTTCGCCAGCAGATCGAGACCGCGCTTCGCGAACGCGTCGATGCCGCTCGAATCGATCGATTCGAACGCGAGCAGACCATTGACCTTGGCCTGATCGCCCCATTCGAGCAGCAACGCGAGGTTCGCGCGATCGACCTGTTTCGGCTTCGAAAACGCCAGCGTGAGTTGCTTCACGCCGTCGAAAAAGCGCGCCCATGTGTTCTGAATCATGACGGCGCCCAGTGTGCCGCCGAGCACGACAACGAGTGCTTCGGCTTGCAGCAGCGTCGTGAAATCACCGCCTTCGAGCCAGAAGCCAGTGGCGATTGCGGCCGTGCCGAAGAGCGCGCCGAACAGCGTAAGCAGGTCCATATCGATCTATTCCGTTCGTTGAGGCAGTCGCGCGCTCAGGCCGCGCCGGCCGCCGGGGCGGCCTTCAGGGCCTTCACCGTCTCGAGGAAACGCACCTCGATGTCGCCCACCTCAATCGGGTCGACCTTGATGTCCCGTCGCATCACCCACGCAATCTCGTTCCTGCGCGTCTCCGTCATCGCGGCCAGCAAGCGATCGACGATCGATTGATCCGTCATCGAGGCGAAGAGCTTCGCGAGATCGTAGGTATCGGTCTGGCTGACGGCTTCGAACAGCGTGCGCTGATCGACGTAAGCGAGATCTTCGAGCGACTTCACGTCGGTCACTCTGCGCGGATTGCGGCGCGAGAAGTAAGCGACGCCCTTCTCTTCGACGTAGTTGAGCACCTTCGTCTTGCGGAACGCGAACACATCCTCCGCGATCTCCGCATGCGAGAGCTTGTTGAGGATCACCGACTTTTCGACGCCGATCAGCGCTTCGAGATCGGTTAGATCGATCAGCTCGAGCTCGCTATTGATCGCGATGTCGAGGTCCTCGTCGGCGACCTGCTGTGCACGCTCCGTGATCCGTGCCGGGTCGAAGGTGACGAGCTGACGCGCGGCGGCGCCGTCGTTCGCCGCGTAGCGCCCGGCATTGTTGCTGAAGTGCTCGGTCGTGCCGGACTGCAGCGTCACGAGATTGAGCTTTTCCATCCGCTTCAACATCGTCATGACGTGAGGACGCGAATGCCCCGCGATGGCGCGGCATTTCTTGATGACGTCGGCGAGCGGCACGGAGACTTCCTCCGCCTGGCCGCGGCGCGCCCACCCTTCCGAGGAATCGGCGTTTTCGGAACCGGCCATCAGCGAAAGGACATGCGCATAAGAAAGCACACCCGGCAGGAAATCGGCATGGGTATAGGTAGCCAACAGATCGTCGCGCTTTCGCAGGCGGCGGATCGTCGAGCGAACGATGTGCCGCAGAAGCGGCGATGCGCGCTCGAGCTCCTGCTCGACCACCTCCGCCTGGATGACCGTCAACTGACAGAACGTCAGCGCCTTTGCCGTATGCGCCCTCGGCTCAGGCGGCAGCAACGCCGCTTCGCCGAAAAACTCCCCCTTGCCGAGCGTCGCGAGGACGACCTTCTTGTCGTCGCAATAGGTCGAGATCTCGACCTTGCCGTCGGCGATCACATAGATGACCTGCTCTCCGGCATAACCTTCCGAATAGATGACTTCGCCCGGCGCGGCGGCCCGCGACCAGGACGTGCGTGGTTGGCTCAAGCTCGATCCCCTGTCTGTTTTTGCTCTAGTGCTTCCCCGTATGAAGGGGATAACGGCAGCTTGTCAGGAAATCTTTATCGATGTTTTCCCGTAACGGCCAATTCTCCGGCAATAATGACCGATCAATCGACGAACAACGGAAGTGGGAGCGATCGCCCGGTCAGGCCTGAGACCCGTCAGGCACCTTTCCGTCAGTCTTCTTTCCACAGTTGCGTGAGTGGGCCGCCCGCACCCGTCAAAGGATCGCTTCGCGGAAACTCGACAGCGAGCATCGCCTGGCGCTCTGCCTCGCTCAACGCCTTGCGACTAATGCCGGTGTCCTGATTGGGCGGATACGCGCCCACCACGAGAAAATCGGCGCTCGCTTCGATCTTGCAATGTGCCGTGCCCGCGGGCAGAACGACGACATCGCCGGCCTCGACCTCGACTTCACGCCCGATGGGCGGCGGGCCGCCAAGCATCACGCGCGCTCTGCCGCCCGCGAATCCGAGCACTTCATGCGTCGACGGATGGAAGTGATGGAAGTCGTAGACTCCGTCTCGCCAATGAGGCGGCCAACCGTTCTGACTGAACAACTGCTCGAAGCGCGCGGCGGGATCCGAGCCAACGAGCGGCACCGCGCGTCGATACACGAGCACGGGCAAACGCGCGTTGTTCGGAATCCAATCGTTCGCGGGCAAGTGAAATGCCTCAGGGGTTGGAAGCGCAGCGGTCGAATCGGTCGCCGTAAGAACAGCGCCATTCGAAAGCCATCCGCCCAGCCAGCGTGCCACATTCAAGCAATGTCGTTCCAATCGAGTCATCGAGGTTCTCCTTGAGCGATACGATCAATGAAGCAAACCTCGTGCGAAGCATCTCACGCGAACGGCACACGCAATCGGCACTCCACTTGCCGAAACCGACAAGTTGCCGGTTACTGCCCTCCCCCATAAAGCGCGTTCAATCGATCCAACGTCCCATCCTGCTGCGCTCGGAGCAACTCTTGATACACCTCGGCGCGCGTCTTGCCCATACGTGCACCGCTCTCCATCGCACCCGCCGGTTGCGTGCCGACTGCGTTCTGCGTCATCGCCGTGGCATCGTTCGATGTCGCGGTTGTTGTGTCGTCGTTTCCAGCCGCCATTGCCTGCGTGGCGCAAACCGCGAATGCGGCGATCGAGATCACCGTCAGAGTCTTCATGGCCATTCTCCAGCGATACGAGGGACGAGACCCGGCGCGGCTCGCGAGATGCGGTATGCGCCGGTTCGAAGCGGCGCTCGTGCTCGATGCAAGAACGCCACGCCCGAGGTACCGGACGACACGATGGTTTATTCCATGAAGAGACCTGCCATTTTTCCGCTTCGTACAGCGCTGTTCCGCCAACTGTCCGATACACGCACTTGCTGCAAGCAGCAAGCGGCGCAAGCCGAAGCATCAGAAAGTATCGAGAAATTCGATACGACTCAGAAGCGTTGATACTGGGTGATACTTGCGCGATGCGGTCGAGTAAATATCGCGCGGGCGCGCCTCACTACGTGGCAACGTCTTGCTTGCACGCCTCGATCAAGTCGGCGCTCTCGCGTCCAAACGCTGCGTCAAGTGCCTCAACGCATCGGATACCGCAACGGGATAGGCATCTGCCGGCTCCAGGGTTCGCAACGTCGGTGGCAGCGCTTTCAATTGGCGGCGTGCATGGTCGCGGCTGGCCGCGAGGTTCGGCAAGCCCTTCCTGCGCGCGCCGGCCACCATGACCGGCTCCAGCAATGCGGCACCGTCTCGGCTTTCGTCAGCGAGCGCCAGCCAATCCCGCGTCATCACGCCCTGCGGGTTCACGTGCCGAAAGATCGCCTTGCGCGCCGGCCAGGTCGCCTTGCCCTCGGAGCGCTTGCGCCGCGGCTCGTGTGCGTATTCGACGAGCTTGTAAGCAAAGTCCAGATACGGCGCATCGGCGGATGTATTCATGCGTGTGCCCACGCCGAATCCGTCGATTGGAGCATGGGTCGCGACGAGATCGCGCAAACGGTATTCGTCCAGATTGCCGCTCGCGAAGATCATGACGTACGGCAGTCCGCCTTCGTCGAGGATGCGCCGCACGCGGCGAGCGTGTGCGGCCAGATCGCCGCTGTCGATTCGTACGGCCTTGATCTCGATGCCGTATCGCGCGACGCGCCGAGCCAGGTCCACGACCTTGCGCGCGGCCGTTTCGGTATCGTACGTATCGATCAGCAACGTGGTGTTGGCCGGCTGGGAATGAGCGAAGTCCTCGAAGGCCTGAGTCTCGTTCGCGTGAGCCTGCACGTACGAGTGCGCCATCGTCCCGTGAACGGGGATGCCGAAACGCAGCCCCGCGGCAAGCGTCGCCGTGCCCTCGAAGCCCGCGAGGTAGCTGGCGCGCGCGGACAGCAGCGCGGCCTCCGAGCCGTGCGCGCGGCGCAGCCCGAAGTCGACGAGTTGCGCATCGGGCGCCGCAAGCACGATGCGCGCGGCCTTGCTCGCCACGACCGTTTGATAGTGAACCAGGTTCATCACGCGGCTTTCGACGAGTTGCGCCTCCCGCATCGGGGCCGTGATCCGCAGTACGGGCTCGTCAGGGAAGAAAACGGTGCCTTCGCGGATCGCATCGACGTCTCCCGTGAAGTGCAGTGTTCCGAGCGACCTCAGAAATGCCGGTTTGAAGTGGCCCGTTCGCGCGAGCAGCGCGAGGTCGTCTTCCGAGAACCGCAATTTCTCGAGATACTCGAGCACCTGCTCGAGTCCGGCCGCCATCAGGAAATTGCGCTGAGCCGGCAACGATCGGACGAATAGCTCGAACGTCGCCGTTTCGTTCATGCCGCCGTCGAAGTACGCCTGCAGCATCGTCAATTCGTACAGATCGGTAAGAAGCGGACTATCGAGCGATACCTTCATGATGGCGCCCTCCCAGCGGCGACCGTGCCGGCAGCAGGCGCAATGCGTAGAGATCCCAGTATGGGAAGTCTCGCACTTTTTGAGCCAGCCGCGCGGTCGGCGCGCCGGCAGCGTTCATCACTGAGGCAAACGCAACGACGGCGAAGTTCACGCCGCTACATGACCGCTCTCCTGCGGACGACTTTTCACGCGTGCATCGCTCGGCAAGCCGACGCGCCAGTCGTCCCCGCCTTCGAGCGCCGGCGTCGACTCGAACAACTCGGCCACCCATTCCGCGAATACACGAACTTTCGCGGACAAATGGCGGTTGTGCGGATAGACGATCGAAATCGGCTTCGGCTTCGGATTGAAGCCGGGCAGGACCTCCCGCAGCGATCCGTCGAGCAGATGCGGCAGCACCATGAAAAGCGTCGGCTGGATGAGTCCGAAGCCCTCGACGCCGCAGGTCACGTAGGCGTCCGAATCGTTGACCATGAGCGCGCCGTTCAGCCTGACTTCGACAGGCTTCCGGTCGATCATGAATACCCAGGGATGGGGACGGCCGTCATGGCTTGCCCGAAAATTCACGGCGCGATGGCGGTCGAGGTCCGCGATCGTCGTGGGCTCGCCATATCGCTTCAGGTACTCGGGCGACGCGCACGTGACGCGCCTCAACATGCCGATGCGGCGTGCGACCAACGACGAATCCTCGAGCGGCCCGACGCGAATCATGCAGTCGACGCCTTCCTCGATGGGATCGACGGGTCGATCCGACAGTCCCAGGTCGAGCACGATGTCCGGATAGCGCTGATGAAAGATCGACAGCGCCGGAATGACGAGCCGCCGCCCGATCGCGCCGGGCATATGCACCCTCAGCGCGCCGCTCGGCTTGCGGTTGCCTTGCTGAAAGCTCGCGTCCGCTTCGGCGATCTCCGACAGAATTTTGATGCAGTGTTCGTAGTACGCCGCGCCATCGGGCGTCAGCGACAGCCGCCGCGTCGTCCGGTGCATCAAACGCACGCCGAGCAACGCCTCCAGGTTCTGGATCGTCGTCGTCACCGTCGCCCGCGGCATGCTGAGCGTCTCAGCCGCCCGCGTGAAGCTGTTCGCGTCCACTACGCGGGTAAAAACCTCCATTGCCTGGATGCGGTCCATGTGCTAGCCCTCCTGTCGCCAACGCGTCAGAATAGGACAGCCGGTACGGCGGGCACAAGCCGATTCCTCTTTCATTCTTGACTATTCGTCTCGGCTGAACAGTCTGCCGTTTCGAACGCCCGCGTCGGTCCGGCTTCTGGCGAAATGCCGCGTCCTGCCTTTCTCGTCCGTCAACCGCGCGACCCCATCAGCGTCTTTGATATGACGAATAATTTCCGCTGATGAGGCCGTCGCCGCATAAAGTTATCGCCCCGGCACGCCGTAGATGCAGCGTGATCGCAACCAATTTGGCGCGCACCCGTACGCCGCCGTCTCGAACATGACAAAACTATCGCTGAGTCAGCGCCTCTGGATCGTCACCATTGCCGTCTGGCTGGGATTGTTGTCGCTTGGTGTATTCGACGCCTTCAAAGCCCGCTCGTTGATGATCACGGAACGCGAAGCCTCACTCAAAGGGGTCATCGACATCGCGACCAACGTCGCCAACGCCTACTACCAGCAAGCACAGAACGGCACGCTGCCGCTCGAGCAAGCCAAGCGCGAAGCGCTGGCGCGAATCAAGGAGATGAGATACGGCAGTAACGGTTACGTGCTCGTCGACAACTCCGCCGGCATCGTCCTCATGCATCCGGCCGTCCCTTCGCAGATCGGCAAAATGACGCTCGATGCAAGGGACGGCACCGGCAAGCTCTACATCCGCGAGATCATCGACGTAGCATCGAAAGGCGGCGGCTTCGTCAACTACGTCTATGTGAAGCCGGAAACCGGCAAGCCGACGCCGAAGCTCAGCTACGTCCGCCGCTTCGATCCGTGGGACTGGAACCTGATCACGGGCGTCTATAGCGACGACATCGATGCGATGTTCCGCAACATCCTGTTGCGCGCGTTCGGGGTCATGCTCGTGATCGGCGGCATCGTCACGCTGGTGACCACGCGCATCACGCGCGGCATTCGGCGCCAGCTCGGCGGCGAGCCCGGCTACGCCGCGCAGATCGCGAGCCGTGTCGCCGACGGCGACTTGACGGTTCCCGTCACCGTCCAGGCAGCGGACGACCGAAGCCTCCTCGTCGCGATGGCCCGGATGCAGCGCAATCTGTCGTCGATCGTCGGACGCATTCGCGGCAGCGCCGAGAATCTCACGACCGCCGCGCACCAGATCGCCGCGGGCAATACCGATCTGTCGGCGCGCACGGAAGAACAGGCTGCGTCGCTCGAGCAAACGGCGGCATCGATCGAGCAGCTGACAGCCACCGTCAAACAGAATGCGGAGAGCGCGAACCACGCCAACGGCCTTGCAAGCAGCGCGTCCGAGATCGCGGCACGAGGCGGCGACGTGGTCGGCCGTGTCATCGACACGATGCAGGGCATCTCGTCGAGTTCGGGCAAGATCGGCGACATCATCGGCGTGATCGACGGCATCGCGTTCCAGACGAACATCCTTGCATTGAACGCGGCCGTCGAAGCGGCACGCGCCGGCGAGCAAGGACGCGGATTCGCCGTCGTAGCCGGCGAAGTGCGCACGCTTGCGCAACGCAGTGCCGCAGCGGCGAAGGAAATCAAGGAGCTCATCGTCGAATCCACCACACGCGTTCAGGATGGCTCCGCACTCGTGGCGCAAGCGGGCAGTGCGATGCACGAGATCGTCGAATCGATCGAGCGCGTCAGAAAGATCATCGGCGAAATCGCCGCGGCGTCGTCGGAGCAAAGCACCGGCATCGAGCAGGTCAACCGCGCGATCGCCCAGATCGACGAAGTGACGCAGCAGAATGCGGCACTCGTGGAGCAGGCATCAGCCGCGGCGGGCCTCATGGCCGATCAGACGCAACAGTTGATCGCCGCCGTCGCCGTCTTTCAGACGGCCGGGCACGATGCCGCAATGGCTTAGGACTTGCTCGACACCTGGCGCAACTCGTCCGCGATGATCGCGATCAGCGCTTCGGTCGCCGCACCAGGCGGGCGCCGCGGATGACTGATGCGCACGATGTGGCGCACGATGCGCGGCGCGAGAATCGGATACGCCCGCATGGTGCCTCGCTGAACCGACCGCTCGACGACGATGCGCGGCAAGATCGTTGCAAACCGCGTATTCTCGACGAGCTTGACGATCGCGCTCAGCACGTCGATTTCGAAGCGCGGCGCAAGCAGCACATCCGCGCTCTGCGCAGCCGCGTCGAGCACGCCGCGCAATCCGTGTCGCTTCGTGGGCAGCACGAGGTCGAGATCCTGCAGTTGACCGAACTCGATCACCGAAGGCAGCGCCGGCCCGGCGGCGACGCCGGTCGCGAGCACCATCTCTTCGTCGAGAAGCGGCTCGGAATCGAGCGACAGACGCGCACGAGGCCGATTGATCAGCGCGGCGTCGAGCTGACCACCCGTGACGAGATCGATGAACGTCGCGCTGTAGCCGTCGGCCACCGTCACCTCGACATGCGGATACTGCGCGTGAAACCGCGAGAGCGCATCGGCCAGCACGGTTTCGGTCACCGATGCGATGATTCCGAGCGACACGTGTCCCGTGACGATCTCGTCGCGCTGCATCAGCTGCATGCGCGCGTGCTGAAGGTCGCGCATGATCGGCAGAAACAGTCGATACATGAGCCGGCCCGCGGCGGTCGGCGTCATCCCATGCGCTCCTCGCTCGAACAGCGATTGATGAAGTTCGTCCTCGAGCTTGGCGATCTGCATGCTGAGCGCGGGCTGCACGATGTTGAGCCGTTTGGCGGCGCGCGTGACCGAGCCGTCCTCGAAGAGCGCAATGAAGTATTGGATTTGCTTGAGGTCCATGTCGTTTCGTCGTGGGCGGGAGTCGCGTCCATCATCGTTGCTGATCGAGCAGCCGGCCACCCATCAATCCGTCTTGATCGCTTGAAGACTCGCTCGACGTCAACAAGCTTACGCTTCGGCACGCTCGACAAATCAACTCCGACAGCAAGCCGCGTATCGGGGACAACACCGATATCACAGTGAATGATCTGGTCGATCAGAAAACAATATTAGCCGTTATAGGCTCGACTCGCTATGCTGCGTCGAATACCGATTGATTTGTCGAGCGACGTCAGCCCACGCGGGCGGTCGAAGAGGACCCCACTTCAATGAATTCACGAGAGTTGACGGCGCCGGCAACGGCCGGGATTCGCGAGAACGGCGCTGCGGCCGCACGCACACTGCGCGGCTGGCTCGCCCATCTGGACAATACGGGCCGGCTCGCGACAATCGAGCGCACGGTCGATCTGAAGCATGAGCTCGCGGCTGTCGCGAAGCGACTCGACGGGCGACAGGCTGCCTGCTTCCTGCGCCCCGGTTACCATTCGATCGCCGTCGTCAGCGGCTTCATGTCGCGCCGGGCATGGATCGCCGAGGCGATGGGGGTGGGTGAGGATGCGCTGCTGCAGCGCTTTTCCGATGCCGCCGCGCATCCGCTGCCGTGGCGCGAAGTCGAGGCCGGTGAAGCACCGTGCCAGCAGATCGTGCACACGGCGGGTATCGATTTGCACGCGCTGCTCCCGGTACCCACGCACAGTGAGCACGACAACGGTCCGTACATCACGGCGGGCCTCGTCATCGCGCGCAATCCGCGCACCGGCATCCAGAACGTGTCGATCAATCGAATCCAGGTGCATGGGCCGGATCGCCTGGGGATTCTGATGCTGCCGCGACATCTCCACGCGTTTTACAGCGCCGCCGAAGCGAACGGCGAACCGCTGGACATCGCGATTGCGATCGGCGTCGATCCGCTCACGCTGCTTGCGTCGCAGGCCATCACGCCGATCGATCACGACGAACTCGAAATCGCCGGCGCGCTCCACGGCGAACCGCTTCCAGTCGTCAAATGCGCGACGAGCGAAGTTCGCGTGCCCGCGAACGCGGAGATCGTCATCGAAGGCCGGATTCTGCCGGGTGCGCGTGAAATGGAAGGGCCGTTCGGCGAATTTCCGAAGTACTACAGCGCCCGTGAGGCGCGCGAAGTCATCGAAGTCCGCGCGCTCACGCATCGCCGCCATCCGATCTATCACACGATCGTGCCCGCGGAAATGGAGCATTTGCTGCTCGGCGCGATCCCGCGTGAAGCGACGCTGCTCGCTCATCTCCAGCGCAGCCATCCGAACGTGAAGGACGTCGAATTGTCCGTCGGCGGCGTTTGCCGCTATCACCTCTGGGTTCAGCTCGACAAGAAACGTGAAGGCGAAGCCAAGAACGTGATCCTCTGCGCATTCGGCGCGCACTACGACATCAAGCAGGTGGTCGTCGTCGATACCGATGTCGATGTCCACGATCCGGCCGAGATCGAGTGGGCGATCGCCACGCGCTTTCAGGCCGATCGCGATCTCGTCGTCATCGAGGGCGCGCAAGGGTCCGTGCTCGATCCGTCGACGACGGTCGGCCTGCCCGACGATGCGCCCGCGCATATGCAGGGTGTCAGCGCGAAGATGGGGCTCGACGCGACGCGTCCCCTCGCCTACTCCGGGCACGTATTCACGCGCGTGCGCATTCCAGGCTATGAGACCGCCGATCTCGCGGCGCTCGTCGCGCCCGACAACGCCGCGTTCGGCTCCTACATGCGCCGCGCCAATGGCTAGGCCGCGCCTCGTCGTCGGCATCACCGGCGCCAGCGGAGCGATGATCGGCGTGCGCCTGCTCGCGGCGTTGCGCCGGCTCGGCACGCACGAGACGCATCTCGTCGTATCGCCGTCGGGCGCCGTAACGGCCGCTCAGGAACTCGGCATCGGCCGCGCCGATCTCGACGGCCTCGCCGATGTGGTCCATAACGTGCGCGACATCGGCGCCTCGATTGCGAGCGGCTCGTTCGTCACAGCCGGCATGGTGATCGCCCCGTGCTCGATGAAGACGCTCGCGGCGGTCGCGCATGGCTTCGCCGACAATCTGCTCACGCGCGCGGCCGACGTGACGCTCAAGGAGCGGCGGCGCCTCGTGCTCGTGGTCCGTGAGACGCCGTTCAACCTCGCTCATCTTCGCAACCTGACGCTCGCCACCGAAATGGGCGCGATCGCGATGCCGCCTGTGCCCGCTTTCTACGCGCATCCGAAGACGATCGAAGATGTCGTCGACCACACGGTCGGGCGCATCCTCGACCTTTTCGGCGTCGAGCATGGCGAGATCCCGCAGCGATGGAACGGCCTCGCCGACGCATTCCGAAACGGCGGCGGCGAAGAACCCGAGTCTTGAATGCCTGTAAGCGTCCGAGGGGGCCGGCCGGCGCCGCCGATGCAGGTCGGTATCGGCACGAGGCGATCGCGCGAACGCGCTCGCCTTCCATCCCCATGAAGCAACCGTTGGAGACCCTTCACGGAGTGAACATCGATGAATACGACCGTTGGCGGCGTTAGCAGCACTGCAACACCGAGCAATCGCAGCATCATCATTGCGGCGGCCTCGTCCTGTTTCGGTTGGGCGTTGGACCTCTTCGACCTCTTCGTCCTCCTCTACGTCGCCCCTGTGGTCGGCAAGCTGTTTTTTCCGTCGGATCATCCGACACTCTCGCTGGCCGCCGTCTATGCCTCGTTCGCCGTCACGCTGCTGATGCGGCCGCTCGGCTCCGCGCTGTTCGGATCGTACGCCGACCGCCAAGGCCGCAAGCGCGCGATGAAGATCGCCGTGCTCGGCGTCGGCATCAGCACTGCATTGTTCGGGACGTTGCCGACGGTCCATCAAGTCGGGATCCTCGCACCCATCATTTTCGTGCTGCTGCGACTGGTGCAAGGTATCTTCGTCGGCGGCGTGGTCGCCTCGTCGCACACGATCGGCACCGAGTCGGTGC
>JBCNPL010000004.1:0-43123 GCA_039593375.1 Paraburkholderia sp. | reverse complement strand
TGCGCGTTCGCATGCACCGGCCCCGAGGCAGTCACTGCCTGGGCCTCGCATCGTTGCTGATACAATTCCGCGATGACCTATCAAGTTCTCGCACGCAAATGGCGGCCGAAGGATTTCGCTTCGCTCGTCGGACAAGAACACGTCGTGCGTGCGCTCACGCACGCGCTTGACGGCGCACGCCTGCATCACGCCTATCTTTTCACGGGCACGCGCGGCGTCGGCAAGACCACGCTCTCGCGTATCTTCGCGAAAGCGCTCAATTGCGAGACCGGCATCACGGCGACCCCGTGCGGCGTTTGCCGAGCATGCCGCGAAATCGACGAGGGGCGCTTCGTCGATTACGTCGAAATGGACGCCGCGAGCAATCGCGGCGTCGACGAAATGGCCGCACTGCTCGAACGGGCCATCTATGCGCCCGTCGATGCGCGCTTCAAGGTCTACATGATCGACGAAGTGCACATGCTCACGAATCACGCATTCAACGCGATGTTGAAGACGCTCGAGGAGCCGCCGCCGCACATCAAGTTCATCCTCGCGACGACGGATCCGCAAAAGATTCCCGTTACGGTGCTCTCGCGCTGCCTCCAGTTCAATCTGAAGCAGATGCCGGCCGGACATATCGTCGGCCATCTCGAGCGCATCCTCGCGGCCGAAGGAATCGCTTTCGAGCCGCAGGCGTTGCGGCTGCTTGCGCGCGCGGCCGACGGCAGCATGCGCGACGCGCTTTCGCTGACCGATCAGGCCATTGCCTACTCGGCGAACCAGGTGACCGAAGAGGCCGTGCGCGGCATGCTCGGCGCACTCGATCAAAGCTATCTGGTTCGCCTCGTCGACGCGCTCGTCGAGGCCGATGGCGCGCTCGTGCTTGCCATCGCCGACGAGATGGCGTTGCGCAGCCTTTCGTTTTCAACGGCGCTTCAGGATTTGGCGAGCCTCTTTCATCGGATCGCCTGGGCGCAGTTCGCGCCGTCCGCGGTGCTCGACGAATGGCCCGAGGCGAACGACGTGCGCCGCTTTGCGCAAGCGCTTTCGCCGGAGCAAGTGCAGCTCTTCTATCAGATCGCGACGATCGGCCGAAGCGAGCTTGGTCTCGCGCCCGACGAGTACGCGGGCTTCACGATGACATTGCTTCGCATGCTCGCGTTCGAACCCGCGGCGAGCGGGGGCGGAGCGGGCGGCCGTGAGCCGCTGACCGCCGCCTTGCCGCCGGAGCGCCCTGTTCGTGAGGGCTTGCAGGTCGCCGAGCGCTCGGCCGATCCCGGCGTCGACGAGCCGACCGCGCCGGCCCCGGAACCGGCGCAGAAAAGCGCGGCGACCGTCGAGAAAGATGCGCCGCTTCGCCCGGCGGGAGACGACGACAAGCTCGCGCCGGCCGAGGCGACTCATAGCGGCGATGAACCGCTGCGCCCGAACGCCGCGCCCGCTGACGCAGCACCGCCGGCGCGAGCGGGCGGCGCGAGCGCCGCGCTCGAGGTGCTGCGCAGCGCGGGGCTGCGCGTATCGACCGAGCGCGGCCGCCCGAGAGGCGACACCGCAAAAGCGGTGGGCGCTTCCGCGTCGAAACCCGTCGCGCCGCGTGCTCCGATCGACGTACCCGTACCGCGGGCGCGAGGTAGCGAGGGAGGGCCTTCGGCGCCGGCCGCGGCATCCGGCGCGCGCGAGCGAGGAGAGGCGCGGGACACGCCGCCAACGCCCCCCTGGGACGACGCGCCGCCGCTCGACGCCTCGTTCGACGACTACGTCCCCTTATCGTCGGAAGACGCTTATTTCTCGGCGGCCGATGACGGCTTCGCCACGCCGGAGGCCGGCGCCGGCGGCGCGCGCGAGAGCGGCGCGCCGGCGCCGGCCGTCGATCTCGCGCAGCTGCCCGCGGCGGTGTTGCTCGATGCGATCGGTTTTCCCGGCGATTGGCCGGCGCTCGCGGCCGATCTCGGGCTCACGGGCATTGCGCATCAGCTTGCCTTCAATAGCGAGCTGACGGCGCTCGAGGGGGAAGTCCTGAAGCTCACAGTGCCGGTGCCGCAATATGCCGACGCCGCGCAAGTGACAAAACTGAAGGCGGCGCTGAGCCAGCGGCTCGGCAAGCCTGTCGAGGTCCGCGTCGAAGTCGGTCCGGCGCGCCGCACGGCCGCGGTGCTCGCGGCCGCCGCGCGTGCCGAGCTTCAGCGCGAAGCCGAGCGCGAGATCGGCGCCGACCCGTTCGTGCAATCGCTCATCCGCGAATTCGGCGCCACGATCGTCCCGGGCTCGGTCAAGCCGCTTTCGCCCGATACGGGGGCTGGCGCTCGCTGAAGACTGGCGCCTGCCCGTCCACCTGACGCTCGGCATCGGGCTAACCGGGCGCCGCACTGACATCCATACGATCAAAGGAGCACATCCATGATGAAAGGCCAACTCGCGGGGCTCATGAAGCAAGCCCAGCAGATGCAGGAAAACATGAAGAAGATGCAGGAGCAACTCGCGCAGATCGAGGTCGAAGGACAGTCCGGCGCGGGCCTCGTCAAGGTGACGATGACCTGCAAGAACGACGTGCGCCGCGTCTCGATCGATCCGAGTCTTCTCGCTGACGACAAGGACATGCTCGAGGATCTCGTCGCCGCCGCGTTCAACGATGCGGTGCGCAAGGCCGAGGCGACGGTTCAGGAGAAGATGGGCGGCATGACGGCGGGGCTGCCGTTGCCACCCGGCTTCAAGCTGCCGTTCTGAGCGGCGCGCGTCCGGTTCGAGGTGCCGCCATCGTCATGAAACAGCCTTCCGCTCTCGTCGCGCTCGTCGATGCGCTGCGCGCGCTTCCGGGCGTCGGACCGAAGTCGGCGCAGCGAATGGCCTATCACCTCATGCAGCATGACCGTGAAGGCGCGGAGCGTCTCGGCCATGCGCTCGTTTTCGCGACTGAGCATCTGCGGCACTGCGAGAGGTGCAACACATTTACGGAGGCTCGGATCTGCGACGTGTGCAGTGACGAGTCGCGCGATCCGACGCTGCTCGCCGTCGTCGAGACACCCTCCGATCAGGTCATGCTCGAGCAGACGATGACCTATCGCGGGCTTTATTTCGTCCTGATGGGGCGCCTGAGCCCGCTCGACGGAATCGGCCCGAAGGAGATCCATTTCGACAGGCTCGTCAAGCGGGCGACGGACGGCCTGGTCAAGGAAGTCGTGCTCGCGACGAATTTCACGAACGAGGGCGAGGCCACCGCGCATTATCTCGCGCAGGCCTTGAAGGCGCGCGGCCTGACGGTGACGCGACTCGCGCGCGGCGTGCCTGTCGGCGGCGAGCTCGAATACGTCGACGCGGGAACCATCGCGCGCGCAATGCTGGACAGGCGATCGATCTGACCGTTGTCGGAGGCAACGGCGAGGAGCGGCATCGAGACGGAAGCAACCGTCGCCGCAACGAGGAGTCACGAGGGGACGACAATGAGCAGTGCAACCGCCGCAACAGCAGGCCCGCTCAAGGGCATCAAGGTACTCGAGCTCGGGACGCTGATCGCGGGACCGTTCGCCGCGCGCTTTCTCGGTGAATTCGGCGCCGAAGTCATCAAGGTCGAAGATCCCAACGGCGGCGATCCGTTGCGCAAATGGCGCATGCTGTACCCGCAAGCGGGCGGCACGTCGCTCTGGTGGGCCGTGCAGGCGCGCAACAAGAAGTCCGTCACGGTCAACCTCAAGGCGGAAGAAGGCAAGGAAATCGTCCGGCGGCTCGCAAGCGTTGCCGACGTCGTCATCGAGAATTTCCGCCCCGGGATGCTCGAAAAGCTGGGCCTGGGCTACGACGTGCTGTCCGCGCACAACGCCGGGCTCGTCATGGTCCGCTTGTCGGGGTATGGGCAGACAGGACCGTACCGCGATCGGCCCGGCTTCGGCTCGATTGCCGAGGCGATGGGCGGCTTGCGTCACATCACCGGCTATCCGCATTTGCCGCCCCCTCGCATCGGGATTTCCATCGGCGATTCGATCGCGGCGCTGCATGCCGTCATCGGTGCGCTGATGGCGCTGCACCACCGGCAGGCGAACGGCGGCAAAGGTCAGGTCGTCGACGTCGCGCTTTACGAAGCCGTCTTCAACATGATGGAAAGCATCGTGCCCGAGTACGGCGTCTACGGCACCGTCCGCGAGCGCACGGGCGCGTCGCTGCCCGGCATCGTGCCGTCGAATACGTATCCTTGCAGGGACGGCAGCATCGTGATCGGCGGCAACAGCGATCCGATCTTCAAGCGGCTGATGACGGCGATCGGCCGCGCCGATCTCGCGAACGATCCGGCGCTTGCCCACAATGACGGCCGCGTGCCGCGCACGCAGGAGATCGACGGCGCGATCGCCGCGTGGCTCGCCGAGCGGACGATCGAGGAGGCGCTCGAAGTCCTCAACGCGGCGGACGTTCCGGTCGGGCGAATCTATAGCGTGGCCGACATGTTCCACGACCCTCAGTACGCGGCTCGCGAAATGATCCGGCAGTTCAAATGGCAGGACGGGCTCGACGTCGCCCTGCCGAACGTGACGCCGAAGCTCTCCGAGACGCCCGGCGGCACGCGTTGGCTCGGCCCGGCACTCGGCGAGCACACCGACGAAGTGCTGCGTGAGCTCGGTTACGACGAGACTGCCATTGCCGGCCTGCGCGAGCGCAAGGTGATCTGAGGAGCGCGTTACGGCACGACGACGACCTTGCCTGTCACGCGCCGTTCCGCCATCTCGCGCAAGGCGCGGCCCGTATCCTCGAGGCGGTAGCGGGCACTGATGCGCGGACGCAGCTTTCCTTCGCGCAGCCAGCGCCCGAGTGTGTCGAACGTGGCGTGGTTGCGTGAGGGCTCGCGCTTCGCGAACTCTCCCCAGAATACGCCGACGACACTCGCGCCTTTGAGCAGCGCGAGATTGAGCGGCAAGCGCGGGATTTCCCCGCTGGCGAAACCCACGACCAGGTAGCGGCCGCGCCAGCCGATGCTGCGAAAGGCGGGTTCGGTATAGCGGCCGCCGACCGGGTCGTAGACGACGTCGGGGCCTCGGCCGTCGGTCAGCGCCGCTATTCGTTCACGCAGGCTCTCTCGCTCGTATTGGATCGTCTCGTCCGCGCCGTGCTCGCGGCAAACAGCGAGCTTGTCGTCGCTCGATGCGGCCGCGATGACGCGCGCGCCTAGCGCCTTGCCGATCTCGACCGCGGCGAGCCCGACGCCGCCCGCCGCGCCGAGCACGAGCATCGTCTCTCCGGCGGCGAGCGCGCCGCGGTCGACGACCGCGTGATAGGAGGTCCCGTAGGCGAGGGTGAAAGCCGCCGCGATGGCGTAGTCCGCATCCGCGGGCAACGGGGTGCAGGCATCGGCACGCGCGACAACCTGCTCGGCGAAGCCGCCGATCTGCACGTAGGCGGCGACCGGCATGCCCGGGCGCAGCTGGGTCACTCCGGTCCCCACGGCACGCACGATGCCGGCGACTTCCGAACCCGGCGTGAACGGCAACTCGGGCTCGAACTGATACTTGTTCTCGATCACGAGGACGTCGGGGAAATTGACGCTTGCCGCTTTTACGTCGATGGCGACCTCGCCGGGGCCGGGCTCGACGTCGGGCACGGTTTCGAGCACGAGCGCTTCCGGCGGGCCGTAGCGGTTACAGCGAATCGCGCGCATGGCTTGCTCCTCCGTCTTTCGAGATGGATTGCGTCCAGTGTAGATGATCGCGAACGGCCGTGCCTTTTCCCGCGCGGGCGCGCATTTCGGAGAATGTCGCCCTTGCCGTCGCGGTGCGAACGTGACAGGCGATCTGAGCCGCAATGTCCTCGGTTACAATCGCCGCATGAGAATCCTATTGAGCAACGACGACGGCTATCTGGCACCCGGTCTCGAGGCGCTCTATCACGCGCTGCGGCGCTTCGGCGACGTGACCGTCATGGCACCCGAGCAGAACTGTAGCGGGGCATCGAACTCGCTCACGCTTTCGCGGCCGCTCTCCGTATTGCGCTCGGCAAACGGCTTTTACTACGTCAATGGCACGCCCACCGATTCGGTGCATATCGCCCTCACGGGCATGCTCGATCACACGCCCGATCTCGTCGTCTCCGGCATCAACAACGGCCAGAACGTCGGTGAGGACACGCTTTATTCGGGGACCGTCGCGGCGGCCACCGAAGGTGTCATGTTCGGCGTGCCGGCCATCGCTTTCTCGCTCGTCGAAAAGGATTGGTCGCGCCTCGAGGACGCCGCGCGCGTCGCTGCCGATATCGTCGAGCATTTCCTCGCGCATCCGCTGCCGGGGCATCCGCTTTTGAACGTGAACATTCCGAATCTCGCTTACGACGAAATGGGCGAGTGGGAAATCACGCGCCTCGGAAAACGCCACCCGTCGCAGCCGGTGATCCGCCAAACGAATCCGCGCGGTGAGCCGATCTACTGGATCGGCCCATCGGGAGCCGCGCTCGACGCGAGCGAGGGTACCGATTTTCATGCGCTTGCGAACGGCCGCGTGTCGATCACGCCGCTCCAGCTCGATCTCACGCATACGCAAATGCTCGCTGCGACGCGCGAATGGTCGCGCGCGGGACGTCGCGGTTCATGACGAGCGAGCGTGCCAAGCGTTTTCCGTTGGGGCTTGCCGATCTCGAACGCAAGCCGCGCGGCCGTGCGGGCGTGGCCTCGGGTGCGAACGCCGGCGGCGACGAACGAGGGCGCGCGCGGGAGCTGGGCGCACGGCGCACTGACACGCTGGCGTCGCAAGCCGGCGACAAAATGGCGGCGCCGAACGTCGCGCTCGCGGGCACGCTTGCGCTGACGTCGGAACGCGTGCGCGAGCGCATGGTCGAACGCCTTCGAGCAAACGGCATTCGCGACGCGCGAGTGTTGAGCGCGATGTCGGCGGTGCCTCGCCACATGTTCGTCGATCCCGGGCTCGCGGCTCAGGCATACGAGGACTCGGCATTGCCCATCGGCCACCAGCAGACGATTTCGAAGCCTTCTGTCGTGGCGCGCATGCTCGAGCTCGCATCGAGCGGACGCACGCTCGATCGCGTGCTCGAGATCGGCACCGGCTGCGGCTATCAGGCGGCCGTGCTGAGCCGGCTTGCGCGCGATGTCTACTCGATCGAGCGAATCAAGCCGCTTTGCGAGCGCGCGAAGCTCAACCTCAGGCCGCTGCGCGTGCCGAACATCCGCCTGCATTACGGCGATGGGCGACTGGGCTTGCCGGCGGCCGCGCCGTTCGACGCGATCGTGATCGCGGCGGCTGGGCTCGATGTTCCGCAGGCGCTCCTCGAGCAGCTTGCGGTGGGCGGTCGGCTCGTCGCACCCGTCGCGGCTCTGAACAGCGACAAGCAGATGCTGACGCTCATCGAGCGCGTCGCGCCGAGCCAGTGGCGCGAGTCGCAGCTCGATCGTGTTTTCTTTGTCCCTTTAAAATCCGGAGTGATTTGACACCGATGTTTACGTTGCGCGCGACACGAACGAAAAAGATGGACGCTCGGCTGAGCGCCGTTGAACGCGCCATTTGCGCGGTGGCCCTGTCGACCCTTGCGGCATGCGCGACGCGACTCGATCAAGCGCCTGTCGTAGACCGCTCGAGCGCCGCGAGCGCGCAGCCGGCATCGACGCCGGCCGCGGCGGCGGCCGCGGCACCGCTCGGCCCGCCGCCTCCGGGCTACTACCGCGTGAAACCGGGCGATACGCTTTATCGCGTCGCGTTGGACAACGGCCAGAACTATCACGACATCGCGACCTGGAACAACCTCGCAAACCCGAATCAAATCGAGGTCGGGCAATTGCTGCGCGTCGCGCCGCCGGGGCAGAACGCAGCAGCCGCCACGCCAGGTGTCGCGGCCGCACCCGTGGTGGGCGGGCCGGTGCAGAGCGCACCACTTTCGAGCGGCCCCGCGCCCGCGCCGGCCTCGACGCCGGGCTCGGCGCAGGCCGCGCCGCCGACTTACGGCAGCAGCCCATCGACGGCGACGACGATCCCGCCTCAGCCGCCCGCGACGACCGCAACGGGCCCTGGTCCGGTCACGAACGGAGGAAACCTCGCATTGACATGGCCCGTGCGTGGCCCGATCCTCGATCGCTTCGACGATGCGAACAACAAGGGCATCAATATCGGCGGCACGGCTGGCGAGCCGATCAAGGCTGCTGCCGATGGTCGTGTCGTCTATGCAGGAAATGGGCTGCGCGGATACGGCAATCTCATTATCATCAAGCACAACGCAAACTATCTGACAGCGTATGCACACAACCGCAGTTTGATGGTAAAAGAGGGGGACTCGGTGACCAAAGGCGAGAAGATCGCCGAGATGGGCAACAGCGATGCCGATCGGGTAATGTTGCACTTCGAGGTACGCCAGCAGGGCAAACCCGTGGATCCGATGAAATACTTGCCGCCGCAATAAGCGAAGCGATACGACCATGCCGAAATCGAAGCGCCGCAAGCAGCAAGCCGAGACGGAAACGCTCACCAGTGCCGCGCAGGGTCTGGAGCAGGACTTGGGCGCTTCGATGAACGAGGCCGACGACGAAGCCGCCGATGCCGAGGGTGATTTCGGCGCGGAAGCCGCGGCAGGGGATGCCGAAGAGGGCGAGGAGCGCGAGCGCGTCGCTGACGCGGCGAGCCCCGATCCCGACGATTTCAGGGCGCTTCTGCAGGCGGAGCTCACCGCTGACACGATCCAGCACTACCTGAACCGCATCAGCGTGAAGCCGCTTCTGACGGTAGAAGAGGAGCAGCGCTACTCGCGCCTCGCGAAAGCCGGTGAGTTCGAGGCGCGGCAAGTGATGATCGAGCGCAACCTGCGGCTCGTCGTCAGTATCGCAAAGGGGTATCTGAATCGCGGCGTGCCGCTGCTCGACCTGATCGAGGAGGGCAATCTCGGCTTGATGCACGCGATCGAGAAGTTCGACCCGACACGCGGCTTTCGCTTTTCGACTTATGCCACCTGGTGGATTCGCCAGAGCATCGAGCGCGCGATCATGAACCAGGCGCGCACGGTCCGGCTTCCCGTGCACGTCATTCGTGAACTGAATCAAGTGCTGCGCGCCAAGCGCCATCTCGAGAAGAGCTCCGCGAACTCCGGTGAAGCGAACGAGCGGCGCGACGCCAGCATCGACGATATCGCATATCTCACCGGCAAGACGACGGACGAAGTCACCGATATCCTCGCGCTCAACGAGCATACGGCCTCGCTCGATGCGCCGCTCGATCTCGACCCGGCGAGCAGCCTGCTCGATCTCCTCTCGGACGACCAGAGCCAGTCGCCCGACGCCGAGGTGCAGCATCGCGAGCTCGAAACGCTGACGCGGGCGTGGTTGTCGCGACTTTCCGACAAGCATCGGCACGTGATCGAGCGCCGCTTCGGGCTCAATCATATCGAGCCGGCCACGCTCGAAGAGTTGGCCGATGAAATGGGGCTTACGCGCGAGCGTGTGCGGCAGATCCAGCAAGAGGCGCTCGTGCGCCTCAAGCGGTTCTTCGCCTCGAACGGCGTGCGCAAGGACGCCGTTCTTTGAGCCGCCGCGTCGAGGGCCGCGCGTGCGGTTGCCGGGCTTCGCGTCAGCCGCGCGCGGTTTGACGTTTTCCACGTCGCTTACAAGATTTCCCGGATGACGCCTATTCTCGTTTTCGACATCGAGACGGTTCCCGATGTCGCCGGCATTCGCCGGCTCGAAGATTTGCCGGCCTCGATGAGCGACGCGGAAGTGGCCGAGCATGCGTTTGCCGCACGCCGTGAAAAGACGGGTGCCGATTTTTTGCCGCACTATCTACAGCGCGTGGTGGCCATTTCGTGCGTATTTCGGGACCGCGCGGGGTTGCGCGTGCGTTCGCTCGGCGCGCCGGAGGATGGCGAGGCCGCGCTGGTCCAGTCGTTCTACCGCGTAATCGAAAAGTACACGCCTCAACTCGTGTCGTGGAACGGCGGCGGCTTCGACCTGCCGGTCCTCCATTACCGCGCGCTCGTGCACGGCATTGCCGCGCCGCGCTATTGGGATCTCGGTGAGGACGACCGCGATTTCAAGTGGAACAACTACATCAGCCGCTACCACTCACGCCATACTGACTTGATGGATGTGCTCGCCATGTATCAGGCGCGCGCCAACGCCCCGCTCGATGCGCTCGCGAAGCTTTGCGGATTTCCCGGCAAGCTCGGCATGGACGGCGCACAGGTCTGGACCGCGTTCCGTGATGGACGCATCGAGGAAATCCGCAATTATTGCGAGACCGACGTCGTCAATACGTACTTGCTCTATTGCCGCTTCCAACTGATGCGAGGGGCGTTCACGGCGAACGAGTATGCCGACGAGATCGTGTTCGTCAAACAGTCGCTCGCGCAGGAGCCGGGCGGACACTGGGCGGAATATCTGGCCGCCTTCGGCTGTTGACGAGCGGCGCAGTCTCGCGTTTCCGAGTCGCCTTGTCCGTCTCGGTCGCCGCTGTCCGTCAACGGAGTTCGAGCAGGATCGGCTGATGATCGGACGCGCGCGTCGCCCCATCGATCTCGCACCGCTCGAGCCGGCTCGTCAGGTCTTCGGTGACGAATACGAAATCGCACGCGATAGGTCCCGATGACCATTGCTCTACGTCATAGACGCCCGCCGTTGGCGGCGGCGTGTGCCCCGGGTGCAGCGTGGTCCAAGCGTCGACGAATCCGGGCGCGCCGGCGAGCGGCGCGATGAACCGCTGATAAGCCTCCGAGCCGAACTCGCTGTTGAAGTCGCCGCAGACGATCGCGCTCGCGGGGCGCACGGTCGCGGCGAAAGGGCCGGTGGCGTTTTCGGCCGGAGCCGGATGCGCGGCGTGCTCGGCCGCCTCGCGCTGCAGCCGCCTAAGCTCGTCGACTTGCGCGATCCGCTGCTTGAGCGAATAGTATTCGAGATGGGTGACGAGGATGCGCAACGGCTCGACCGGCGTGCGGATCACGGCCTCGAGCGCGACTCGCTGCATCGATGGCGCGTTTTCATGAGCCGGCCACGGCAACGTATGACGAATGACTTGCTCGACGGGCAACCGTGTGGCGAGCGCATTGCCGAACTGACGGCGCGGCTCGCCGGGCGCGAGCGGCGGCAGGTCGGCGCCGATCGCTGCGAGCACGGTAAAGCCGGGCAGGGCCGCCGCCAGCTCGGCGAACTGGTCGTCCGAAGGCCCGCCCGGTAGCGAGCGAAAGCCGCGCGTGACTTCTTGCAGCGCGAGCACGTCGAAATCGATGATCCGGCGTGCCTCCTCGAGCGTCCGGCCCAGATCAACGGCGCCGCTCGCATCGCGCCCCCATTGGATGTTCCAGCTGAGCAATCGCATCTCGTTCCTCCGTACGCCGTCGCAAGGCGCCGTTCGTCTACAATCTCGCCTTTCGTTCCAAGTCTGTCAGGAAAAAGCTGGTGTCCGACTCTCCCCGTCATCTCGTTGAGCCTCCAACAAAGACCGTACCGGCCCCAGCCGCGTCGGCCGGATCCGCCCGCCCCACGATTCTCGAGGTGGACTCCCTCGACATGGACGCACGCGGCGTGGGGCGTCTGAAGACCGAAACCGGCGAGCCCGGCAAGGTCATTTTCGTCGAAGGCGCATTACCCGGCGAGCTCGTGACCTATTCGAGCTATCGCAAGAAGCCGAGTTTCGAGCAGGCCCAGGTCGTCGACGTACTGCGCGAAAGTGTGATGCGCACGACGCCGCGTTGCCGCTTTTTCGGCACCTGCGGCGGCTGCTCGATGCAGCATCTCGACGAGCGCGCGCAAATCGCGGTCAAGCAGCGCGTACTGGAGGACGATCTCTGGCATCTTGCCAAAGTGCGCGCGGAGACCGTGTTTCGCCCGATTCATGGGCCCGCTTGGGGATACCGTTATCGCGCGCGCTTGACGGTGCGGCACGTCGCCAAGAAGGGGGGCGTTCTCGTCGGTTTTCATGAAAAGAGAAGCAGCTATGTGGCCGACATGACGAGCTGCGAAGTCTTGCCGCCGCATGTTTCGGCTCTGCTCGTGCCGCTGCGGCGGCTCGTGGAGAGCCTCTCGATTCGTGACCGGCTGCCGCAGATCGAGGTGGCGGTCGGCGCGCGCGTGACGGCGCTCGTGCTGCGCGTGCTCGAGCCGCTCACCGCGGACGACGAAGGGTTGGTACGCGACTTCGCCGATCGGCACGGCGTGCAGTTCTGGCTGCAACCGAAGGGGCCGGACACGGCGGTGCCGTTTCATCCGCTCGATGTCGAGCTCGATTACACGCTGCCCGAGTTCGGGATCCGGATGCCGTTCAAGCCGACCGATTTCACACAGGTGAATCATGCGATCAACCGCGTGCTCGTCGGCCGCGCGCTGCGACTGCTGGCACCCGCTCGCACCGATCGCGTACTCGATCTTTTTTGCGGGCTCGGCAACTTCACGCTTCCGCTCGCGCGTCTCGCGCGCGAAGTGGTCGGCATCGAAGGCAGCGAGACGCTGACGGCGCGCGCGCTCGCGAACGCGAAGGAAAATGGCGTCGACGGACATACGACATTCGCATGCCGCAACCTGTTTGAGATCACGGCCGACGATCTGCGCGCGTTGGGCGCATTCGACAAGTTCCTGATCGATCCGCCGCGTGAAGGCGCGCTGGCCGTTTCGAAAGCGCTTGCCGAGATTTCGCAAAGCGGGGACGGACCGATGCCGGCGCGTATCGTCTATGTCTCGTGCAACCCGGCAACGCTCGCGCGCGACGCGGGCCTGCTCGTGCACGAAGCCGGCTATCGGCTGAAGGGAGCGGGCGTCGTCAATATGTTTCCGCACACGTCCCATGTCGAATCGATCGCGCTGTTAGAGCGTGCTTGACGACGGCCCGCCAAGCGAGCAGACAAAAAAAAACCGGCCCTAAGGCCGGTTTTTTCATCAGGATCGATGTCTGGTCCCGATCGACGTCAATTGCGGTTGCCGCCGAAGATGCCGAGCAGCGACAGCAGGTTCACGAACACGTTGTAGAGATCGAGGTAGATCGCGAGCGTGGCCGTGATGTAGTTCGTTTCGCCCCCGTTCACGACGCGCTGCACGTCGAACAGCATGTACGCCGAAAAGATGGCTATCGCGAGGACCGATACGGTAAGCATCAGGGCCGGTAGCTGGAGGAACATATTCGCCACCATCGCGAGCAGCAGGACGATCACGCCGACGAAGAGCCATTTGCCGAGGCCCGAAAAGTCGCGCTTGCTGACCGTGGCGATCGTCGCCATCGCGGTGAAGATCACACCGGTGCCTCCGAACGCGAGCATGATGAGCGACGGGCCGTTCGAGAAACCGAGAATGAAGGCGAGGAGCCGCGACAGCATCAGCCCCATGAAGAACGTGAAGCCGAGCAGCACGACGACGCCGACGCTGCTGTTCTTCGTCCGCTCGATCGCGAACATGAAGCCGAACGCGATCGCGAAGAACGCGAGCAGGCTCATGGCCGGGCTCGTCGCCGCAAAGAGCGAAAAGCCCGTCACGACACCGACCCACGCTCCGAGTACAGTCGGCACCATCGACAGCGCGAGCAGCCAATAAGTGTTCCGTAGCACGCGGTTGCGCGTTTCCGCCGTGGCGATGGCGCCGCCGCGGCCGAAGTTGTACGGATAGTCGTTCATGCTTTCTCCTTGCGTAAGACGCAGTAACGTTCGACGATGCCGGGCGCCAACGACCGCCCCTTTTTTCGGCATCCCGACACTAAGATAAGTACCGACGGCCGGAGTTTCAACGTCTCGCAGGCACTTTAGAGCAAATTTCGAGCGTTTTCAGACGCGTCGAGCCGCGCGCGAGGCGGTCACTGCTTCTGACCTTTCACGTGAGAAAGGGTTCGATCGCAATCATACACCGGAACATGCTACAATTGCGGATTCGTTAAGATTCGTAACCCCTTAATTTTTTGGAGTTTTTATGGCGATCGAGCGTACCCTGTCGATTATCAAGCCCGATGCGGTGGCAAAGAACGTGATTGGTCAGATCTACAGCCGCTTCGAAAACGCAGGCTTGAAGATCATCGCCGCCCGCATGGTGCATCTGTCGCGCGCCGATGCGGAAAAATTCTACGCCGTTCACGCGGCGCGGCCGTTCTTCAAGGATCTCGTCGAATTCATGATCTCGGGCCCGGTCATCGCTCAGGTGCTCGAAGGTGAAGACGCGATCCAGAAGAATCGCGACCTCATGGGTGCGACGGATCCGAAGAAGGCGGAAAAGGGAACCATCCGCGCGGACTTCGCCGACAGCATCGACGCCAACGCGGTGCACGGCTCGGATGCGCCCGAAACGGCACGCATCGAAATCGCCTTCTTCTTCCCCGAGGCCAACATCTACTCGCGCTGATTCGCGCCAGTCGCGCGCCGAAGCGGCACCGGCCGGCATCGACGCCAACCCGGGCGCCTGTGCGCACCCCGTCGAGCACCGGCTTCGCCGCCGCGAACGACGGCATGCGCAATGCGGCACCGGGGTACTGAAACAGCAGGATCCGACATGACGAGCAGTTCAACCGTCAATCTTCTCGACCTCGACGCTTCGGGGCTCGTCGCCTATTGCGAGAGCCTCGGCGAGAAGTCGTTTCGCGCAAAGCAGCTGCAGCGCTGGATCCACCAGTACAACGCGGCCGATTTTGACCGCATGACCGACCTCGCCAAGTCGCTGCGCGAGAAGCTGAAAGGCCGAGCGACAATCACGATGCCGTCCGTCGTCAGCGATCACGTGTCGGCCGACGGCACGCGCAAATGGCTCGTCGACGTCGGCAACGGCAACGCGGTCGAGACCGTGTTCATCCCGGAGGAAACGCGCGGCACGCTTTGCGTGTCGTCGCAGGCGGGATGCGCCGTCAACTGCCGGTTCTGCTCGACGGGCAAGCAGGGGTTTTCTCGCAATCTCGCCACGAGCGAAATCATCGGGCAACTGCGGATGGCCGAATTCGCGCTGCGTGCGTCGCAAGGCGCGCAGGCCGGAGAAGGTAAAGGCGAACGCGTCATCACGAACGTCGTCATGATGGGAATGGGCGAGCCGCTGCTCAACTACGACGCGCTCGTTCCGGCCCTCTCTCTGATGCTCGACGACAACGCGTACGGACTGTCCCGGCGGCGCGTGACCGTCTCGACTTCCGGCGTCGTGCCGATGATGGATCGACTCGGCGCCGACCTGCCGGTGGCGCTCGCGGTTTCGCTGCATGCGCCAAACGATGCGCTGCGCGACGAGCTCGTGCCGCTGAACAGGAAGTATCCGCTGGCCGAGCTGATGGCGGCCTGCCGGCGCTACCTGCGGGTCGCGCCGCGCGATTTCATCACGTTCGAATACTGCATGCTGGACGGTGTCAACGACAGCGACGCGCACGCGCGCGAATTGCTCGCCGTCACGGCCGACGTTCCGTGCAAGTTCAACTTGATCCCTTTCAATCCGTTCCCCGAATCGGGATTGGTTCGCTCGCGGCCCGAGCGCATCAAGCGGTTTGCCGAGATCCTCATCGACGCGGGCGTCGTGACGACGGTGCGCAAGACACGCGGCGACGATATAGATGCGGCCTGCGGACAGCTTGCGGGGGCGGTGAGAGACCGGACGCGCCTCGCGGAGCGGACGGGCCGCGCAAACCGGGTTATCGAGGTGCATCGCGCGTAACGAGGCCGATTCGGGCCCGCCGAGAGATCGGACGCCTCGGAGCAGGCGCTGGTTTCGGCAGACGGTGCAAAACGGTGATCCTAATAAAGAAGTAGGAAATAAGCGGTACGAACTACCGCATTTTTGTTATAAAAGGTCTGCGAATCCGGAATCGGGGGTGATGTCCGGCCGGGGCGCACAGGTGGAAAGAATCGACGCGAGGATCAAGGATGAGTGAGCCGCAGCAGCAGCCGCAAAATGAGGGCACTCAGACGAGCGTAGGACTATCGGGGTCGGTCGGCGTTGGCAGCAACGGCGCACCGCGAAGCACGCAGGCGACCGGGCCGGCGCTGTTCGATACGCTCGCCGCGGCCGGGGAGCGCCTTGCGCAACTGCGCGAGGCAAAGGGTTGGTCGATCGACGACGTATCGGCGCGCCTCAAAGTACCCGCGCCGAAGATGCGCGCGCTGGAGGCGGGAGACATCAGCCAATTGCCGGGCACGACGTTCGCGCTCGGCGTGGTGCGCAGCTACGCGAAAATGCTCGGTGTCGATCCGACGCCTTTCGCGCAAGCGCTGCGGCGCGACAAAGGCGAGCCGGAGCCCGACCTCTCGATGCCCGCTTCGACGGGCACCGACTTGCCGCGGGGCCGCGTTTCCGTCTCGCTCGGCGGGACGTCGCGTCATCGCTCGTGGTGGTGGGGCGTCGCGGCGGTGATCGTCGCGCTCGTCGCGCTCGTTATGTGGAGAAGCGGCGGCGAATCGTCCGCTTGGCTGGCGCGCCTGAAGGCGAGCGCCAACGGAGGCGCGGTCAGCCCGGGCGAGGCCTCGGCGACGGCCGCGCAAGGGCAGACGGTAGCGTCGGGGACGGCGATCGTCGCGGATAACGGAGCGTCCGGAGCGAACGCGGGGACCGAGGCAGGCGGAAGCGGTCAAGCGGCGCCGAGCGCGAACGCGGCGTCGACGTTGGCCGAAGGTGGCGCGGCACCGGCGTCGCAGGTCGAATCGGTCACGCCCGAGGCTGCCGCGCGGTCGGCGCCGCCGTCGGCCGCCGAGGCATCCGAGGCGAGCTCGGCAACCAAGGCTCAGGCCGCCGCGCGGGGCTCGAGCGAAGTGCAAGCGCCGCAATCGGAGGCGGCGAACGAAGCGTCGGGTGCCACGGCCGCGCCGGGCATGTCGACGGTGGCCTTCACGGTCACGCAGGATAGCTGGTTCAGCGTGCGCGACAAGAGCGGTAAGGAGCTCTTCTCCGGCATCGTGCACGCAGGCGATACGAAGGAAATCCAGGGCGAAGAGCCTTTCAAGGTCGTGGCGGGCAATCGCGCGGGTGTCCAATCGGTCACGCTCGATGGCAAGGAAGTGGGCGCGGCCAAGTACGGGGCGGGCAAAGGCAACGTGTCGCGCTTCTCGTTGCCGTGACGTCAAGACGCGAGCGCCACGCTTCAGCGCGGGGCGCTCGTTCGAATGTGGCGCATCGCGAACGCGCGGCGCCAATGGCATAAACGGGACTAATGGGTCTTTCGATGCAATCCGACAGCAGCAGCCAGATTTGTTCTTCCGAGCCGGTTTTCGGCGGCCCGCCGCCGCGCCGCGTGTCGCATGCCGTCGATGTGCGTTGGGGCGGGCAGCTCGTCACCATCGGCGGCGACGCACCGGTGCGCGTGCAGTCGATGACGAATACCGACACGGCCGATGCGATCGGCACGGCGATTCAGGTGAAGGAACTCGCGCAGGCGGGCTCCGAGCTCGTGCGCATTACGGTCAACACGCCCGAGGCGGCCGAGGCCGTCCCGGCGATTCGCGATCAGCTCGATCGCATGGGCGTCGCCGTTCCACTCGTCGGCGACTTCCATTACAACGGCCATCTGCTGCTGCGCGACTATCCGGCCTGCGCCGAGGCGCTCTCGAAGTACCGCATCAATCCCGGCAACGTCGGTCAGGGCGCGAAGCGCGACACGCAGTTCGCGCAGATGATCGAGGCTGCGATCCGCTACGACAAGCCGGTGAGAATCGGCGTCAACTGGGGCAGTCTCGACCAGGATCTGCTCGCGAGGATGATGGACGAGAACGCGGCGCGCGCCGAGCCGTGGGAGTCGCAGAGCGTCATGTACGAAGCGCTGATCCAGTCGGCGATCGGTTCGGCCGAGCGCGCGGTCGAGCTTGGGCTCTCGCGCGACAGAATCATCCTCTCGTGCAAGGTAAGCGGGGTGCAGGATCTCATCGCCGTGTACCGCGAACTCGCACGCCGCTGTCGCTTTGCGCTGCATCTGGGCCTGACGGAGGCCGGCATGGGCTCGAAGGGCATCGTCGCCTCGACGGCGGCAGTCGGCGTGCTGCTCCAGCAGGGCATCGGCGACACGATCCGCATCTCGCTGACGCCGGAGCCGGGCGCGCCCCGGACGGGCGAGGTCGTCGTCGCGCAGGAAATCCTGCAGACGATGGGCCTGCGCTCGTTCACGCCGATGGTCATCGCCTGCCCGGGTTGCGGCCGCACGACGAGCACGCTGTTCCAGGAACTCGCGTCGCAGATCCAGAACTATCTCCGTGCACAGATGCCGGTATGGCGGGAGCAGTATCCCGGCGTCGAGAAGATGCACGTCGCGGTCATGGGATGCATCGTCAACGGTCCGGGCGAATCGAAGCACGCCAATATCGGCATCAGCCTGCCGGGTTCGGGCGAAAACCCAGCCGCGCCCGTCTTCATCGACGGCGAGAAGGTAAAGACGCTGCGCGGCGATCGCATCGCCGAGGAATTCCAGCAGATCGTGAGCGACTACGTCGAGCGCCGCTACGGCCGCGAGAGCGTCGCCACGACCTCGCTTTAACCGTCAACGAAGACAGATGACAGAACAGAAACGAAAGCTCGAGAAACTGGCCGGCGTGAAGGGCATGAACGA
Organism: Paraburkholderia sp.; assembly: GCA_039593375.1. Taxonomy (GTDB): domain Bacteria; phylum Pseudomonadota; class Gammaproteobacteria; order Burkholderiales; family Burkholderiaceae; genus Trinickia. The sequence continues at coordinate 24,713 of JBCNPL010000004.1, read as the reverse complement.
TGTCCTGCCGCAGGATGCCGCGCTTTGGGAGTTTTTCGAGTCGACCGTGAAGTCGATGCTGCGCGCATACGGATACCAGAACATCCGCACGCCGATCGTCGAACAGACACAGCTCTTCACGCGCGGTATCGGCGAGGTGACCGATATCGTCGAGAAAGAGATGTACAGCTTCGTCGATTCACTCAACGGTGAACAGCTGACGCTCAGGCCGGAAGGCACGGCCGCGGCGGTGCGCGCGACGATCGAGCACAACCTGCTGTACGACGGCCCGAAACGCCTCTGGTACATCGGCCCGATGTTTCGTCACGAAAGGCCGCAACGCGGGCGCTATCGCCAGTTCCATCAGGTCGGCGTGGAGGCGCTCGGCTTCGCCGGTCCCGATGCCGATGCCGAAATCATCCTGATGTGCCAGCGGCTTTGGGACGATCTCGGACTCACGGGTATTCGCCTCGAGATCAACTCGCTCGGTCTCGCCGAGGAGCGGGCTCGGCATCGCGTCGAGCTCGTTTCGTACCTCGAGAAGCACATCGATGTGCTCGATGCCGATGCAACTCGCCGCCTCTACACCAATCCGCTGCGCGTGCTCGACACGAAGAATCCCGCGCTGCAGGAGATCGCGCGGAACGCACCGAAGCTCATCGATTTTCTCGGCGACGAGTCGCGCGCTCACTTCGAAGGGCTGCAGCGTCTGCTGAAGGCCAACAACATCCCGTTCACGATCAACCCCCGGCTCGTGCGCGGTCTCGACTACTACAACCTGACAGTCTTCGAGTGGGTGACCGACAAGCTCGGCGCGCAAGGCACGGTTGCGGCCGGCGGCCGCTATGACCCGCTCATCGAGCAGTTGGGCGGCAAGCCGACGGCCGCCTGCGGGTGGGCGATGGGCGTCGAGCGGATTCTCGAGCTGCTGAAGGAAGACGAGCTCGTGCCGCACGAGGAAGGGTGCGACGTTTATGTCGTTCATCAGGGCGAAGCGGCGCGCGAGCAGGCGTTCGTCATTGCCGAGCGCTTGCGCGACACCGGCCTCGACGTGATTTTCCATTGCAGCGCCGACGGCGCGCCGGCGAGCTTCAAGTCGCAAATGAAGCGCGCCGATGCAAGCGGCGCGGCGTTCGCCGTTATTCTTGGCGAAGACGAGGTGGCCAACGGCACGGTCGGGGTTAAGCCTCTGCGAGAGAGTAGTCAATCGGCGGAAAAGGGCGAGCAACGCAATGTGCCGGTGGAAAACTTGACCGAATTTCTAATCAATGCGATGGTTGCAACCGCCGAAGACGGTGAGGACTGACGCGGATGAGTTATCACGACGAACAAGAATCGATTGAAAGTTTCAAGGCTTGGTGGGCACAGTGGGGGAATGCGGCGACGTGGGTCGTGCTTATCGCTCTGATCGCCGCCGCGGCCTGGAACGGCTGGAACTACTGGCAGCGGCGCGAAGCCGCGCAGGCCGCCATTCTTTACGAGCAGGTGCAGCAGGCTGTCGCGTCGAAGAACAAGGCCGACGTCGCACGCGACGCGGCCGACATGGAATCGCGTTACGGCGGCACCGCTTACGGCCAGATGACGGCGCTCGCCGCGGCGAAGGCGCTCTATGAAGCGGGCGATACGGCCGGGGCCAAGGCGCAGCTGCAATGGGCGATCGATCATGCGAAGGACGACGAATACAAGGAGATCGCGAAGCTGCGTCTCGCCGCCGTTCTGCTCGACGAGAAGTCGTACGACGCGGGGCTCGCGCTGTTGGCCGGAACGCCGCCCGAAGGATTCAAGGGTGTCGTCGCCGATCGTCGTGGCGACCTGCTTGCGGCCGCGGGCAAGCGCGACGATGCGCGCGCCGCCTACCAGTTGGCGCTCGACTCGCTCGCGAAGAACGATACGGCCGGCCGCCAGCTGATCCAGTTCAAGCTCGATGCGCTCGGCAGCTGAAGCCGCGCTGTGAGAACGACGCAACGCTCACGCGCGTTCGCCGCCCCGGAGGGGGCCGATGCCTCCCTTGGGTTGGCCCGGCACCCCGAAGATAGTCCCCCTCGGGGAAAGTCGCTTGGGCGACGAGAAGCACAGAGTCGCGCCGTTCGCCATACATTCACCCATTCCTGACGATGCTTCGCCCAACGATGAATTTGCTGAAACGTATTGCCGTGCCCGTGGCTTGCGCGATGACCGTTCTCGCGATAACGGCCTGCTCCTCGAAGGACGAGCGCCGCATTCCGACGCCGCTGACGGAGTTCAAGCCCGCCCTCACCGTCGAACGGGCATGGAAGGCGGATGTCGGCAAAGCAGGACGCTATCTGTTCTCGCCGGTAGCGGCTGGCGACGCCGTCTATGCGGCCGGCGCGAACGGCACGGTGGCCAAGATCGACGGCAAGACCGGCAAGGAGATTTGGCGCACGAAGGTGCATGCCGATCTGACGGCCGGTGTCGGCAGCGACGGCACGATGACCGCGGTCGGTGCTGAACGCGGCGGCGTTTATGTGCTCGACGCCAACGGCAAGCTGCTCTGGAAATCGAACGTTCCGGGCGAGATCGTCTCGCCGCCGCTCGTCGGCAACGGCCTTGTCGTCGTACGGACGATCGACGGCCAGATCAGCGCGTTCAACGCCGCGACGGGCGAGCTCAAGTGGGTTTATCACAACCGCGCGGTTCCGCTCAATCTGCGCGTCTCGGCCGGCATGACGTTCGCGGCCGACGCGGCCGTGCTCGCAGGCTTTCCGGGCGGCGGACTCGCGGCGATCAATCTGAAGACCGGCGACGACTATTGGCAGGCGCCGGTATCGTTCCCGAAGGGCGTGACGGAAGTGGAGCGGATCAACGACGTGACCGGTGCGCCGACCCTCGTCGGCGCGGAAACTTGCGCGGTGACGTTCCAGGGCAAGGTCGGCTGCTTCGATGCGAATTCGGGACGACCCATCTGGGAGAAGCCGTTTTCGAGCGCGAGCGGCGTGGCGCAGGACAGCGGGACCGTCGTCGCGGCCGACGACTGGTCGGTCGTCACGGCGTTTGCCGCCGATGACGGCCGCCAGCTCTGGCGCAACGACAAGTTGAAGAACCGCGATGTGAGCGTGCCGTTGCTGCTTGGACCGTCGGTCGTGGTTGGCGATTTCCAGGGCTTCGTTCACTTCCTCTCGCGCGACGACGGATCATTCGTCGCGCGAGTGAAGACAGATGGCAGCGCGATCACGGCGGCACCCGTCATCGTCGGCGATACGCTCGTCGTGCAGACGCACGACGGCGACCTCTACGGCTTCCGTCCGCGCTGACCGCTTTCGCGTCCGCGCGGACTCTCGAGTGAAGCGAGGGAGTCCAGCCGGTCGCCGATACGAGGCGTCCTGTCGAGCGGCCCGCTGGCGGGCGGTTTGGCAGGTCCCGATTCAAGTGCGCGAGCGGCGCGCACGTGATAATTTGCGGCGAGGCGCAAGGCGGCTCGCCGCGCTTTGCTTTTGGTAGCGAACGCCGGTTTTCGGCCGCCGTGCCGCGCACCGGCTCGCTGCCATGCTTCCAGGCGCCGGCGCAAACGCAATGCGTTTGCCCGAGCGGCGCTCCATGCGCTACGCCGATGCCGGCATCGGCGCTTTGTTTAGACGACATCATGAAACCCGTTATTGCCCTCGTCGGGCGCCCCAACGTGGGGAAGTCCACGCTATTCAACCGGCTCACACGCTCGCGCGACGCACTCGTCGCCGATTTGCCGGGCCTCACGCGCGATCGCCACTACGGCGAGGGGCGCGTCGGCGATCGCGCCTATCTCGTCGTCGACACGGGCGGTTTCGAACCCGTAGCGAAGGACGGCATCCTGCACGAGATGGCGCGGCAAACGCGGCAGGCCGTCGAGGAGTCCGACGCCGTCGTCTTCATCGTCGACGGCCGCAACGGGCTCGCGCCGCAGGACAAGGCGATCGCCGACTATTTGCGCAAGACCGGCCGGCCGATCGTGCTCGTCGTCAACAAGGCCGAAGGGATGAAGTACACGGCCGTGGCAGCCGATTTCTACGAACTCGGGCTCGGGGACCCACGCGCGATCTCTGCCGCGCATGGCGACGGCGTGGCGGAAATGATCAACGACGCGCTCGAGATCGCGTACGCGGGCCATCCGGAAGAAGCCGAAGCGGAAGCCGCGACGCGCGGCGTGAAGATCGCAATCGTCGGACGTCCGAACGTCGGCAAGTCCACGCTCGTCAACACGCTGATCGGCGAGGATCGTGTCATCGCGTTCGATATGCCGGGCACGACGCGCGATTCGATCTACGTCGACTTCGAGCGGCAGGGCCGCCCCTACACGCTGATCGATACGGCGGGTTTGCGGCGGCGCGGCAAGGTCTTCGAGGCAATCGAGAAGTTCTCGGTCGTCAAGACGCTGCAGTCGATCGCCGATGCGAACGTCGTCATTCTGCTGCTCGACGCGCAGCAGGATATTTCGGACCAGGACGCGCACATTGCCGGTTTCGTGGTCGAACAAGGGCGCGCGCTCGTGGTCGGCGTCAACAAGTGGGACGGTCTCGACGAACATGTTCGGGCGCGCACCAAAGCCGACATGATGCGCAAGCTCAAGTTTCTCGATTTCGCCAAATTTCACTTCATTTCCGCCACTGAAAAGACCGGTATCGGCGCGCTGATGCGCTCGGTCGACGACGCTTACGCGGCCGCGATGGCGAAGCTGCCGACGCCGAAGCTCACGCGGGCGCTGATCGCGGCCGTCGAGTTTCAGCAACCGCGGCGGCGCGGGCCCGTGCGTCCGAAGCTGCGCTATGCGCACCAGGGCGGCCAGAACCCGCCGATCATCGTGATACACGGTAATGCACTCGATGCGGTGACGGACACCTACAAGCGCTACCTGGAAAATCGCTTCCGAGAAACTTTCTCGCTGACCGGGACTCCATTGCGCATAGAGTTTCGCTCGTCGACCAATCCATACGCGGGCAAGGTCTGAGCGGCAACGCACACAAGCGATCGGCGGGATGCGCACCTTCCCCTGGCCGGATGGCCAGGCGGCGCGTGCGCTATCGAAAATCGGCTATAGTGTAGCGATTGGTGGCGGATTTCTTTTTCTTCGCTGTCAATCTAGATCCAACCTGCAAAAAAACGACGGAGTTTGCTATGAGCAACAAAGGGCAACTGTTACAAGACCCGTTTCTGAACGCACTGCGCAAAGAGCACGTGCCGGTCTCGATCTATTTGGTCAACGGCATCAAGCTTCAAGGGAACATCGAATCGTTCGACCAGTACGTCGTGTTGCTCCGGAATACCGTTACGCAGATGGTGTACAAGCACGCCATCTCCACAGTAGTGCCCGCTCGTCCGGTCAACTTCCACCCGGACGCCGAAACGTCCTGAACCCATCGAAGCGGCCGGCATGACGTCGAGCAAGCCGGCGCCATGCCGGCCGCTTCATTTTGACGCACACCGATTTGATCAACGCAGCGCTCGTCGGCATCGACTTCGGAAAAATCGACTTCGAAGCCAGTCTCGAAGAACTCAGCCTGCTCGCGCACAGCGCGGGCGCTCATCCCGCCGTAACGCTCACCGGACGCCGCTCGAGCCCCGATGCCGCCTTGTTCGTCGGCAGCGGCAAGGCGGAGGAATTGCGTCTCGCCTGCGAAGCGAACGACGTGGAAATCGTCATCTTCAATCACGCGCTCGCGCCCGCGCAGCAGCGCAATTTGGAGCGGGCGCTTAACCGGCGCGTCGTCGACCGCACGAGCCTGATTCTCGACATCTTCGCGCAGCGCGCCCGTTCTCACGAGGGCAAGCTGCAGGTCGAGCTCGCGCAGCTCCAATACATGGCCACGCGGCTCGTACGCGCATGGACTCACCTCGAGCGGCAAAAGGGCGGGATTGGCTTGCGCGGCCCCGGCGAGACGCAGCTCGAAACCGACCGCCGGCTCATTGGCGAGCGGATCAAGATGTTGAAGGGGCGGCTCGAGAAGCTGCAGCGGCAACACGGCACGCAGCGTCGGCAGCGGCAGCGCAACCGGACCATGTCGGTCTCGCTCGTCGGCTACACGAACGCGGGCAAGTCGACGTTGTTCAATGCGCTCACCAAGGCGCAGGCCTACGCCGCCAACCAGCTGTTCGCCACACTCGATACCACGTCGCGGCGCGTCTTCCTCGGCGACGAAATCGGGCAAGTCGTCATTTCGGATACCGTCGGATTCATTCGCGAGCTGCCGCACCAGCTCGTCGCCGCGTTCCGCGCAACGCTCGAGGAGACGATCCATGCGGACTTGCTGTTGCATGTCGTCGATGCATCGAGTGCCGTGCGGCTCGACCAGATCGATCAAGTGAACGAAGTGCTGCATGAAATCGGCGCCGATGCCGTGCGGCAGGTGCTCGTCTTCAACAAGATCGACGCCGTGCCCGAGCTGGCGGCACGCGCGGAGGCGATCGAGCGGGACGAGTATGGTAATATCTCGCGCGTCTTTTTGAGCGCGCGCACGGGGCAGGGACTCGATTCGTTGCGCGCAGCCATCGCCGAGATCGCCACCTCCGAACCTCTTTCAGATACCGGGCGGGCGCCGCCGGAAGATCAGCCGGCGGGTCCCGCGCGCGAAGACGTCGATGCAGCGTGGATCGACGGAACGAGGGCAGTGCCGCATTCCGATTCAGGGCGGGACACGCCCATCGAACCTCAGTCCCGGAGAGGGGCGTCATACCGGGCGAATTGAAGGCTCTACTCCCAACTCGAGTGAACGAACAAGGTGAACGAACATAACGAGCGGAGCTTCTGGATGCGTGTGTGCGCGTTGCTTTCCATCAGCGATCCTCGCTGGGGCCGTAGCGACGGCAACGGCAATACGCAACGCCCGAACGAACCCAACCGTCCGAAGGGCAACGGAGACGGCCCGCCCGATCTCGACGAGATGTGGCGTGATTTCAATCGGCGGCTCTCGCGGCTCTTCGGCGGCAAGCGCCAGGGGCCGGGGCCGGGCGACCGGAGGCCCGACAACGGGCGTGCGGCTCGTGTCGGTGTCGGCATTCTCATCGGCGTGCTCGTCGCGATCTACATCGGCAGCGGCGTGTTCGTCGTACAAGAAGGACAGACGGGCGTGGTGCTGCAGTTCGGCAAGTATCGCCGCACGGTCGGGCCCGGCATTCATCTCCGTTCACCTTATCCGTTCGAGACGGACGAGATCGTCAACGTGGCCGAGATTCGCTCGATCGAGGTCGGGCGCAACAATGCCGTCAATGACGGCAGCGTCAGCGACGCGTCCGTCCTGACGCATGACGGCGACATCGTCGACGTTCGATTCGCCGTGCGCTATCAGGTGAAATCGCCGGCCGACTATCTCTTTCGCGCGGCAGATCCCGACCGCAGCGTCACGGAAGCCGCGCAGGCCGCGATCCGCGAGCTCGCGGGTGCGCGCGGGACCAACGATCTGCTCGGCAAGGACCACGACGCGCTCGGGCAATCGCTTGCCGATTCCATTCAGCATTCGCTCGACCGCTATGGTGCCGGGCTTACCGTCGTCGGCGTGACGGTCGAGAGCGTCACGCCGCCGCAGCAGGTCCAGGCCGCGTACGCCGACGCGGCACGCGCGAACGACGATCGCGAGCGGGCGAAGCGTGAGGCGCAGCTATATGTGAGCGAGCTGTTGCCGCGCGCCCAGGGCGATGCGTCTCGCATGATCGACGACGCGAAAGCTTATGCCGATCGCGTCGTGGAGCAAGCCGAGGGCGATGCCGAGCGGTTCAACGAGGTCTACGCGCAGTACGCCAAGGCGCCGGCCGTCGTGCGCGAACGGATGTACCTCGATACGATGCGTGAAATCTACTCGAATACGACGAAGGTGTTCGTCGCAAGCAAGCCGGGCGCGAGTGTCGTGAATATTCCGCTCGACAAGCTCGTCGAAGCGAGCCGCCGGCCTGCCGCCGAAGGCGGTGCATCGTCGGCTGCTCCCGCTTCGGCGCCGCAGGCGGGAGCGCCGTCGGCGCCTTCCGCTGCAAGCCAGGCGACGCCCGCGAGCGACACGCTGCGCTCGCGCGACACGTTGCGCAGCCGTGCGCGCGAAGACGAACTCCAGCAATAAGGACAGGTGGAAGTGCACGACCCCCACGCTCACTATCGTTCGCTGTCGACCGGAGTTGGCGCTTCAGCGCTTACTCCGGTCCCATGCAAGGCTCCCCCCGAGGGGGCTTCAGCCTCCCTTGGGGCGGCCCGCCGGGAGGCTGAATGAATCGTATCGTTGCACTCGTCGTGCTCGTCGTCATACTGCTGTTTGCAGGTTCGTCGACGATCGTTGTCGTCGATCAGCGTCATGTCGCCGTCGTCTATTCGCATGGCGACGCCAACCCCGTCGTTCTTGGCCCGGGGCTTCATTTGAAGCTGCCGACGCCTTTGCAGGCGGCCATGCGCGTCGATACGCGCATTCAGACTCTGGAGCCGGGCAACGCCGAGCGTTGTCAAACGTCGGACAAAACCGATCTGCTCGTCAGCCCGCTCGTCAAGTACCGCATTGTCAATCCGCTGAAACTGTTCGATACGACCGAAGGCGATCTGCAGAGTCTCGGCGACAAGTTGACGTCGATCGCGCGCGAGGCGCTGGCGAGCGCATTCGAAAAGCGCACCATGAGCGACGCGCTTGCACATCAGTCCGACGTTGCCAACGCCACGCGCCAGGCGATGACGGCGCAGGCGGAGACGCTCGGCGTGGAGATCGTCGACGTTCAGTTCGCGCGCGTCGACTTGCCGGCGAGCGCGGCCGACGCCGTCTACAAGCGCATGACCGCGGCGCAGCAGCAAGCGGCGAGCGACGCGCGCGCGGAGGGAGCGGCGCAAGCCGAGAAGATCAAAGCCGACGCCGAGCGGCAACGCCAGGCGATCGCGGCGGACGCGTACGCGAAGGCACAGGCAATCAAGGGGCAGGGCGATGCGAAGGCCGCCGAAATCGCCGCCGACGCGTTCGGCCGCGATCCCGGTTTCTATCAGTTCTACCAAAGCCTGCAAGCGTATCGCGCCGTCTTCAAGCCGAACGACGTAATCGTCGTCGATCCGGATAGCGAGTTCTTCCGCTTCATGCGCGGCCCGCAGGGCGGCGCGGCACCGGCCTCGGCCCCCGCCGCGCCCGCCCGCAAACGGTGAAGCGTACGCTGAATTCGCTCGATATCAACGATAGACAAGACAGAGGAGACGCCGCTGCCAACCGGTAGCGGTTGCTGCGAATGGATATGGCCGGTTCGTTACTGCTTGCGATTGCGCTGATGCTCATCATCGAGGGGATGTTCCCGTTCGTGTTCCCGACGGCGTGGCGCGAGACGTTTCGTAGAATAGCAACGCGGCCCGCTCATCACATCCGCATCGGCGGACTCATCGTCATGGCGCTCGGCCTGTTGCTGCTGCTTGCCGCGACTTAGCCGGACCCGTGACTGCGACTGGGCGCGGAGCCCCAAGCACAGAACTTCGTTGCGGCGGCGCATGATTGGCGCCGCTTCATGATCCGATTGATCTAGTAGGACCTATCGATGTCGACCTGGCTGCTTCCCGAGAATATCGCCGACGTATTGCCGTCCGAGGCGCGCAAGATAGAGGAGATGCGCCGCGCGCTGCTCGATCGCTTTCGCGCATACGGCTACGAGATGGTGATGCCACCGCTGCTCGAATATCTCGAGTCGCTTTTGACGAGCGGTGGCAGCGATCTGAATTTGCGCACGTTCAAGCTCGTCGATCAACTCTCGGGCCGAACACTCGGCCTGCGCGCCGATACCACGCCGCAGGTCGCCCGCATCGACGCGCATCTGCTCAATCGTCAAGGCGTGACGCGGCTCTGCTATGCGGGCAGCGTACTGCATACGCGTCCACGCGGGCTTTACGCGACGCGCGAACAAATCCAGGTCGGCGCCGAGATTTACGGCCACGTAGGGCTCGAGGCGGACGTCGAGATTCAGCAGCTCACGCTCGATGCCCTCCGCCTTGCGGGCTTGCGCTCCGTGCGTCTCGACCTCTGTCATGCGGGCGTTCTCCAGGCGCTTTTCGCACGCGACCCGGCCGCGGCCGCCCTGGGCGAGGCCCTCTACGAGGTGCTCGCGGGCAAGGATGTGGCGCGTCTTGCCGAACTGACGCGCGGCCTTTCGGCGCCCGTTGCCGACGCGCTGCGCGCGCTGCCGGCACTCTACGGCGACGCGACGGTGCTCGACGAGGCGCGTCGCCGCCTGCCGTCGTGGCCCGAAATCACGCGTGCACTCGATGACCTCGCGTTCCTGGCCGCGCAAGTCGAGGGTGCCGACGTGACCGTCGATCTCGCCGATCTGCGCGGCTATGCCTATCACAGCGGCGTCATGTTCTCGGCCTACGTCGGCGGCGTGCCGAATGCCGTTGCGCGTGGCGGGCGCTACGACCATGTCGGCCAAGCGTACGGCCGCGCCCGTCCGGCGACGGGATTTTCGCTCGATTTGCGCGAGGTGGCGCGCATTTCGCCGATGGAGGCGCGCAGCAGTGCGATTCTCGCCCCCTGGAAGCACGACGAAACGTTGCGCGCGAGCGTGGCGGCCTTGCGTGACGCGGGCGAGGTCGTGATTCAGGCGCTGCCGGGGCATGACCGCGACCTCGACGAGTTCGCTTGCGACCGGGTGCTCGTCGAGCGCGACGGTGCCTGGGTCGTCGAGCCGAGGCAGCCGGGCGCGGCGCCCGCCGACACGCGCGTGTAGCGAGGCGCGCCCCCTAAACGATCCCATGCCGTTGAAGCTAAAGGAAAATTCTGGAAAACCTCGGAAGCTTCGGCGAACATGGGTAGAATACGTTTTTAACCAGCTAACGAAACAACATGTCTGCCAGTGCAGTGAACGCGGCTCCGGGACGCAACGTCGTCGTCGTCGGGACTCAATGGGGTGATGAAGGCAAGGGCAAGGTCGTAGACTGGCTGACGGACCACGCGCAAGGCGTCGTGCGTTTTCAGGGCGGTCACAATGCCGGGCATACGCTCATCATCGGCGGCAAAAAGACGATCTTGCGCCTTATCCCTTCCGGCATCATGCGCGCGGACGTGGCGTGCTACATCGGCAATGGCGTCGTGTTGTCGCCCGAGGCGCTCTTCAAGGAAATCGAGGAACTGGAAACGGCGGGCCTCGACGTGCGCCGCCGGCTCTTCATTTCCGAGGCCGCGACGCTGATCCTTCCGTATCACGTCGCGATCGATCAGGCGCGCGAGGCGCGCCGCGGCGCAGGGAAGATCGGCACGACGGGGCGCGGCATCGGTCCCGCCTACGAGGACAAGGTGGGCCGGCGTGCGTTGCGCGTACAGGATCTCTTTGCTCCCGAGGCTTTCGCGGAGCGTTTGCGCGAAAACCTCGATTTCCATAACTTCGTGCTGACGCAGTATCTGGGCGCGCCCGCCGTCGATTTCCAACAGACGCTCGACACCATGCTCGGCTACGCCGAGCGCCTCGCGCCGATGGTGACCGACGTGTCGCGTCGGTTGTACGACGAAAACGCGGCCGGCCGCAACCTGCTTTTCGAAGGGGCCCAGGGCACGCTGCTCGATATCGATCACGGCACGTACCCGTTCGTGACGTCGAGCAACTGCGTGGCAGGGGCCGCGACGGCGGGAGCGGGCGTCGGTCCGCAAAAGCTCCATTACATCCTCGGTATCACGAAGGCGTATTGCACACGCGTCGGCGCGGGCCCGTTCCCGAGCGAGCTCTACGACGCGGACAATCCGCAGCGACAGGAAGCGATCGGCGTGACGCTCGCGAACGTCGGCAAGGAATTCGGCTCCGTGACGGGCCGCCCGCGCCGCACGGGCTGGCTCGATGCGGCCGCGCTGCGTCGCTCGATTCAGATCAACGGCGTATCGGGGCTTTGCATCACGAAGCTCGACGTGCTCGACGGCCTGGACGAAGTGAAGCTATGCGTCGGCTACAAAGTCGACGGCAAGGATGCCGATCTGCTGCCGCGCGGCGCATCGGAAGTGGCGCGCTGCGAACCCGTCTATGAGACCTTCGGCGGCTGGAAGGAAAGTACGATCGGCATTACGCAGTGGGGCCGGCTGCCGGCCAACGCGCAAGCGTATCTGTCGCGCGTGCAGGAAGTAGCGGGCGTGCCGATCGATATGGTCTCGACGGGTCCCGACCGCGACGAGACGATCCTGCTGCGTCATCCGTTCAAGGTCTGAAGTCGGTCATGACGATGATTGCCATGACGGATCCGCGCAACGACGACAAGAACCTCTGGATCAACTGGGACGAATACCACCGGCTGATCGAACTGCTCGCGCTTGCCGTGCACGATTCAGGCTGGAAGTTCGACAAGATCCTCTGCCTCGCGCGCGGCGGTTTGCGCGTCGGCGATCAGCTTTCGCGCATCTACGATCTGCCGCTCGCGATTCTCGCGACGAGTTCGTATCGCGAGGCCGCCGGCACGTTGCAGGGTGAGCTCGACATCGCGCAATACATCACGATGACGCGCGGCGAGCTTTCGGGCAACGTGCTGCTCGTCGACGATCTCGTCGATTCCGGCGTCACGCTCGCTCGCGTCCAGCAGCATCTGAAGGAACGCTATCCGGCCGTGACGGCCGTGCGCTCGGCGGTGCTGTGGTACAAGGCCTGCTCGAACGTGAAGCCCGACTATTTCGTTCAGTTCTTGCCGACGAATCCGTGGATCCATCAGCCGTTCGAAGAATGGGACACGGTGCGCCCACATAACCTCGGCGCTTGGATCAAGCGCGGCACGACGCAAGGTGCGAACTGAAGGCATGCAAGTTGCGTGAGCAGCCGGCCGAGGCCGCGGCGCAATCAAAGACTATCCAAGCGGAGTCGTCGAGCTCCGCTTTTTTCATGTGCGCTGACGCCAAGCGCAGCTAGAATAGCGCTCGCTCCCGGCTCATCGGCCGCCATTTCCTCGCGTTTATGACAGAAAACGGTAACGAGAACCACCGCAAGCACTCTCTGCCTGCGCTTGCGCTCGCCGCGATTGGCGTCGTATTCGGCGACATCGGCACCAGCCCGCTTTATGCGCTCAAGGAGGCGTTCAGCGAGTCGCACGGCATCCCGCTGACGGAAAGCTCGATCCTGGGCGTGATTTCGCTGCTGTTCTGGGCGATCGTGATCGTCGTTTCGATCAAATACGTTCTGTTCGTGATGCGGGCCGACAACAACGGCGAGGGTGGAGTGCTGGCGCTGATGGCGCTGTCGCTGCGGCCGTTCCCGACGAGAGGCAACCTTTCCGCCGTCCTGATGATGCTGGGTATTTTCGGGGCCTGCATGTTTTATGGCGACGCGGTCATCACGCCGGCCATTTCGGTCATTTCGGCCGTGGAAGGGCTCGAGATCGCCACGCCACATCTCTCGCACCTCGTCGTGCCGATCACGATCGTCATTCTCATTGCGCTGTTCTGGATTCAGCGTCACGGCACTTCGCTCGTCGGCAAGCTGTTCGGACCGATCATGCTCGTCTGGTTCACGACGCTCGCCGTGATGGGGATCGTCCACATCGTACGCCAGCCAGGCGTAATCGCCGCATTGAATCCGTACTACGCAGCCTCGTTTATGTCGCGGCATTTGCTGCAAGCGTATGTCGTGCTGGGTTCGGTTTTTCTCGTGCTGACGGGCGCCGAGGCGCTCTACGCGGACATGGGGCATTTCGGCGCAAAGCCGATTCGTGTCGGCTGGTATTGCCTCGTCATGCCGTCGCTCGTCCTCAACTACTTCGGGCAAGGGGCCTTGCTCATGCACGACCCGTCGGCGCTCGCGAATCCTTTCTTCCTGTTGGCGCCCGATTGGGCCGTGTTGCCGCTCGTCGTGCTCTCGACCGTCGCGACCGTGATCGCGTCTCAAGCCGTCATTTCGGGAGCGTATTCGCTGACGAGCCAGGCCATTCAACTCGGCTACGTGCCACGCATGAAGATCCTGCATACGTCGGATCTCGCGATAGGGCAGATCTACGTCCCCGTCGTGAACTGGATGCTGCTCCTCGTCATTCTGATGATCGTGATCGGCTTCAAGAGTTCCGACAATCTCGCTGCGGCCTATGGAATCGCGGTCACGACGACGATGGTGATTACGACGGTGCTGGCCTGTGTCGTCATGGTCAAGGTCTGGAACTGGAACAAGTTGCTCGTGGCGCTGATCATCGCGGGATTCATGATCGTCGATATCGCGTTCTTCGGAGCCAATCTGTTGAAGGTCGCCGAAGGCGGCTGGCTGCCGCTCGGCATCGGCGCGTTGCTGTTCTTCCTCCTGATGACATGGCACAAGGGCCGCTTGCTCGTGAAGGAGCGAACGGCAGCCGACGGTATTCCGCTCGCTCCGTTCCTGCAAGGCTTGCTCGCGCACCCGCCGCATCGCGTATCCGGAACGGCGATTTACCTGACCGGCAGCGACGAACTCGTGCCCGTGAGTCTTCTGCACAACCTCAAGCACAACAAGGTGCTGCACGAGCGAACGTTGTTCATGACGTTCGTGACTCGAGACATCCCCTACGTCAAGGACGAAGAGCGCTTGACGATGAAGGATCTCAGCGGAGGGCTTTACGTCGTCAAGTCGGCCTACGGTTTCAACGAGACGCCCGACGTCAAGGCGGTTCTCTCGGAGATCAGCCGAAGCTTCGGCATGACATTCGAGCTGATGGACACGTCGTTTTTCCTCGCTCGCGAAACGGTCGTGCCGACGCAACTGCCCGGCATGTCGGTGCTGCGAGAGCGAGTGTTTGCGTGGATGCATCAGAACGCCGCCAAGCCGACCGACTTCTTCCGCATTCCGGCGAATCGCGTCGTCGAACTCGGTACCAAGATAGAGATCTGACCGGTCGCTCGTTGCTCGCGCGGCCGCGTCTCCTCGTCGCGGCCGAGGCTTGATGGACGTAAAAAAGCCCGCGTTCGGGACACGGGCTGAATGCAAGCGATCGAAGCCGGCTCACGGCTCCACTGCGGTAGAGTCTCCTCGCTCAGCGTTGCTTGAGCTTGGCGAAGGCCGCGGCCATCGCGTTTGCGGGTTCGGCCTCACGTTGACGTTGGCCGCGCACGCCGCCACCGTTGCGGCCAGCCCCGCGATCGCCGGCCTGAGCGCTGCCGCCGCGCGGCGCGGGCGCGGCGTCATCGGAGAGCCTCATCGTCAGTGCGATGCGCTGGCGTTTCACATCGACTTCGAGCACCTTCACCGTCACGACCTGGCCCGCTTTGACGACTTCATGCGGATCCTTGATGAACTTCGTCGACATCGCCGACACGTGCACGAGGCCGTCCTGATGAACGCCGATATCGACGAACGCGCCGAACGCCGCGACGTTCGTCACCACGCCTTCGAGCATCATGCCCGGCGCGAGGTCGGAAATCTTCTCGACCCCTTCACGGAACGTGGCGGTCTTGAACTCCGGTCGCGGATCGCGACCGGGCTTTTCGAGCTCGGACAGGATGTCGCGCACGGTCGGCAAGCCGAAGCGCTCGTCGACGAACTCGGCGGGCGACAGACCGGCCAGCGCTTCGCGATTGCCGAGCACCTCGCCCACGCTCTTGCGAATCTTCGCGAGCATGCGCTCGACGACGGGGTACGCTTCCGGGTGAACGGACGAGCGATCGAGCGGGTTCTCGCCGCCGTTGATGCGCAAGAAGCCCGCCGCCTGCTCGAACGTCTTGTCGCCAAGCCGCGGCACTTTGCGAAAGTGTTCGCGTGACGGGAACGGGCCATTGGCGTCGCGGTAATCGACGATATTGCGAGCGAGCGTCGCGTTAAGTCCCGAAACTCGAGCGAGCAGCGCGACCGATGCGGTGTTGGCGTCGACCCCGACCGCATTGACGCAATCCTCGACGACAGCGTCGAGCGTCCGCGCGAGCTCGCGCTGGTTGACGTCATGCTGATATTGGCCGACACCGATCGCTTTCGGCTCGATTTTCACGAGCTCGGCGAGCGGGTCTTGAAGCCGGCGCGCGATCGAGACCGCCCCACGCAACGAGACGTCGAGATCGGGAAACTCCTTGGCCGCAAGCTCCGACGCCGAGTAGACCGATGCGCCGGCCTCCGAGACGACGATCTTCTGCAGCTTGAGCTCGGGATGGCGTGCGATCAGCTCGGCCGCGAGCTTGTCCGTTTCGCGCGATGCAGTGCCGTTGCCGATGCTGATCAGTTCGGCCTGCGTCTGGCTCGCCAGCCGGGCGAGCTTCGCGATCGAGCCATCCCAGTCGCGGCGAGGCTCGTGTGGATAGATCGTATCGGTGGCGAGCAGTTTGCCCGTGCGGTCGACGATGGCGACTTTCACGCCCGTGCGCAGCCCGGGATCGAGACCGATCACGGCTTTCGGGCCGGCCGGCGCGGCGAGCAGCAAGTCTTTCAAGTTGCGGGCGAAAACGCGGATCGCCTCATGTTCGGCGTTCTCGCGCAGTTGCGTCAGAAGCTCGTTTTCGAGATGTGGTTGCACCTTGACGCGCCAGCACCATCGGCAGACGTCGCCGAGCCATTTGTCGGCCGGGCGGTTCTGGTTCGAAATCCCGACGTGGCGCGCGATCATCGCTTCGCAGGGATGCGGCACCTGGGCATCGGCTTCGGCGCCCAGGCCGAGCTTGACCATCAGCACGCCCGCGTTGCGGCCGCGAAAGAGCGCGAGCGCACGGTGCGACGGCACGGTCTTCAACGTTTCGGCGTAGTCGTAATAGTCGCGGAACTTCTCGCCTTCCTCGTTCTCCTTGCCTTCGACGACCGTCGACGAGACGATGCCGCGCTCGGACAGGTACTCGCGCAGCTTGCCGAGCAGCTCCGCGGTTTCCCCGAACTGCTCCGAGAGAATGTCGCGCGCGCCGTCGAGCGCGGCTTTGACGTCCGCAACGCCTTTGTCCGCATCGACGTAGCGCGCGGCTTCGCTTTGCGGATCGAGCCGAGGATCGGCGAGCAGGGCGTGCGCGAGCGGCTCGAGGCCCGCCTCGCGAGCGATCTGAGCGCGTGTGCGGCGCTTCGGCTTGTACGGGAGGTAGAGGTCTTCGAGGACCTGCTTGCTATCGGCGGCCTCGATGGCCGCCCGGAGTTCATCGGTGAGCTTGCCTTGCTCCTCGATGCTCGCCAGAATCGTCGCGCGCCGCTCTTCCATTTCGCGCAGGTAGAGCAGGCGCTCCTCCAACTGGCGCAATTGCGTATCGTCGAGATTGCCGGTGACTTCCTTGCGGTAGCGCGCGATGAACGGAACGGTCGCGCCTTCGTCGAGAAGTTGCACGGCCGCCGCGACCTGACGCGGCTCCACGGTCAATTCGGCGGCGATGCGCCGTACGATCTTCAGTGCTACGGTGTCCGTCATAGAGAAAGAAGACATCTCACTGCGAGGCTTCGCACCAAGCCAAGCCGCGGGGCGACTCGGGCGCGGCGCGGGCCGGGTTGCCGAAGCGGCGCATTTTGCCATAAATGGGCGAGTGGTCCAGGCCGGGTGTTAGAATTTCGGCCATGTTCCGATGCCCGCCGACGACGTTGCAGACCTCCCGTTTCCCCGCTTTCTTGCGCACCGCACTGCTCGGTGCCGCCTTCGTTGCCGCGCCGCTGGCGGCATCTGCACAAACTTTGCCAGCCGCGGCTGGCGCGAATGCGGCGCATGGGGAGTCGAACTCCTCCGAGCCCACCCAAGACGCGCGCGCGACTCCACCTGCGGGCGGCTTCGACGCGCGCCAAAAAGTGCTCGATACGCGTAGTGCCGAGAACCAGTACGAATACGGAGTGGCCGTTCACAACTGCTATGACCGGTTCTTCGTGAACGCCTGCATCGGCCGCGCCCGCGACAAGATGCGCGCGACGCAGGCGCGCATTCACGCAGAGCAACTTCAGCTGGACGGCGAACGGCGCGCGGCGCATGCGCAAGCGCGCGACGAGCGCGAGGCGCTCAAGGCCGCAAGCGCGGCGGCCGAGGCGCCGCAGCGTGCCGCGACCGACGCGCGCAATGCCGAGACCTACGCGGAAAAACAGCGCCAGCACGAGCTCGACGCCGCGAAGCGCAACGCCGAGGCGCCGCAGCGCGCGGCGAATCAGGCGGCGTATGATCAGAAGCAGGCTGATTATCAGCGCAAGCTCGAGCAAGCGAGGCAGCAGGCGGCGCAAGATGCGAAGGAGCGCGCCGAGCGGGCGCAGCGATTCTCGCAGAAGCAGGCCGACGCTGCTCAGCACAAGGCCGACGTCGAGGCGCGCCAGAAGCAGGCGGCTCAAAAGGCACAGGAAAAGCAGCAAGAGCAGTTGCAGCAACAAGAGCAGCAGAAAACGTTGCAGAAGGAGCAGCAAGACGCCGACTGACGCGACGCATTTCTGCTTCACGGCAACCTCAGGCGGGTTCTGCCCGGGGGGCAGTTCGCAGCCTAACGAACGAGGAGGCGACTATGCGCGACCATCACGCGATCCAACCCGATGCTCTGCGCGACCGCATCATGCAGTTGCAGTCGGAGCATAGTGAACTCGATCGCATGATCGACAAATTGTCGGACTCGTCGGAAATCAGCGACCTCGAGCTGAGACGCCTCAAGAAGCGCAAGCTCAAGGTCAAGGACAACATCACGTTGCTGCAATTGCAGCTCGAACCGGACAAGCACGCGTGACGAGGCACTGAGCCGGCGCAGCGGCTCGGCGCCGGTCTTTGCTTAGGAGCCGCTTGCCTTGAATTCACCGCGGGACGATTCTCCCAACGAACCGCGCGGGAACGCGCGAGAGACGCGTTCGTCCATCACGCTGAGCGCGAAACGGAGCGCGGAACTCGACACGATTTTCTCTGCCGATGGGCTCCTTGCCCGCGCGATCGACGGCTATCGATCGCGTGCGTCCCAAATCGAAATGGCGCGTGCGGTGGCCGCGACGATGGAAGCATCGAGCCGTGCGATGCCGGAACCCGCGATGTTCGAGGCGCAGCGGCGCCCGGCGCGACGGCTGCGCACGAACGGCGAGCTTGTGGCCGACTCCGATGCGGATCGCGATTCGCTCGAGCGCGGCGCCGAGAGCGAAAGCGCCGCCGGCGAGAACACGCTGATCGTCGAGGCCGGTACGGGAACGGGGAAGACTTTCGCTTACCTCGTGCCGGCGATGCTCTGGGGCGGCAAGGTCATCGTTTCGACAGGCACCAAGCACCTGCAGGATCAGCTCTTCCAGCGCGACATTCCGACGGTTCGCGACGCATTGGCCGTGCCGGTCAGCGTGGCAATGCTGAAGGGGCGCGCCAATTATCTCTGTCACTACTATCTGCAGCGGACGGCCGATAGCGGCCGTTTGCCGTCGCGGCAGGATACCGTTCATCTGCAGGAGATCGTCCGTTTCGCGAAAGTCACGCGTACGGGCGACAAGGCCGAATTGGCGAGCGTTCCCGAGACCTCGCCGGTTTGGTCGATGGTGACGTCGACCCGCGACAACTGCCTCGGTCAGGAATGTCCGCACTACAAGGACTGTTTCGTCATGCAGGCGCGCCGCGAGGCGCAGCAGGCCGATATCGTCGTCGTCAACCATCACCTGTTCTTTGCCGACATCATGTTGCGCGACACGGGGATGGCCGAGTTGCTGCCGACGGCGAACACGGTCGTCTTCGACGAAGCGCATCAGTTGCCGGAGACGGCCACGCTCTTCTTCGGCGAGACGCTTTCCACGTCGCAACTGCTCGAGCTCGCGCGCGACACCGTCGCGGAAGGGCTCGTCAACGCTCGCGACGCGGCGGAATGGGTCAAGCTCGGCGCGGCGCTCGAACGCGCGGCGCGTGAAGTGAGGCTGGCGTTCAAGGAGGATTCGCTGCGCCTGTCGGTGGGCCAGCTGGCCGACGATCATGGCGTCTTCGGTGCGCTCGATGCGCTCGAGGCCGCGCTCGACGCGCTGGCGAGCGCACTCGCGAGCCAGGCCGAGCGCGCCGAATCGCTCGGCGCCTGTTTGCGGCGAGCGCGCGAGCTGCAGGATCAGCTTGCGCGCTGGACGGCGCTACCCACGCAATCGGGGGCGGTCGAGGCTCGAGCGGTCGCTCAGCGACCGGGCGATGCGGTCTCGACGGATGGCGGCGAGAACGGGCCGCAGACCGATGCCGACGAACGGATCCGCTGGATAGAGGTGTTCTCGCACACAGTGCAACTGCACGAGACGCCGTTGTCGGTCGCGCCGATATTCGCGAAACAGCGAGCCGGCGTACCGCGCGCGTGGATCTTCACGTCGGCGACACTATCGGTGCGGGGCGACTTCACGCATTACGCCGCTCAGATGGGACTCGACTCGCGCCGCTCGATGACGCTGCCGAGCCCGTTCGATTACGGCACGCAGGGCCTGCTCTACGTGCCGCGCAACCTGCCACAGCCGTCTTCGCCGGCATTCACCGATGCCGTGTTCGACGCGGCGTTGCCCGCGATCGAAGCGGCCGGAGGCGGCGTGTTCGTGTTGTGCACGACATTGCGCGCCGTCGATCGCATTGCGGCGAAGCTTCGCGATGTCATCGAGGCGCGCGGATGGAGCATGCCGCTGCTTGCGCAAGGCGATGCGAGCCGCACGGAGTTGCTCGACAGGTTTCGCGCGTACGGCAACGCGATTCTCGTGGGCAGCCAGAGCTTCTGGGAAGGTGTCGACGTACGTGGCGATGCGCTTTCGCTCGTCGTTATCGACAAGCTACCGTTCGCGCCGCCCGACGATCCGGTGCTCGCCGCGCGCCTCGACGTCCTGGCCAAAAAAGGCTTGAGCCCGTTCGCGGTACATCAGGTGCCGCAAGCGGTGATCACGTTGAAGCAGGGAGCGGGGCGGCTCATCCGTGCCGAGACCGATCGCGGCGTGCTGATGATCTGCGATACGCGTCTTGTCGACAAACCGTACGGCCGGCGCATCTGGCAAAGCCTGCCGCCGTTCAAGCGCACGCGCGAGATCGAAGTCGTGCGGGAGTTTTTCGCCGAGAGGACGCAGGGCGAGCAGCCGATCTGCGTCGATCCGGCGTAGCCCCCGAGGGGGCTACGCGAAATCCGTCAGAAAATCCACCAGGACTTTTTCTTGACGCCTGCGCGCGGATGGCCCGTGATATAGGGGCTATCGGGGAACGTAGCGGCGAGGACGCGACGCGTATCGTCGGCGAGCTTCGGCTCGTCGAGTTTCGTGTAGGAAAGAATCATCAGATGCAGGGCGTCCTCGATCGCCGGCGCGTTCTTGTATTCCTTGATCGCAAGCTGCGCGCGGTTGATCGACGCGACGTAGGCGCCGCGGCGATAGTAATAATCGGCCGCGTGCACTTCGTACGATGCCAGCGCGTTCACGATGTAGCGCATGCGCGCAGCCGCATCGGGCGCGTATTTGCTATCGGGGTATTTGTCGACGACCACCTTGAACGCGTCGTACGACTCGCGCAGCGACTTCGGATCGCGCTCGCTCATGTCCTGGCCCGAGAAGCGCCCGAACAGCCCGAGGTCGTCGTTGAAGTGAATCATCCCTTTCAGGTAGTACGCGTAAGCGACGTCGGGATGATCGGGGTGCAGCTTGATGAACCGGTCGATGGCCTGATTGGCCGCGTCCGTCTCGCCATCCTTCCAGTTGCAATAGGCGACGTTGATCTGGGCCTGCTGAGCGAAATGGCCGAACGGATCGCGCCCTTGCAACGATTCGAAGTACTTGGCGCACTTGGCCCAATCGCCGCCCGAAAGCGCGTCTTGCGCCTCCGAGTATAATTTCTGGTTCGACCAGACCGCTGTTTCGTCGGTCTTCTGCGGCAGGCCATGGCAGCCGGTTACGACGAGCGCGGCGGCAACGAGCCCGAGGCTCGCCGTTGCGGGCCGGGCCGCACGCTTTGCCGCTCGGACGAGTACCGTGACGGCCGCGCGAAGAGCCGATCGCGTCATGATGTTCGAGGCTTGCCGCATTTCTCCATGCTTCCTAGCTATCAGTCTCACTCAATGACCCAGTTTCAATGACCCGCAAAAGTTCCTCAGGCGCCGGAATCGGCTCCAAAGATCGAAGCGCCGATTATAGCCGAAGCGTTGCGGGCGCCGACGAGCCGAAAAAGGCACGGTCAGGCGGGGCGCCGGCCGCCTCGGCGCAAGCCGACCCGCCATTCGTTTCGCCGGGAGGCGACACGCTTCCTCGCGTCGCGTCGGTACCCGACGCGCTTGCGGGAGAGAGGCTAGACAAGGTGCTCGCAAAAGTATTCCCCGAGTTTTCCCGGAGCCGGCTGCAAAGCTGGGTCGAGGCGGGCCGCGTGCGAGTGAACGGCACGCCGGCAAAGGTGCGTCAGCCAGTGCCGCTCGAAGCGAGCATCGAACTCGTCCCGGACTTGCTTCCCGAACAGCTTGCGTTCGCGCCGGAGCCGGTCGAACTCGATGTCGTCTACGAGGACGACGCGCTCGTCGTGCTCGACAAGCCCGCGGGCCTCGTCGTGCATCCGGCGGCTGGTAACTGGAGCGGCACGATCCTGAATGGATTGCTGCATCGTTATGGCGAGGCGGCCGCAGGCCTGCCTCGCGCGGGCATCGTGCATCGGCTCGACAAGGACACCTCGGGGCTCATGGTCGTCGCCCGCACGCTCGAAGCGCAAACAGACCTCGTGCGCCAGTTGCAGGCGCGCACGGTGAAGCGCCGTTACGTCGCGCTCGTTTGGGGCGATATGCCCGACGAGGGAACGGTCGACGCGCCGATCGGCCGCGATCCGCGCGAGCGCACGCGCATGGCCGTCGTCACCGGCGCGACCGGCAAGCCCGCGCGCACGCATTTCAGGACGATCGACAGAGCCGTCTGGCAGCGACAGTCCATATCGGCGGTCCATTGCGATCTGGAAACCGGGCGAACGCATCAGATCCGCGTTCATTGCGCGCACATAGGGCATCCGCTGCTCGCCGACGCGGTCTACGGAGGAGTGCGCGGCCGGCGCGTGAGCGCGCCGTTGCCGGGCGGATTCGCGCGGCAGGCACTGCATGCGTGGCGGCTCGGTCTCGTCCATCCGCAAACGCGGCGCGCGATGCGTTGGCGCGCCGAATTGCCCGAAGATATGGCGGCGCTCGTCGCGGCGCTTGGGTTCGGCGAGGAGAGGGCGCTCGAAGAGGGCGAGGAAACCGAGGAAGGCGAGCTCGAATTCGTCGAAGCCGACACGTATGACGACGGGACGAGCGATGCCGATGACGAAGACATCGAGTGAGATGGCCAGATGAATTACCCTCCCTTGACTTTCCACGATTGCCTGCGGCCGGAATGGCGCGTCTCGCCTCGAGTGCGCGCGCTCGTCACGACGCGCTCGGGCGGTGTGAGTCTGCCGCCGTACGGCCGCGTGATCGACGGCGTGCAAGCGCCCGGCGGCCTGAACTTGGGACTGCGTACGGACGACGATCGCGCTCACGTCGAGGAAAACCGCGCGCGTCTTCGCTCGCTGGTGGGCGTGCAGGCCGCATGGCTTCAGCAAGTCCACGGCAACGTCGTAGTGCGTGCCGACGAAGTCGTCCGCGCGGGTGAGTCGCCCCGTGCCGATGCAAGCGTGACGTCCGTGCCCGGCGTCGCCTGCGTCGTCATGGCGGCCGATTGCATGCCGGTGCTGCTAGCCGACGAGGCGGGCCGAGCCGTGGGCGCCGCGCATGCGGGCTGGCGCGGGCTCGTGGCCGGCATCGTGGAAAACGCCGCGCGCGAAGTCGCGGCACTCGCGGACACGAGGGCCGAAACGCTGCACGCGTATCTGGGCCCGGCAATCGGCCCGCAGGCGTTCGAGGTCGGCGATGACGTCCGAGACGCATTCATGGCCGAAGCGGAGGGTGCCGAGCGAGGGCCGACATCCGACGCGTTCGTGCCGCGCACACAGATGCAGGGCAAGTATCTGGCCGACCTCTATGCGCTCGCTCGCTTGCGCCTGGCGCGGCAGGGCATCGTCCGGGTGACGGGCGGTGACGCCTGCACGGTCACGCAGCACGATCGTTACTACTCGTATCGCCGCGATCGCGTGACGGGGCGAATGGCCGCGCTCGTCTGGATCGATCAATGAGGGCGGGAACCGGCGCTGAGCGATGCGCCGCACAAGAAATGACCGAACCGCGCGCGACGATCGGTGTCGAAAAGATGTTGCGCCGGTCGACGCGCGGAAATCGTATGTACTGACAATACGTTTGCCGGCATGGCCGACCGTCCGCGCGATCGACATCGGGAAAACGATAATAAAAAAGCTATCGCAGTGCGGCAAAATCGGTCTCAAGCATTGACACGGCTTACGGCGGGGAGCAAGAATGGCCCTCGCAATGGGTGAGCGCATCGAAGTCCCGAGGGTTCGCCCGGATGCGCTGCAACCCGCCTATCAATCAGTCTTCCGAGGCTTACCGGTCACGAGCGGGTATGACTGCTTCAAAACGTCCTTCGACTTCCTCCCACGCTGATCCTTCTTCGAGCCGCGAGCAGCAAGCCGCGGCGGGCAACGCCGATCCGCAACGAATGTTCGATGCATGGATGAACGCGTGGCGTACGTTTGCCGCGGAGATATCGCGGCCGCCGGCGTCGGGTGCCGGCGCATCTGCGATGAACGGCGCGGCCGCGCCATTCGCGTTTCCATTCGCGATGCCGCCGATGCCGCAGATGTCGCAGATTCCGTTCGCGATGCCGCAAATGCCGCAGATGCCGCCTTTGTCCTCGCTGTTCGCGATGCCTGCCGCCCCGAACGGCGCGCCGACGGCACAAGGTCTTCCCGGAATTCCGCTGCCGGTGTCGCCCGAGCGGATGCGGCAGTTGCAAGCCGACTATTCGCGAGACTTCCTCGAGCTGATGAAACAGGCGAGCGCTGGCGGCGCGTCGGTTCCCGATCTGCCGGACCGGCGCTTTTCGTCCGACGCTTGGAAGGCATCGCCGGCCTTTGCCTACATGGCCGCTTGGTATCTGCTCAA
>JBCNPL010000399.1:0-3384 GCA_039593375.1 Paraburkholderia sp. | reverse complement strand
ATGATCATTCCAACTCCAGAAAGTCAGGCCCAGCCCATCGCGGTAAGTCCCATGTCGATCAGTTTGATGAACGGGAATGGCAGGACGATGCCGCCGAGGCCATAGATCAGAAGATTGCGCCGCAGCAGCGCGGCCGCTCCGAGCGGACGGTACGGAACGCCCTTCAACGCGAGCGGGATCAGGAAGACGATGATGAGTGCGTTGAAGATCACCGCCGAGAGAATCGCCGATGCCGGCGACGTGAGATGCATCAGGTCGAGCACACGCAGTTGCGGGTAAGTCGTCGCGAACGCCGCGGGGATGATCGCAAAGTACTTGGCGACGTCGTTGGCGATCGAAAAGGTGGTCAGTGAGCCGCGCGTCATCAGCATCTGCTTGCCGATCTCCACGATCTCGATCAGCTTCGTCGGGTTCGAGTCGAGATCGACCATGTTTCCCGCTTCCTTCGCGGCTTGCGTACCGGTGTTCATCGCCACCGCCACGTCGGCCTGCGCGAGCGCGGGCGCATCGTTGGTGCCGTCGCCCGTCATCGCCACGAGCCGGCCCTCGCCCTGATGCGAACGAATCGTCGCGAGCTTCGCCTCGGGCGTCGCCTCGGCGAGGAAATCGTCGACGCCGGCTTCGGCCGCGATCGCGGCTGCGGTCAGCCGGTTATCGCCGGTCACCATCACCGTCTTGATGCCCATCTTGCGCAGTTCCGCGAAACGCTCTTTGATGCCGCCCTTCACGATGTCCTTCAGCTCGATGACGCCGAGCACGCGCGCACTGCCTCGTTCGGCACCGCGCGCGCCGAGCTTCTCGGCCACGACGAGCGGCGTGCTGCCGCGGCGCGCCACGTCGTCGACCGCTTTTTGCACTTCATGCGGAAAGCGGCCACCGCCTTCTTCCACATACCGGCGCACCGCGTCGGCCGCACCCTTGCGGATCGCACGCGTGAGCGCTGCCGAGGAAACATGCTCATGGAGGCTCCCGGAGAAAGTCGCCTCGGCGGACAGGTCGACGCCGCTCATGCGCGTTTGCGCGGTGAAGCCGAGGAATTCCGCGTTGAGCGAGGCCATGTCGCGCTCGCGGATATTGAAGCGTTGCTTCGCGAGCACGACGATACTTCGCCCTTCAGGGGTTTCGTCGGCCAACGACGAAAGCTGCGCCGCGTCCGCGAGCATCTCCTCCGTTACCCCGGGGGCCGGCACGAATGCCGCGGCCTGCCGGTTGCCGAGCGTGATCGTGCCCGTCTTGTCGAGCAACAGCACATCGACGTCGCCGGCCGCTTCGACGGCACGGCCCGAGGTGGCGATCACGTTCGCCTGCATCAGCCGGCTCATGCCGGCCACGCCGATCGCCGACAGCAAACCGCCGATCGTCGTCGGAATGAGACAGACCAGCAGTGCGACGAGCGCGGTGATCGAGACGACATGGCCCGCCTTCGCCGCGGCCACGGCGAACATCGAAAACGGCAACAACGTCGCCGTCGCGAAGAGCAAAACGAGTGTGAGCGCGACGAGCAAGATCGTCAGCGCGATTTCGTTTGGCGTCTTCTGACGCTTGGCGCCTTCGACCATGGCGATCATCCGGTCGAGGAACGCTTCACCGGGATTGACGGATACGCGTACGACAATCCAGTCGGACAGCACACGCGTGCCGCCCGTCACCGACGAGAAGTCTCCGCCCGATTCGCGGATGACGGGCGCCGATTCGCCAGTGATCGCCGATTCGTCGACCGATGCGACGCCCTCGATCACCTCGCCGTCGGCTGGGATCGTATCGCCGGTTTCGACGAGCACCACGTCGCCCTTGCGCAGATCCGTCGAGGTGACGACACGAATGGGTGCCTTCGGATGCGGCTCGCCGAGCTTCTTGGCCATCACGTTGTGCTTCGCACTCCTGAGTGAAGCGGCCTGCGCCTTCGAGCGGCCTTCGGCCAGCGCTTCGGCGAAGTTCGCGAAGAGCACCGTGAACCAGAGCCAGAGCGCGACGGCAAGAATGAATTCGGCGGGCGCTTCGGCCTGGCCCGCGAGCGCGGCGGCCCACAGTATCGTCGTCAGGATGCTGCCGAGATAGACGCAAAACATCACCGGGTTACGTAACTGCGTGCGCGGCGCGAGCTTCTTGAACGAATCGACGATCGCGGGTTTGACGAGCGTCGGATCGAACATCGAGCGCGCCGCGGTACGTGCCTGCCCGAGGTTTTCCGGTCGATGGGCAGGCGTTTGATCGTTGTTGGACATACGTTCCTCGAAATCAATGACCTGCGATCATTTGCAAATGCTCGACCACGGGGCCAAGCGCGAGCGAAGGCACATAGGTGAGCGCGCCGACGAGCACGAGCGTGCCCAGGAGCAACACGACGAAGAGCGGCCCATGCGTCGGCAATGTGCCCGCCGTGACGGCGATCCGCTTCTTGTTCGCGAGCGCGCCCGCGAGCGCCAGCACCGGGACGATTGAGGAGAACCGGCCGAACCACATCGCGATCGCGAGCAGCGTGTTATAAAACGGCGTATTGACGGAGAGGCCGGCAAACGCACTGCCGTTGTTGTTCGCCGCCGAGCTGAACGCATAGAGAATCTCGGTGAAGCCGTGCGGCCCCGGATTCGCGGTGCCGGCGGTTCCGAGCGGCGAAAGCACGGCGATCGAGGCACCGACGAGCACGAGGAACGGCGTGGCGAGAATGGCGATCGACACCATCTTCATCTCGAACGACTCGATCTTCTTGCCGACGTATTCGGGCGTGCGGCCAATCATCAGCCCGGCGACGAAGACCGCGAGCAACGCGAAGACGAGCATGCCGTAGAGCCCCGAGCCGACACCGCCGAAAACGACCTCGCCGAGCTGGATGAGCAAGAGCGGCACGAAGCCGCCCATCGGTGTCAGCGAATCATGCGTATTGTCGACGGCACCGCACGAAGCCGCCGTCGTCGCAACCGTGAAGAGGCCCGATTGCGCGATGCCGAAGCGCACTTCCTTGCCCTCGGCGTTGCCGCCCGCCTGTCGCGCCGAAGCGGTCTGATCGACGTGCAGCGCACTCAAGAGCGGGTTGCCCGATTGCTCGGCGGAAATTTCGCCCCAGCATGCGACGGCGAAGGCAATCGTCATCGCCGCGAGCACGGCATAGCCCTGACGACGATCGCCGACCATCCGGCCGAACATCACGCACAGCGCCGCGGGAATAGCGAGCATGGCGAGGATCTGCACGAAGTTCGTGAGCGGCGTCGGATTCTCATAGGGATGGGCCGAGTTCGCGTTGAAGAAACCGCCGCCGTTCGTGCCGACCATCTTGATCGCTTCTTGCGAGGCGACCGGCCCCATTGCGATCGTCTGCTTGGCGGCCTTCATGTCCTGCGGCACCGCGTTGCCGTTCGCGTCCTTGACCGGATTACCTTGCGCGTC
>JBCNPL010000398.1:0-3395 GCA_039593375.1 Paraburkholderia sp. | reverse complement strand
GCGGCTTGACCATGTCGAAGAAGCGAAAGACGACGAACGCCCAAAGCTGGCCGACGAAGGTCTCGGGCGTGACGAAAAGCAGAACGAGCCAAAAGGCGATGATTTCGTCCCAGACGACGGGCGATGGATCGCCGACGCCGAGCTTTTTCGCCGTGAATCCGCATAGTCCGATGCCCGCGAAGAAACCGATCACGATGAGGCTCGCCCATTCCGTGACGGTCAGGTGCCGCGTGAGCACCGCGAACGAGACCCAGGCGAAGAGCGTTCCGACCGTGCCGGGCGCGATGGGCGACAGGCCGCTGCCGAAGCCGAGCGAAACGATATGGAACGGATGCGACAGCATGAAGCGCGCCGTGGCGCGCCGCGGCGCCCCCGTCGGCAGTTCGGTTTGGGCGCCGTCGCGAAGCGTCGGGTCAGTCTGCATTGAAGTGATCGAATCCGTGCAACGTCAGAGATAGTGGCGCGCCGGCCGCGTCGCGCCACGCGATCGCCGGCACGCCGGCCGCATCGCGCAAGGCGGTTATTGTACCGATGCGCGTGACCGCGACGCCCGCGCGCTCGCCGGCAGTCACGATTGCGGAACGCGCGTCGGGAGGAGCCGTGAAGCAGAGCTCGTAGTCGTCGCCGCCAGCGAGCGCGCATTGCAACCGTGTGTCGCGCTGCAGTTTTTGCAGCGCGCGCGAGCAGGGAACGGCATCGACGTCGACGATCGCGCTGACGCGCGAACGCTCGAGGATGTGCATGAGATCGCCCGCGAGGCCGTCCGAAATGTCGAGCGCGGCACGGGCGAGTCCGCGCAGTGCCAGCCCGAGCGCAATGCGCGGCTCGGGGCGCTCGAGCGCGCGGCGCAGAAATGTCACATCCTCGGCGGCGTGAGCCTCGCCGTCTTCGCCAAAGGGCGCATCGGCCCACTCGCCGCGCATGAGTGCAAGGCCCGCGCGCGCATCGCCGAGCGTGCCCGATACCCAGATGTCGTCGCCCGCGCGGGCGCCGTCGCGGCGCAACGCCGCGTCGGCCGGCACGTCGCCGAAGACGGTCAGGCAGAGATTGAGGGGACCGCGCGTGGTGTCGCCGCCGACGAGCTCGCAACCGAAACGCTCGGCCAATTCGAACATGCCGTCGGCGAAGGACGCGAGCCACGTCTCGCGCGGCGTCTCGAGCGCGAGCGCGAGCGTAAAGGCGCGCGGTTTCGCGCCCATCGCGGCGAGATCGGACAGATTCACCGCGAGGGCCTTATGGCCGAGCGCATGCGGATCGGCGTCGGGCAGGAAATGCCGGCCCTCGACGAGCATGTCCGTCGACACGGCGAGAAGTTCGTCGTGCCGCGCTGCCAGCAGCGCGCAGTCGTCGCCGATGCCGAGCCTCGCCGCCGCATTGGAGCCCGCTCCGGCGGCGGCACGGGCTCGGCGCGCGAAGAAACGATCGATAAGGGAAAACTCTGAAAGCGGCATGTTTCGAGCTGATGGTCGCAATAACGACGACGATCGTCGCGGATCGCGGTGAAGTCCGTGGAAGGGCTGTCCGGATGGTCTATGCGTTGCCTAGCCTGCGCGGACGGGCCGGGGAATGGCGCTACAATGCGTCGACCTCCTATTCTAATCGGCCCCGACGCCTGGATTTTTCTTCTCATGTCTACGAATCCCGCCAAAACCAAACTGCGCGACGCCGCGCTCGACTATCACGAGTTCCCCGCTCCCGGCAAAATCGCCATCGCGCCGACCAAGCAGATGATCAACCAGCGCGACCTGGCGCTCGCCTATTCGCCGGGCGTGGCGTTCGCGTGCGAGGAGATCGTCGAGAATCCGCTCAATGCGGCGCGCTTCACCGCGCGCAGCAACCTGGTCGGCGTCGTGACGAACGGCACCGCGGTGCTGGGCCTCGGCAACATCGGTCCGCTCGCCTCGAAACCGGTCATGGAAGGCAAGGCGGTCCTGTTCAAGAAGTTCGCGGGCATCGACGTTTTCGACATCGAGGTCAACGAGTCCGATCCGAATAAGCTCGTCGATGTCATCGCGGCGCTAGAGCCGACGTTCGGCGGCATCAACCTCGAGGACATCAAGGCGCCCGACTGCTTCATCGTGGAGCGCGAATGCCGCAAGCGGATGAAGATTCCGGTCTTCCACGACGACCAGCACGGCACGGCGATCGTCGTGGCCGCCGCGGTGCTGAACGGGCTCAAGGTGGTCGGCAAGGACATCGGCAAGGTCAAGCTCGTGGCCTCGGGCGCCGGGGCGGCGGCGCTCGCGTGCCTCGATTTGCTCATCGATCTCGGGCTTCCGCTCGAGAACATCTTCGTGACCGACCTGGCCGGCGTCGTTTATCAGGGGCGTACGGAACTGATGGATCCGGACAAGGAGCGGTTCGCGCGCGAGACATCGGCGCGCACGCTCGCCGAGGTGATCGAAGGCGCGGACATTTTCCTGGGCCTCTCGGCCGGCGGCGTGCTGAAGCCCGAGATGGTCAAACACATGGCCGATAAGCCGCTGATCCTCGCGCTCGCGAACCCGACGCCGGAGATCCTTCCGGAAGTCGCGCTCGAAGTGCGCCCGGACGCCGTGCTCGCCACGGGGCGCACCGACTATCCGAATCAGGTCAACAACGTTCTCTGCTTCCCGTTCATCTTCCGCGGCGCGCTCGACGCGGGCGCGACGACGGTCACGCGCGAGATGGAGATCGCGGCCGTCAATGCGATCGCGGAACTCGCGCGCCAGGAGCAGAGCGACATCGTCGCGACGGCGTACGGAATTCAGGATCTCTCGTTCGGGCGAGACTACCTGATTCCGAAGCCGTTCGATCCGCGCCTGATCGTGAAGATCGCGCCGGCCGTGGCGCAAGCCGCGATGGATTCGGGCGTGGCCACGCGGCCGATCGAGGACATGGAGGCGTACAAGCAGCACCTGCAGCAATTCGTCTACCACAGCGGCACGACGATGAAGCCGGTGTTTCAGCAGGCGCGCGCGGTGGCGCCCGAGAAAAAGCGCGTGGTGTTCGCGGAGGGCGAAGAGGAGCGCGTGTTGCGCGCGGTGCAGATCGTGGTGGACGAGAAGATCGCCACGCCGATTCTGATCGGTCGGCCCGCGGTCATCGAGAACCGGATCGAGCGTTACGGGTTGCGGCTCGCGGCAGGGGTCGACTTCACGATCGTCAATACGGAGCACGATGAGCGCTACCGCGATTTCTGGCAGACGTACGCGAAGATGATGGCGCGCAAGGGTATCAGCCAGCAGATGGCGAAGCTCGAAATGCGGCGACGCACGACGCTGATCGGGTCGATGCTGCTCGAGAAAGGCGAGGCCGACGGGATGATGTGCGGCACGATCAGCACGACGCATCGGCACCTGCATTTCATCGACCAGGTGATCGGCAAACGCGAGGGCTGCAGCGTTTATGCCGCG
>JBCNPL010000397.1:0-3397 GCA_039593375.1 Paraburkholderia sp. | reverse complement strand
TCGACGAACTCGCCGCCGATGAAGAGTCGCTGCAAACCGTAGTCTGGCATCAGGGGTTTCCTCGCAAACCGGTAGGACGGCACGGCCACGCCACGTGGATCATTCGCGTAAGCCCTCGCGCTGCGCGAGCAGCAAGTCGATGTACTCGTTGGCGAGCCGCAAGGCGGCTTTCGTATCGAACGGCTCGCCGATCAGCGCGCCGCGCAGCCACAAGCCGTCGATCATCGCCGCGAGCCCGCGCGCGGCGCGGCGAGCGGCCGCGAGCTTCATCACCTTTCTGAACTCGGCGCAGAGGTTCGAATAGAGCCGCCGCGTGTTGACACGCTGCAAGCGGCGCAGCGCATCCTCGTGCATGCTCTGCGCCCAGAACGCAAGCCACGTTTTCATCACCGGCGTGTTCACCTGCGACACGTCGAAATTCGCCGCCACGATCGCGCGAAGTCGCGCTCGCGGGCCGGCCTTCGCCGCGGCGAGCCGCCGCCGCCGCGTCGCCGCCCATAGATCGCGAAGGATGTGACGCATCGTTGCTTCGAGCAGCCCGCTCTTGTCGCCGAAGTAATGGCTCACGATGCCTGTCGAAATGTTCGCGCGCTGTGCGACCGACGCGAGCGTCGTCCCCGACAGACCACACTCGTCGATTGACAGCAACGTGGCGTCGATCAATTGCGCGCGACGCACTTCGCGCATTCCGACTTTGGGCATGGTGAGCGGCCTCGGGACATAATGCGACTACTCTAGTGGTTTTTATTTGAACGATCAATCAACAAAAACAGGGACGATGCAATCATGTCGCCGCGGGAAACAGGACGGTCGTAGCTGTCGAGCAAACGAATCAGAAAGTCTTCGTCAGTGTTGCGAAAAACGTCGTCTGCAACGGGTTCGAGACAGCGATGTTGCCGGCCGAATCGCGGGCACCGGTCGTGTAGTGGTCATACACGTTCGTCGCGCCCCACCCCTTCGTCACCGCGCCTGTCAGCGTCCAGCCGCCGTCGAACGTCTTCGAGACAGCCACTTTCGCGTCCTGCCAGTTGTAGGCCGAGAAGTTCTGCACACGCTCCCAGCCGTAATGGAGCAGCAGCGAAAAGCCGTGTGTGAGATCGATGTTGGTATTCAGATCGAGGTAGCCTGAGCCGCGACTGCCCTTGTCGTTGCCGATGCCGAGCGACTGGCTGTCGTAGCCGAAGTAGTTCGGCGTGTAAGTCAGCCAATACCTCGCCGTGAACCATTTGTAGGTCAATGCCGCGACGAATTCGCCGTAGTTGTAGTTCGTCGCGCTCGCTTCCATGCGCGCGCCCGGATAGACGTAGTAGTAGATCGTTCCGGTATAGGACAGATCGCCGATAGAGCCGCCGTAGCCGCCGTAGAGATCCCACTCGACGGTGCCGCCCTCGATGAACTTGCTGCTGACCGTCGAGAGCCAGGTGCCGGCAAAAAGGCCGCTCGAGTGCGTGTAGTCGAAACCGCCCTGAATCGCCGGTTTGCCCCATGTCTGGCGAAACCCGCGCGACACGTACTGCGAAGCCAACGTGACATTCGCGGTGAACGGAGAGGCGGCCGGCGCGGACGACGCGGGAGCGCTTGCCGGAGTGGGCGGATCAACCGCGGCGGTGGCCGCCGGAACCGCATTCGCCGTGCCGGCGGCGTCCGCCGCGTGCGCCGAATTCGCGGCATCGGCGCCGCCGTTCGCCGCGCTCGTCTGTGCGAATGCGTTCCCGGCTTGCAGCGAGCCGAGACACAGCGCGGCGCAGCCGATGGCGGCGCCAAGTTGACGTGACTTGCTCCAGGGGTAGTGCATGGTGTGCTCCGGTCGTCGTTGGAATCGATCGCTCTTTGAGTGGGCGTTCAGTCATTCGTGGCCACTCTATGTTTTTTTTATTTGAACGGTCAATCAACCAAAAAGGCGATCGAGGGCCCATGTCGTTTTTGGGAAAAAGGCCGTCGGATCAGCACTCATCCGACACGGTTCATCGCCGGCGCCGCGATGTGCGATCGTCTCGATTTCAGTGCGCCCCCGCCGCCGCCGCGCCGCCGCCGCCTTTCGCCGGCTTGGTCAGCCAGATCAGCGGAATGATCACGACAAAAATCATGGCCGACAGCCAGAAGATATCGTTCAACCCGAGCATCGCCGCTTGCGCGTTCAACGAGCGCTCGAAGAACGCCACGGCCTGATCGAGGCTGCCGCCGAGCGTCGCGTGCACGTTCGCGATGGCCGCCTCGTACGTCGGATTGTCGACGCTCGTCTGCTCCGCGAGTTGCGCATGGTGCAGGATCGTCCGGTTGTTCCAACCGGTCGTGACGAGCGAAGTGCCTGCCGCGCCGGCGAACACCCTTGCGAAGTTCGATACGCCGGCCGCGGCCGGGATCTTGTCGGCGGGCAGGCCGGACAGGATGATCGCCGTCAGCGGCACGAAAAAGAGCGCGGTTGGAATACCCTGTAGGAGCGTCGGCAACACGAGCGTCCATTGATCGACGTTCGTCGTGTAGTGCGAACGCATCAAGAAGACGCCTGCATAGCCGACGAACGCCAGGGTCGCCAGGATACGCGGATCGGACTTGGGCATGATCCTGGCCATCACAGGTGCGAGCAACACGGCGAAGATGCCGAGCGGCGCCGTGACAAGCCCGGCGTCCACCGCACGATAGCCGAGGTAACCCTGAATCCATTGCGGAAGGATCACGAGGTTCGCGAAGAACACGGCATATGCGACGGAGATGGCGATCGTGCCGCCCCGAAAATTACGGACCGCAAAAAGACGAACGTCTACGATCGGGTTCTTCGCGGTGAACTCCCAGATCAGGAAGAAGAGGAAACTGACCGTGGCTACGACTGCCAGCGCGCAGATGACAGGCGAATTGAACCAGTCGAGATCCTTCCCCTTGTCGAGCATGATCTGCAGCGACGCAACCCACGCGATCAGCGACAGGAGACCGGTTTTGTCGATGGGAAGCTTGCGCGTCGGCGATTCGCGATCCCGATAGATCACCCATGTCACCGCTGCCGCGAAGAGGCCGACAGGAATGTTGATATAGAAGATCCACGACCAGCTATAGCTATCGGTAATCCAGCCGCCCAGCGCCGGGCCCGCGATCGGGCCGACCGTCGCTGTCATCGCCCACAACGAAAGCGCCGTGGAGCTCCGTTCCTTCGGATAGGATCCGAGCAGGATCGCTTGCGACAATGGGATCAACGGGCCTGCCACCGCGCCCTGCAAGACGCGCGCCGCGAGCAACACCATCAGATTCGGCGCCACCCCGCACAGCCACGAAGATAACGAGAACAGCAGGATCGCGGCAACGAAGAGCTTGATCTGCCCGATGCGCTGCGTCAGCCAGCCCGTCAGCGGAATCGATACCGCGTTGGCCGCGGCGAACAGCGTGATCACCCAGGTGCCCTCAT
>JBCNPL010000396.1:0-3406 GCA_039593375.1 Paraburkholderia sp. | reverse complement strand
GATTGGCCGTCGCGGTATGGCTCGTCTGGCGTGAGAACGCCGAGGCCGTGCTGGCGTTGATGCGCGCCGCGGGCGCAGGCCTTCTGCTCGCCGCCGTTGCTCATGTGCTGCCGATGCTCGCCAATGCCAAGGATTGGCAAATGCTGATGCGCGGCGCAATCAGGCCCAAGCTTTCGGCCGTGCTGGGCCTTGTATGGATTCGGGAGTCCGTGAACGGCATGCTGCCCGTCGCACGAATAGGCGGCGAAATCGTCACGTTCCGCATGATGCGGCGCTGGGGGATGCGGCCAGCCGCGGCGATGGCGAGCCTCATCGTCGATATACAGCTCACGCTCATCAGCCAGGTGATTTTTGCGATCGCGGGCATCGGCTATCTGCTCGGACACGCTGCCTCAGGGTCGCTCGAACTCGCCGCGAATTTCGCATGGGGCCTCGCGTTGCTGACGCCGGTACTCGTGTTGTTTTCGGTCGTGCAGCATGCGAAACCGTTCGAGCGCCTCACGCATTTTTTCAACCGCGTAACGAGCGGCAAGCTGACGACGCTCCTCGGCGAATCCGTGCGCATCGATCAATCGATCAAGCGGATCTGGCGTCAGCGAGGCATCGTGACGCGATACCTGCTCGTCTGGCAGTCCCTGCAATGGCTTGCGACGGCGCTCGAGATCTGGCTCGCGCTTTATTTTCTCGGCGCGAAAGTCAGCTTTCTGAAGGCTGTCGCTCTCGAGTCGCTCGTTCAGGCATTGAGCAGCGCCGCGTTCTTCGTCCCGGGCGCCCTCGGCATTCAGGAAGGCGGATTTCTGCTGATCGGCAGCGCGCTGGGCCTCGATGCCCAGACCAGCCTCGCGCTTGCGGGCGCGCGCCGCATACGCGACTTGATCATCTTTCTGCCGGGGCTCTTCGCTTGGCAATATGCAGAATGGCGCCGCAAACGCCAGCCCGAGGTTACGCAGTAAGTTCGTCATGCGGAGGTGTGCCATGGAAAACGGCCTGTCCGGCACTCAAGCTTCACTGGTGGTGGTGCATCCCGATCGCGAAATCGCCACGACTCAGCAGTTGCCTTACTTCGTGGGTATCTCCGCGGACACCGTGGGGTCGACGAGCTTGTCGATGCACCTCGTCGTCGTGCCGCCCGGGGGGCATGCCGAACCACACGTCCACGTCGGGTACGAAACCGGAATCTATGTGCTCGAGGGCCGTGTCGAGACGCGCTATGGCCCGGGCTTGCGGGAATCCGTCGTCACCGAGGCCGGCGATTTCCTATTCGTGCCACCCGGCGTACCGCATCAGCCGTTCAACCTCAGCGACACGTTACCCGCGCGCGCGATCGTCGCACGCAATATGCCCGAGGAAAATGATCGGGTGGTGCGCTACGATCCGGCTGCCGAACACTGAGCTCACGTAACCATCGTCAATTTCATTCGCGCGGTTAGCGATGGCGCGCCGATTTGATATCGCAATCCGCCCGTCACTCCTCGTCGCCGTCTTCCACCGCCTTGCGTTCCCGGCGTTCTTCGTTGCCGCGGCGCGCGCGTAATCGCTGACGCGAGAGCACGTTGATGACTTGGTCCGTCGTTGCATCACGTGGGATCTCGTTCCGGATCACATTTGGAATCATCGGCAAGCCCGAGCGCTGCCGCCGCAAAGCTCTGGCTATCGCCTTGCGACACTCGTCCCCGTGACAATCCCATTCGTCACGAATTCTTCCGCAGTAGCGACACTTTTCCATAGCAACAAGTCTAACGCCAATCGCCGGAGGCTTTCAGCGAAGGAAATGGCCGAGGCTGACATCGATATTTTGACAAAAGCGGCGGACGACTCGAGCCGTTGGCTCGTCACAGCGCAACTTTCGACGATCCGGACGGATGCGGAGCAGCGTTGCGAAACGTCTCATGGTGTGGCCCAGCGACGCTCGTCCACGCCGATACCCCGGCCGGGTCGATAAAGAAACGGCAGACCTCCTGCTCGCGCAGCGATGCGTCCTCGACCGCGACGTCGAGTTGGACGCCGCCGATATCGAGGCGTGCGAAACGTTCGCCGTCGCGAAGCTCGACCGATTCGACGAAAGCTTCGAGCGGCCCTCGCGGCGAGAGCCGAATCGCCCGCGACGCAACGCGCCACATCACCCGTTGCCCCGCTTCCATCGGGCGGTCGATCGTTTCCAGCATGAATCGATCGTTGATGCTAATCGATCCCGGTGCGCAGATCACGCCAGTCCCTATGTTGCGCAAGCCAAGCAGCTCCGCCACGCGCATGTTCGCAGGACGCTCGAATACGCTTTCGACCAGTCCCGATTGCAGCGCGCGACCTTGATCGATGACGAGAATCTCGTCGGCAAGCAGCGCCGCCTCGTCGGGATCGTGGGTCACGATGACCGTGACAGCGGCGATTTCTCGCTGGAGATCGCGCAGCGATCGCTGCAGACGGCGGCGGCGCGGCGTATCGAGCGCGGAAAACGGCTCGTCGAACAACAAGAGGTGACTGTGACGCGTGAGCGCTCGCGCAAGCGCAACGCGCTGACGCTGCCCGAGTGAAAGTTCGCGCGGAAAACGGCCGAGCAATCCCGACAACCCCAAATGATCGGTCCAGTAACGCGCCGCGACCGGGTCCCCATCGACAGGAAACGCCAACTGCTCGCCAACCGTCATGTGCGGAAAGAGCCCGTAATCCTGCGGCATATAGCCGATCTGCCGACGCTCGGGCGGCAAATTCTCGAGATCGGCAGCGCCGAGCATGACCGTGCCGCCCTCGTTGCGCTCAAGGCCCGCGATGAGACGCAGCGCCAGCGATTTTCCGGAACCGGAAGGCCCGACGATGGCGAGCCGCCGCGTCGACGGCGTCCATGCGACATCAAGACTGAACGACCCGAGGCGGCGGCTCAAGTGAATCGCGAGCCGCTGGTCTCGGTTTGCGGTCGTCGCGGTGGAATTCGGCACAGCGACAAGCGGTTCGTCGCCGTTCTCGACGCGTGATATTGCTTCTTCGTATCCGCTGGCGCGGCTATAGACCGATAAGGCAGCGCAAACAATCGCGATGGCGAGCGTCGGCAACAACAACGGCATCATCGCCGGCAAGCCCTGCCCGCCGAAGACGACGTAGGTATAAACGGGCAACGAATACGGATGGTAGGCGACCATCACCGTCGCGCCGAATTCGCCGAATGCACGCAACCATGCAAGCGCAAGCCCTGCGCGAATCGTGGGCCACGCGGCCGGCAGCGCCACGCGAAAGAACCGGCTGGCGGCGTGATGCCCGAGCGTTGCGGCGACGTCTTCCAGCACCGGGTCGACCGATGCGAACGCCGAACGCGCTGCCACGATCAGAAACGGCGCGGCCACGAACGTCTCGGCGAGTACGATGCCTGCGAACGAGTCGGTCAGCAGACCGCTCGCCGCGCGCCCGATACCGC
>JBCNPL010000395.1:0-3421 GCA_039593375.1 Paraburkholderia sp. | reverse complement strand
TCATCCCTGGCTGACCGAGCACGCATCGTGGTTCGCCTGGCGCCCCGACGGCACGCTGCGCTATGCGGAGAACCCGCCGAAGAAGTACCAGGACATCGTCAACCCCGAGTTCTACGCGCACGACGCAAAACCCGCGCTGTGGCTCGCGCTGCGCGACATCATCCGGTTCTGGATCGATGCGGGCGCGCGTATCTTCCGCGTCGACAACCCGCATACCAAGCCGTTGCCGTTCTGGGAATGGATGATCGCCGACATTCGCGCGCACGATCCCGACATAGTCTTCCTCTCGGAGGCGTTCACGCGTCCGCGTCTGATGTATCGGCTCGCGAAGCTCGGCTTCTCCCAGTCGTACACGTACTTCACCTGGCGCGAGTCGAAGCGCGACTTCATCGATTATCTGACGGAGCTCACGCAAACGGACGTGCGCGAATATTTCCGCCCGCAGTTCTTCGTCAATACGCCCGACATCAATCCGCGTCACCTGCAGGCTTCGAGTCGTGGCGGCTTCATGATTCGCGCCGCGCTGGCCGCGACGCTGTCCGGGCTATGGGGCGTCTATTGCGGCTTCGAACTGTGCGAGGCGACGCCGCTGCCGAACA
Organism: Paraburkholderia sp.; assembly: GCA_039593375.1. Lineage (GTDB taxonomy): Bacteria > Pseudomonadota > Gammaproteobacteria > Burkholderiales > Burkholderiaceae > Trinickia. The sequence continues at coordinate 2,822 of JBCNPL010000395.1, read as the reverse complement.
GCGAGGAATATCTCGACTCCGAGAAGTATCAGTTGCGCGCCTGGGATTGGAATCGGCCCGGCAACATCGTCGACGTCATCACGGCCCTGAACCGGATCCGCAGGGCCAACCCTGCCTTGCAGTCCCATCTGGGCCTCACGTTCCTGCCCGCCGACAACGAAAGGATCCTCTTTTTCGAAAAGGCGACGGCGGCACGCGACAACGTGATTCTCGTCGCGATCAGCCTCGATCCGTTCGCGCCGCAGGAAGCCGATATCGACCTGCCATGGCAGACACTTGAGCACTGGCGCATGCAGCACTGGGATGCGCTCGCCGTGACCGACCTCATGAGCGGCGCGCACTTCGAATGGCACGGACGCCGTCAGCACATTCGTCTCGAGCCCGATACGCGGCCCTTCGCGATCTGGCGCATCGCGCCCGCGGCGGGATTGCCGCGCGACGCACGCGCGCATAAGGAGATGCGTTCGACGGGTGCCGGCGCCCCGGGGGGAGATTGATCATGAAGCGTGAAGAGCAACATATCGATTCGCCGGCATCGGCGCCCTCGGCTCCGCGAGGGGCCGAGGGCGCGAAGGCGGAAGGCGCGGCGCACGCGGCGCGCACGCGCGGCAGCCGACGCGTCAAGCGATCGCCGCTTGCCGACGATCCGCTTTGGTACAAAGACGCGATCATCTACCAAGTCCATGTGAAGTCGTTCTTCGATGCGAACAACGACGGCGTCGGCGATTTTCAGGGGCTCATCGCGAAGCTCGACTATATCGCCGAACTCGGCGTCGACACGGTCTGGCTGCTTCCGTTCTATCCTTCGCCGCGCCGCGACGACGGCTACGACATCGCCGACTATCGAGGCGTTCACCCCGATTACGGCACGCTCGCGGATGCGCGGCGGTTCATTCAGGGCGCACATGCGCGCGGCATCCGCGTCGTGACCGAGCTCGTCATCAATCACACATCCGATCAGCATCCGTGGTTTCAGCGAGCGCGCCGTGCGAAGCCGGGGTCGAACTATCGCAACTACTACGTCTGGTCCGACACGGATCAGAAATACGTCGGCACGCGCATCATCTTCATCGATACGGAGCCTTCGAACTGGACACACGATCCTGTCGCGGGAGCCTACTATTGGCACCGCTTCTACTCGCACCAGCCCGACCTCAACTTCGACAACCCGGCGGTGCTGCGCGAAGTGCTTTCGGTCATGCGCTTCTGGCTCGACATGGGCATCGACGGGCTGAGGCTCGACGCGGTGCCCTATCTCGTCGAGCGCGAAGGGACGAGCAACGAGAATCTGCCCGAGACGCACGAGGTCCTGAAGAAGATCCGTGCAACGATCGATGCGGAATATCCGAACCGGATGTTGCTCGCCGAAGCGAATCAATGGCCCGAAGACGTACAGGAGTATTTCGGCAACGAAGATGAATGCCACATGGCGTTCCACTTCCCGTTGATGCCGCGTATCTACATGGCGATCGCAAGCGAGGACCGCTTTCCGATCACCGACATCATGAAGCAGACGCCGGAGTTGCCGCCGAGTTGCCAATGGGCGATTTTTCTGCGCAATCATGACGAGCTCACGCTCGAGATGGTGACCGACTCCGAACGCGACTACCTCTGGAACGCCTATGCGAGCGATCGGCGCGCGCGGCTCAATCTCGGTATCCGCCGGCGCCTCGCGCCGCTCATGGAGCGCGATCGGCGCCGCATCGAGCTCATCAACTCGGTACTGCTCTCGATGCCGGGCACGCCCGTCATCTACTATGGCGACGAGCTAGGCATGGGCGACAACATCCACCTAGGCGATCGCGACGGTGTGCGCACGCCCATGCAGTGGTCGTCCGACCGTAACGGCGGGTTCTCACGCGCGGACCCGGAGCAGCTCGTTCTGCCGCCGCTGATGGGCTCGCTCTATGGGTTCGACGCCGTCAACGTCGAAGCGCAGACACGCGATCCGCATTCGCTGCTCAACTGGACACGCCGGATGCTCGCCACGCGCCGCTCGACGCATACCTTCGGACGCGGCAGCATCCGCTTTCTCAAGCCCTCGAATCGCAAGATTCTCGCGTACCTGCGCGAGCTGGAGGGCCACCCGCCGATCCTTTGCGTCGCCAATCTCTCGCGTGCGCCACAGGCGGTCGAGCTCGACCTCTCCGAGTTCGCCGGACGCATCCCCATCGAGATGACGGCCGACTCGGTGTTTCCCGCCATCGGTCAGCTGACTTATCTGCTGACGTTCCCGCCGTACGGCTTCCTGTGGTTCCTGCTTTGCGGTCGCGAGGACCGTCCTGCCTGGGCTCAGCCCGGCCCTGAGCAATTGCCCGAATTCGTCACGCTCGTCATTCGAGCCGAGCAAACGGGGCCTACGCCGGAAAACGTGCGACTGCTCGAATCGGAAGTGCTGCCGTCCTATCTGAGCAGACGCCGCTGGTTCGCCTCGAAGGACCAGAAACTCAAGGCCGTGCGGCTGGCGGCACTGACGACGATCCCGCAGGCAGGCTTCGCGTTCACGGAAATCGAGGCAGACGTCGGCACGCATACCGAGCGCTACGTGCTCCCGCTCGCGATCACCTGGGGCGCCGACACGACCGTGCCGCTCTTCACTCAGCTCGCGCTTGCGCGAGTGCGCCGGGGCCGTACGATCGGGCATTTGACCGACGCGTTCGCGCTGCCGCAGTTCGCGCATGGCGTGCTGGTCAAGATGCGCGAGCATGCCGTGGTGCCGACGGTGCAAAAAAGCGAGATCCGCTTCGTGCCGACCGCGCGTTTCGGCGAGCTCGATGACCTCGGCGAGGCCCCGGAGATTCGCTGGATCTCCGCCGAGCAGA
>JBCNPL010000394.1:0-3425 GCA_039593375.1 Paraburkholderia sp. | reverse complement strand
GAGGTAAACACCCTCTTCTACTGCTCGCATTGAGTGAAGAAGTTGCCGCTGGATACGTAAAGGCCCGAGAGCGTCGTGTTCTCGGCCGGCGCGCAGGCGCTCTCGATCGTGAGTTCGAATGCATCGGGCACGCTTTCGAGCGTGAGCCCATGTTCGTGCGCGCGGTGCGCCGCATGAGGGGCGCCGTCGATTTCGACCGAAATCAGTTCGAGCGCCTCCCCCATCAACTCGAGCCGCGAGGCGTGCGCCGCGTCGGGGTTGCGGCGCACGCGCATCGTGTTCTTGACGAACGTGCGCTCGGGTACGAGGTCGAACTCGAGTGCGACCGAATCGATCAGGAAAGCGGGCGGCGTGTAGTCGGCCCGGCGAATGACAGTGGAGCTGGTGGTGTCGGACATGGCGGATCGATGCTTCCATGGAGGGAGTCCAGCCATTGTACAAAGGCGCGGGGTCGGTCTGTTGGCGTATCATCGCACCGGCCGCCCGCCGGGCTGCCGATCGACCGTTAGACGATGAGGCGAGGAACGAGATGATGGCGAACTGGGACCGATTGCGGCGCGCGCTTGTGCCGGCGCTCGCGATGGGCGCAATGTGGCTATCGGGCTGCACGACGTACGTGACGACGCAGGTAACGGCGTTTTCGGAGTGGAGCGGCAGCGATGCGACGCGGACTTACGCGTTCACGCGGACACCGCCGCAGCAAAACAGCATCGAGCAGGCGACGTACGAGCAACTGGTTGCAAACGAGCTCGAGGCTTACTCGTTCAAGCAGGTGCCGAGCGGACGGGCGCATTACCTCGTCGCCCTCACATACTCGCTTCATGGCGATACCATGACGGTTTCGCAGCCCGTCTACTATGCGAATCCCTGGCCCGGTCCATTCTGGCGTCCGATGGACCCTTGGGGGCCGTTCGGCCCATTTCCGGCAGGGTACGTCAGCCAGTCGTATCCGGTCTACACGCATGAGCTCGGGATACGGATCACGGATCGGACATCGGGCAGGGAGGTCTATAACGTGACGGCGCGCAATACGGACGAGGAGCCGTCGCTCGTGCGAGCGATGCCCTATCTCGTGCGCAGCGCGCTTGCGGACTTCCCGCTCGGCAACGGTATGGTGCGCACGGTTCGCATTCCGGTCGACAAGCACGGCGGCGGTGCGTCGAACGAGGTGGCGGTCACGCCGTCTTCGGCGTCGACGGGCGGCGCGGGCGCGGCATCCGGCGTATCGGCAACCTCGCCGCAATAGCGATCAAAGCATGGCCGGATAGCCTTTGGTCGGGTTACCGCCAGGCACCCCTGCGGTGCACACATCGCCCTGCCGCATAGGTTTCGAATACGACACGATCGTCGCCGAGTAGCGCGAACGCGAACAGCCATTCCTCGAGCGATTCGGCGCGCGCCGTGCGACGCGCGATGAGCGGCGTCGCCTCCGGGTCGAGCACGACGAAGTCGGCCTCCGTGCGCGGCGCGAGCGTGCCGATGGTATCGCCGAGGTCCAGGGCTTGTGCGGCACCGGCGGTCGCGAGCCAGAACATGCGTGTCGCTGTCAGATGGTGCCCCGTCATGCGGGCGACCTTGTGCGCTTCGTTCATCGTTTGCAGCATCGAAAACGACGTGCCGCCGCCGACGTCGGTGCCGAGCGTGACGGACATGCCGGTCGCGTTCGCCTTTGCCATATCGAAGAGGCCGCTGCCGAGGAAGAGATTCGAGGTAGGGCAGTGGGATGCGACGGCGCCCGCCTCGGCCATTCGAGCGCGATCGCCGTCGTCGAAATGGATGCAGTGTCCGTAAATGGCGCGACGGCGCAGCAGCCCCTGGCGATCGTAGACGTCGAGGTAGCTGCGATGCCCGGGGAACAGTTCGGCAACCCACTTCACCTCATCGACGTTTTCGGCGACGTGCGTCTGAATGAACACGTCGGCGTGCTCGCGCGCAAGCGCGCCGCACGCTTCGAGCTGCTCCGGCGTCGAAGTCGGCGCGAAGCGCGGCGTGAGCGCATAGAGCTGCCGCCCGCGGCCATGCCAGCGTGCGATGAGCTCGGCGCTATCGTCATAGCCCGATTGCGCCGTATCGCGAAGGAAGTCGGGACAATTGCGGTCCATCAGCACCTTGCCGGCGATCATCCGCAGATTCCGCGCTTCGCTTGCCGCAAAGAGGGCGTCGGCCGATTGCTTGTGTACCGTGCAGTAGACGAGCGCGGTCGTCGTCCCGCACGCAAGCAGCTGATCGAGAAAGAAATTCGCCGTTTCCTCGGCATGGGCGAGCTCGGCAAACCGGCGCTCGGTAGGAAACGTGTAGCTTTCGAGCCACGGCAGGAGACCCGGCGCGGGCGAGGCGATCATGTCCGTTTGCGGATAGTGCAGGTGCGTGTCGATGAAGCCCGGCACGATCATCTTGCCGCGCAAGTCGCGCACCTCCGTTATCGGCGTGAGTTGCGCGGCGAGCGCGGCATACGGTCCACGCGCGACCACGGATCCGCCCTCGACGATCAGCAGGCCGTCTTCCTCGAAGTCGGTGGCCTCGTCGGATTGCGCCGGGTCACCCTTGAACGAAAGCAGCTTCGCTCGATAGGCGACGCGTCGCATGTCGGAGGTGTCCGGCCTCGCTCCCGAAGGGACTCGTCGTGCGTGATCGATCTCAGTCATCATCCGGCTTCTCTTGTTGCCAGTAAGCATCGAGCTTGGCGATCAGTGCCGCGCGCTGATCGGGCGCGATGAACGACGCCTCGAAGCCGTTGCGGACGATCTGATGGACTTCAGCGTCCGTCAGATCGAGCGCTTCGGCCACGGCCATGTAATTCGCGTTGACGTAACCGCCGAAGTACGCCGGATCGTCCGAATTGATCGTCACGGCAACGCCGCGCGAGAGCAACGCCTTCAAAGTGTGCCGCTTCATGTCGTCGAAGACGCGCAGCTTCAGGTTCGACAGCGGGCAGACGGTCAATGGAACGCGCGTCTCGGCAAGCCGTGCGACGAGCGCTGGATCTTCGATGCTGCGCACGCCGTGGTCGATGCGATCGGCCTTCAGCAGATCGAGGGCCTCGTAGATGTATGACGGCGGCCCTTCCTCGCCCGCATGGGCGACGATCTTGAGTCCACGCGCACGCGCCTTCGCGAACACGCGCTGGAACTTCGAGGGCGGGTGCCCACGCTCGGACGAATCGAGGCCGACACCGACGAGCCGGTGCGCGTAATCGTCGAAAAGGGGTTGCGCCGCCTCGAACGTGATCAAGGCATCCTCTTCGGACAAGTGTCGCAGGAAACACAGAATGAGTCGGCTCGAGAATCCGCGCCGCTCACCTTCGGCGAGCGCGCGTTCGATGCCCGCAACCACGGTGCCGATCGGGACGCCGCGCTCGGTGTGGGTCTGCGGGTCGAAGAAGATTTCCGCATGCAGCACGTGATCGGCGAGTGCGCGCTCGACGT
>JBCNPL010000393.1:0-3437 GCA_039593375.1 Paraburkholderia sp. | reverse complement strand
GCGATGAGAGCCGTCATCGTCGCTGCGTTCGACGATGTCCACCGCAAGCCGCGCGCCCTGTACATGCACGCGCAGGGCCGTCGTTCCGCGCGTGCCGTACTCGGGCGTCTCGATGAAAGCCGCCGAAAGCGCGCGCTCGCGCTCTAGCGGAATCCCCGTTCTCGGCAACTCGTCGTCACTCGCGATCCTCGTGTCGCGCATCATCTCGACAAGACTCGCCAGCCTCACCTGCCGGTCGACGGGGACAAGCTCCGCGAGCTCGGCGCGTTTGCGCACGAGCTTGGGCCAGGGCGAATCGAGCACTGCATTGGAGATACCGTGCGTGCCGGCCGGCACGAGAGCAGGCGGGGCGTCGCCGCGGTTGCAGTACCAACCTAGCTCCCTCCTGCCGAAGTCGCCGACGATCAGATTGAAGCCGTTGTAGATCGAACCACGCTCCGCCACGCGCCGCAGATAGTCGAGCGGCGCAAGTGCGGGACCCGTCAGAAAGCCGGAAACGAGCGCGCCGCGCGTCGGCGCGCCGGGGCGGATATCGTGGGGAGCGCGATAGTTCGTGAGAGCCGCGAAACGACCGTCGCGCGACAGCCCGAGCCAGGTGCCGCCGCCTTCGAGATCGCGCCCCGCGAGCACCTGCGGCGCGTCGCGCCACCAGTCGAGCGGATGCGTCGCGCGGCGAAAGAACTCGTCGCGGTTGGCGGCCAGCGTGAAGAGCGGCCCGCGCTCGGCATCGGGGCGCCAGTCGAAGACGATGAGGCACATTGGAAAGTAGCCGGTCAGACCTCGGCGGGCAGCGCGTACGGCAGCGGCTCGAACACGAGCAGGGGGCCATCGACCGCGCCCAGGTGGACCGAGCCCTCGTCGAGGGCCGTCAGCTTGATTTCCACGAGCGCGTCGAAGCCGCCTTGCGGAGCGGCGGCGGCATTGACGATCATGCCGCAAGGTTGGGCGGGGTCGGCCGAATGAAACACCTCGCCGCCCGGGATTACGCCCGCGGCATCGCCGACATGGGCCAGAGCGGTACGCCGCTTGATCGTGCCGCGATAGTGGCTGCGCGCGACGACCTCCTGTCCCGGATAGCAACCCTTGCGAAAATTCACGGCGCCGATCACGTCGTAGTTGACCATCTGCGGCACGAACTGCTCCACGACCGCTTGCGTGATACGCGGCTCGCCGGCGCGGATGTCGAGCCAGTCCCAGACGCCGGGCGTCGCGCGCGCGAGTTGACCTTCGAGGGCCGGCAGTCGCGCCTCGACTTCATCCCTCGGGCCGATCCAGAGGTAGCGCGGACGCGACATCGAATCGGGCACGCGGATCAGCGTGCCGGCCGGCCCGCCGACCTGCACGTGGACGCCGTCGGGCAGCGCATCGAAAACGGTCGAGAGCGCCGCGCGCACGTCGCCGGCGAAGCCGACGACGGCGACGTTGTCCGTAATGTCGACGAGTTTTGCCTTCGCCCGCAAAACGAACATCGAGAGACGCTTTTGCACGCTTGCGCAAATGTCCCGCGCAAGCATCAGCCGAATCGCCTCGCCAGAGCGCCACGCGAGCATGGTGGCGAGCAGGCGGCCCTTGGCCGTACAGTAGCCGGCAAGGCGGGCGCTCGCCGCATCCAGATGCTGGACGTCGTTCGTGAGCTGGCTATGGAGGAACGTCGCGGCGTCGTCGCCGCTCACTTCGATCGTGCCGAACTGATCGAGCGGCATGAAGGCGCCGCGCGCGAGCACCGATTCGAATTCGGCGGGTTGAGGCCGCGCCGCGGCGGCAAGCGTTGCGGCGTTCGGATGTGCGGGTGTGGAGGGGGCGTTCATGGAATCGAACTTCAGTCAATCCTGACTTGGGCGGATGCGATCAAGTTATTATATGAGGTCTACCTGAGCTTCGTTCCGCATGTCCCTTCTGAAGAAATGCCTCGCTCTCGGGGCAGTCGCAGTCGTTGCGCTCGCCGCGATCGTCGGAGGCGGCTACTACTGGGCGACGAAACCCGTCGCGCTTTCCGCCCCCGTCGTCGACGTGACGATCAAACCTCACAGCAGCGTGCGCGGCGTCGCGCAGCAGTTGATCCGCGGCGGCGTCCCGTTCGCGCCCGAGCCTTTCATATTGATGACGCGCGCGCTCGGTCTGCAAAGCCGGCTGAAATCGGGCAACTACGAGTTCAAGAGCGGCATTACGCCCTATGAGATCCTGCAAAAGCTGGCGCTCGGCGATACGAACGAGGACGTCGTGACGATCATCGAGGGCTGGACCTTCAAGCGCATGCGCGCCGAGCTCGACGCCGATCCGTCGCTCAAGCACGATACGGCCGGCATGAGCGACGCGCAGCTCCTCGCCGCGATCGGCGCCTCGGAGATGTCCGTCACGAATGCCGAAGGCCTTTTCTTTCCCGATACCTATCTTTTCGACAAGGGATCGAGCGACCTCGACGTCTATCGCCGCGCCTATCGCCTGATGCAGCAGCAACTATTGCGAGCGTGGGCCGGGCGCGACCCCGGCCTGCCGTATCGGACGCCCTATGAAGCGCTGACGATGGCCTCGCTCGTCGAAAAAGAGACGGGGAAGTCGTCCGACCGTCCGCTCGTCGCCGCCGTGTTCGCGAATCGGCTGCGGCTCGGGATGCCGCTCCAGACCGATCCCGCCGTGATCTACGGGATGGGCGACGAATACGGGGGGCACCTGCATAAGCGCGATCTGCAAAGCGACACGCCCTACAACACCTACACGCGCCGCGGCTTGCCGCCGACGCCGATCGCGCTGCCCGGCGCGGCGGCACTCGAAGCGGCGATGCGCCCGGCGCAGACGAGCGCGCTTTACTTCGTCTCGCGAGGCGACGGCAGCAGTGTCTTTTCCGATACGCTCGGCGACCACAATAGGGCCGTCGACAAATACATTCGAGGTCAACAATAAATGGCGCGAGGCAAGTTCATCACGTTCGAAGGGATCGACGGCGCGGGTAAGACCACGCATCTCGCGTGGTTTCGCGACCGGCTCGAAGAAAAGCTCGACGCGAGCGGGCGAGCCGTCGTCGTCACGCGCGAGCCCGGCGGCACGCCTCTCGGCGAGGCGTTGCGCGAGCTCCTGCTACATCGCCGCATGGATCTCGAGACGGAAGCGCTCCTGATGTTCGCCTCGCGGCGCGAGCATCTGGCGCAAGTGATCGAGCCGGCGCTCACGCGAGGCGACTGGGTGTTGAGCGATCGCTTCAGCGACGCGACGTTCGCCTACCAAGGCGGCGGGCGCGGCTTGCCGCGCGATAAGCTCGAAACACTCGAGCGCTGGGTGCAGGGCGGATTTCAGCCTGACTTGACCGTGCTCTTCGACGTCCCGCCGCAGACGGCGAGCAAGCGGCGCGGCGCCGTGCGGTCGCCCGACAAATTCGAAAGCGAGACGGATGCGTTTTTCGAGCGCACGCGCGCCGAGTATCTGCGACGCGCGGACGAGGC
>JBCNPL010000392.1:0-3450 GCA_039593375.1 Paraburkholderia sp. | reverse complement strand
ATCCGACGGCCGAATTCGCGGGCGATATTGCCGTCGCGCGTAAAGCATGAAACGCCGTTGCCGAACTCGTGGGCGTTGATCAGATCGACGGCCTCGGTGAAGTCGTGCACGCGAACGCAGCTGAGCACGGGCCCGAAGATCTCTTCCTTGTAGATGCGCATCTGCGGCGTGACGTGGTCGAACAGCGTACCGCCGGTGAAGAAGCCGTTCTCATGGCCCGACACCTTGTGCCCCCGGCCATCGACGACGAGCTTGGCTCCCTCCTCGACACCGAGCGCGACATAGCCCTCGACGCGCTCGAGCGCCTGCCGCGTCACGAGCGGCCCCATCTCGGCATCGGCCTCCATGCCGTTCTTCACGACGAGCGAGCGAGCGCGCTCGGCCAGCTTCGGAACGATCTTGTCGGCGACGTCGCCGACGAGCACCGCCACCGAGATCGCCATGCAGCGCTCACCGGCCGATCCGTAGGCCGCGCCGATCAGCGCATCGACGGCCTTGTCGAGATCGGCGTCGGGCATGACGACCATATGGTTCTTCGCGCCGCCGAGCGCCTGCACGCGCTTGCCATGCTTCGCCCCCGTCTCGTAGATGTAATTCGCGATCGGCGTCGAACCCACGAAGCTGACGGCCTTTACATCAGGATGCGTCAACAAGGCATCGACGACGACCTTATCGCCCTGAACGACGTTGAACACCCCGTCGGGCAAGCCGGCTTCTTTCAGCAACTCGCCCATGAACAGCGACGCCGAGGGATCGCGCTCGCTCGGCTTCAGCACGAACGTATTGCCCGCCGCAATGGCGACCGGGAACATCCAGCATGGCACCATGCAGGGGAAATTGAACGGCGTGATGCCCGCTACGACGCCAAGCGGCTGGCGCATCGTCCAGTTGTCCATGCCGGTCGAAACCTGCTCGGTGTAGTCGCCCTTCAGAAGCTGCGGAATGCCGCAGGCAAATTCGATGACGTCGATGCCTCGCTCCACTTCACCTTGCGCATCCGAGAACACCTTGCCATGTTCAGCCGTGATGATCGCCGCAAGCTCGTCGCGGCGCTTGTTCATCAACTCGAGGAAACGCAGCATGACGCGCGCGCGGCGGATCGGAGGCGTATTGCTCCATTTAGGAAACGCGGCCTTGGCGGACTCGACCGCCGCCGCAACGTCGCTCGAATCACCGAGGACCAGCTTACGGGCTTCTGCGCCCGTTGCGGGATTGAAGACCGGCTGCGTGCGCGTCGATGCGCCGCGAACCCGGTTTCCGCCGACGAAATGCGTGACATCCGCCGTATCGTTGAAGGCTTTCATTTGCGCTCCTCCAGTTGGGTTGATCTATGTCGCGAGTTTAAGAACCGCAGCGGCGTCCGCAAAGGAGGTAACATTGAAATGATTGTTTTTATTTGTGAACAATACCGACATGGATACGCAAAAGGTAGAAGGGCTTTGGGTGCATCTGCACTGGCTGACAGTGCTTGCCGACCAGGGCAGCTATACGGCGGCGGCCAATCGGTTGGGCGTGAGCAAAGCGGCGATGAGCCAGCGTATCGCCGAACTCGAGCGCGCGGCGGGCGTGGCGCTTGTGCAGCGCACCACCCGAAGCGTGCGCTTTACGGAAGCGGGTCAGCGGCTCGTCGAGGCGACGCGCGCTCATTATGAAACGATCGCGAGCAGCTTCGAATCGGTGCGTGAAATGGCTGGCCTGCCGCGCGGGCTCGTCCGGTTGACCGCTCCGGTTGCGTTTGCGCGGCAACAACTCGTGCCTCGGCTGTCCGCGTTTCTCGGCGAGCATCCCCAGATTCGCGTGCAAATGGAAGTGTCGGACAGGCTAGCCTCGCTTGCGACCGAGGGCTTCGATCTCGCGATCCGACACAGCGCTCATGCCCCGGAAACGCACGTGGCCTGGAAGCTCTGCAAGACGCAGTCGGTGCTCGTCGCGACGCGCGCCTATATCAAGCGGCGCGGGCTACCCGAGACCCCTCGTGATCTCACGAACCATGATTGCCTTTTCTATCCGCGAGGATCAGGGCCGGCGGTTTGGTCGTTCGAGCGCGTCACGGCCCGAAAAAGTTCCGCTGAGCCGGTTGCCGTGACCGTCAACGGTCCGTTCTCGGCGAACAACAGTGAAACGCTGCGCGATGCCGCGCTCGATGACCTGGGCATCGCGTTGTTGCCCGATTTCAGCGCGCAAGCGGCGGTTCAGTCGGGAAAGCTGGTCGTGGTGCTGCCCGACTGGCGCACGTTGGGCGCGTTCGCCGAGCAGCTTTATATCGTGCGGCCCTACGCTCATCACGTACCGCAGGCCGTTGCGCTTTTCATCGCCTATCTGCGCTCTGCGTTTGCCAATGGCTTTCCGCTCTGACTTCAATCGTCGGTCGCCGATCAGGCCGTGAGCCGCCGTGCAACCCGAACGCGGTCCGTAGACCGCGTTGCATCACTTGCGCCTAACGTGGTCGCGACCGGCGTTGACCCTGACCGGCACCGGCTGATGCGACAGGGGGCTCCGGGAAAAGTCCTCCGTCAGCGCCACGCTGCTCTTCGCATGCGCGACAAGCTTTGAGATCGTCGTCCGGGCCCATGCCTGGCGACGCGTTGCGACGACTTGCGCCATCGGCCGCTCGTTCGCCTGGCGATGCGCCCACATGAATGCCGCGATCCAACCAATCACCGTCCACCCGAGTAGCACGTTGAATAGCGTGATCGCCAACGCGTCGTCGCGCTCATTCGCATCCGCCATGATCGACGGCGCCAGATAGAAGCTGACAGCCGCAAGCAGTGCAAGACCTTCCATACCTTTCACAATCGTTAGCATTGCGCCACCTCTTGTTCGTAGACAAAGCTCGCCCGGGTTCGATCGGGCGCGACTTGCGTGCCGACGCCAGGCATCACCCTTTACGCGTAACGCCTACACAGACGTCGACACCACATTGACATGGAGTTTAGGCCTTTGCTATCGGAAATCTATGCCGATTGTCGCGAATTCACCGTTGCGGCAGCACTAACAATCGATCGGGCTAGATATGCGCGTCGGTCTGGTCGATGCAGTAGCGTTCATAGCGTCTTTCATCGTCTCTCGTGTTCGTTGTTAGTAGCTTCATGCCGATCTTTTCGGCGACACGACGAGACGCCATGTTCTCCGCGGCAATGTCCGCGATCACTTGCTGTAGACGGACCGTTCCGAAAGCATGCTTCAACAGTGCGCGTGCCGCCTCTGTTGCGATTCCTCGTCCCCATGCGTGACGCACGAGCCTCCATCCGATTTCGATATCGGGCCCGACGCCGTGGTCGGGAATCAACAATACCCAACCGAGAAACCGACTCGGCGCACTCATTTCCCGAATCGTCCAATAGCCAAGCCCGGGCGGATATGGCCGCGTGGTGCGAAATTCGATCAAGCGTCGATGCGCGATCGGATCATCCCAGGGGCCCGCGACGTACTGCGTCACTTGGGGATCAC
>JBCNPL010000391.1:0-3453 GCA_039593375.1 Paraburkholderia sp. | reverse complement strand
GCGCCGCCGAACCGACGCATAACGCGGTCGTACTCGACGACCGGCCCGGCGTCGCGCTGACGGTGATCAAGCAACCAGGCGCCTCCACGCTAGCTGTGACGCGCGCGGTCCAGGCAAAGCTCGATGAAACGATGTCGCAGTTGCCGTCGGGCGTGCGCTGGCAGCGCATATACAGCCAGGGGCACGTCGTGCGCCTCGTCGGCGAGGACCTGGGGCGCAACCTGTTGATCGGCGCGGTGCTGGCCGTCCTCGTCCTGTTCTGGGTGCTCGGTGCCGGGCGCGGAATCGCGATACTCGCATTGAGCATCCCGCTTTCACTCGCGCTCGGCATCGCCGCGCTGCACGCGCTCGGGCAGGACCTGAACCTGATGACGCTCGGCGCGCTGACGGTCGCTGTCGGCCTGCTCGCCGACGACGCGATCATCGTGCTGGAAAGCATCTATCACCGCTGGGAGAGCGGCGATGCGCATTGGCCCGGCGTCTGGCAAGGATTGAAGGCGATCGCGGTCCCCGACGTCACGGGCACGCTGACGAACGTCGCGATCTATGTTCCGCTGCTGTTCGTCGGCGGCCTGGTCGGGCCTTTTTTTATCCCCTTCTCACTTGCGATGGTCCTCGCATTGGTCGCGTCGCTGGTCGTTTCGCTGACGCTGACGCCACTCGGCCTAGGCTTTCTGAATGCGAGGCCGGCGTCCCGCGCGAGCAGCGGCCATCGCGCGCTGCGGCATCTGCGAAGATGGAACGAAAAGCTATTCGATTGGGTATCGCGCGCGCCACGAGTGAGTCTCGCCATCACGTTTGCCGTGCTGGTGCTGAGCCTGGCGGGTCTCGTCCTCGTCCCGATCAACTTTCTGCCGCTGCCCAACGAAGGAGTGCTCCTCGAATCGTTCGCGTTGCCGCCCGGTAGTTCGCTGCTCGACACGCGCGAAGCCGTAGGATCGATCACGCAGCGTTTGCTGCGAGACGATGCCGTCGCGCATGTGTACGCCCGCATCGGATCGTCCGCATCGACCTCGTACACCGAGCCGGCCTACGCGGGAGAAATCCAGGTCGTGCTCAAACCCGGTGTCAGCGTCAACGCGCTCGATGCGATCGGTGAGCGGATTCGGCAGGCCTCGAAGTTGCCGGGCGTGCAGCTTGCCGTGGATACGCCCACGATCGAACGCGTCGGCGAAAGCTTGTCGGGCTTGCCTCAACCGTTCGTGATTCACGTATTCGGCACGAGCGTTTCGGAGTTGCGGACGTTGTCGGAGCAGATTACGGCTCGCTTGCGTCGCATCTCCGCACTGAGCAACGTATTCAACAACGGCGGCTATCCCGTCACGCAGTTGCAGATCGAGCCTGACGCGCAGGCGCTCGGCGTCAATGGGATGACGCCCGCCTCGCTGTATGCGCAGATCGACACGCTCGTGAACGGCGAGGTGATCGCGCGCGTACCCGAGGGGAACGTGCCGCTCGACCTGTATTTGCGCTTGGCCTACCCCTCGCCGGAAGGGCTCGCCGCGCTCAACGCTCTGCCGATCAGGACGCCGGACGGCTGGACGCCGTTGTCGCAACTCGCACGCCTCAGGCTGGTTGGTACTCCTAACCAACTGCAGCATGTCTCGGGCGCACGCGCGCTCGACATCCTCGCCACGCCGAACGGTCCGCTCGGCAGTACCGATGCGGCTGCGCGAAAGGCCTTGGCCGGGCTGCATTTTCCCGCCGGCTACCGGATCGAATTCGGCGGGTTGGCCGCGGAGCTCGAACGCGCGGCACTCGGTCTCGTCATCGCGACGCTCGCGGCATTCGCCATCATGATCGGCATCTTGCTGCTGCAATTCGACGGGTTGCTGATTCCGGCCATCCTGCTGCTCGAAATCCCGCTCGCCCTGACGGGCGGCACGGTCGCACTCGTAGTAAGCGGCGTTGGCCTCAATGCGACGGGCATGATCGGGTTCCTCACGCTGATCGGCATCGGTCTTCGCCATAGCATCGTGCTGCTCGACCGCGTTCGGCACAATGAAGCGACTGGCATGCCGGTCGAGGAAGCGGTGCGCGAAGCGATCCATGTTCGCTTTCGCCCCATCGTCCTGACCGCCGTCACGGCGATGCTCGGGATGCTGCCTACCGCGCTCGGCTTCGGCGAGGGCGCGGCACCCGAGCAAGGGCTCGCGGTCGTGATCCTCGGCGGACTCCTCTGGAGCGCCGTGCGCAGCACCAATTTGATTCCCGCGCTCTATCTGCACTGGCGCCGCAAGCAGCTTGCGCGCATTGCTCAGCGCGGCGCGCAGGGATGACGCCATGCGCACGCGCTCGAGCAACACGATGCGCACGTCGGGACGGCCCGGCATGACGATGCGCCTGCTGGGAAAAGGCCTACTCGTCGGCATTTTCTTCATCGGCGGATGCGCGTCCTATCATCCGCTCCCGCTTCCTGAGCATGCGCAACTCGTCGATAGCATCGCCGACGTCAGGCACACGCTACCCGCACCGACTACGGGAGCCGCGCCACAAGTCATCGACGTCGGCAAACCGCTGAGCGTCGATGAGATCGGCTTGCTCGCGATACTCAACGATCCCGAATTGCGCGCCGAACGCGGCGAGTTCGACCTTGCGCATGCAGCACTCATCGAGAGCGCCGTGCTGCCTAATCCGTCGGTCAGTCTCGGTTACGCGGCCTTGCTCGGTGGCCCGGGCACAACCGGTGCGTTCAGTGCATCGCTGACGCAGGACGTCAAATCCCTCGTGACCTATCGTCGGCGTGTTGCCGCGGCGCGCGCGCACGTGTCGGAAGTCGATGCCGAGCTGCTCTGGAAAGAATGGCTGGTAGCGCAAAAGGCTCGTCTTCTGGCAGTCGATCTCTATTGGGGCGGGCAGTCGATCGAACGCAGCGAGGCCGCGCTCGCATCGATCGCTGAGACGGCTTCGCGGGTTCAAGCGGAGCTCGACGTTGGCGACATGAGCCTGTCGGCTCTTGGCCCGCTATTGGCATCGAAGGCGGCATTGGAGCAATCGGTTTCGTCGCTGCGCGTCGCGCAACTCAAGAACTGGCAGGACCTCGACGCGCTGCTCGGCATGACCCCCGACGCACGGTTCGCTATCGATCAGCCCCGGTTAGCGGCGCTACCGCCGGACCTCGACGCGCAAATAGCCGAGCTTCCCAAGCGACGCCCCGATCTCGTCGCGCTTCAGCTCGGCTATCGCTCGGCGGATGAGAACGTGCGTGCCGCGATTCTCGGGCAGTTTCCCGCGCTGGCGCTCGGTGGCTCGTGGAATTCGGATACCTCCGACGTTCGATCGGGTGGCCCTACCGTGACGTTCGAGCTGCCGATATTCGATCGGAGCCAAGGCCGGATCGCGCAAACGCGCGCTACGCGGCGTTTGCTTTACGAGCAGTATCAGAGTCGTCTCGATCAGGTCGCCGGTAATGTCCTTGCGCTGCAGGCACGCAGTCGACAAATCGCGGCGGCA
>JBCNPL010000390.1:0-3456 GCA_039593375.1 Paraburkholderia sp. | reverse complement strand
CATCTGCGCGAGCCCTATCCGCCGTGGGACACGCGCGCAGCCCATCTCGCCGCGCTGCGCACCATGCTGCTCGACAATGGCGATGCGCTTGCCGACGCGCTCAACGCCGATTTCGGACAGCGCGCGAAGGCCGAGCTGCTGCTGTCCGAACTATGGCTGGCGAAGAACGAAATCGACTCGGCGCTCGCGCACGGCCGGCGATGGATGAAGCCGCAACGCCGATCGACGGGCTTGTGGCTGAGACCCGCGCGCGCCGAAGTCATGCCGCAGCCGCTTGGCGTGGTCGGCATCATCGCGCCATGGAATTACCCGGTTCTGCTCGCTGTCGGACCGCTCGTCTGCGCACTCGCGGCGGGCAACCGCGCGATGATCAAGATGTCCGAGCTGACGCCGCGTACGTCGGCGCTGATGGAGCGGCTCGTCGGCGCGACGTTCGCGCTCGATCACGTGGCCGTCGTCAATGGCGACGCATCGGTCGGAGCGGCGTTCAGCGCATTGCCGTTCGACCATCTGCTGTTCACGGGCTCGACTTCGGTCGGCCGGCAGGTCATGCGCAGCGCCGCCGATCATCTGACGCCTGTCACGCTCGAACTCGGGGGCAAGTCTCCGGCGATCGTCGGACCCCGTGCGCGCTTTCACGCCGCCGTCGACAGCATTGTCGCCGGCAAGACGCTGAACGCCGGCCAGACCTGCATCGCGCCCGATTACGTACTCGTGCCGCGCGGCAGCGAGGAAGCCTTCATCGCGCGCGCCCGGCATCGCGTCGCTAAGCTCTATCCCGACTTCGCGCACAACCGGGACTACACGACCATCGTTTCCGATCGCCATCTCTCCCGTCTCATGCGTCTCGCCGACGAAGCGATCGCGCGCGGCGCGCAGGTGCACCCGCTGGCGAACATGCCGCATCGATCGGCGAACTCCCCCGAACCGAAATCCGGGCTCGAGCGAGAGCCGCAACGAGACGTCGAGCCGACGATCGCGGCTACCCCGTTCGGCGACGCGATTCTGCCGACGGATCCGACGAGCCGCCGCGTCGCGCCGTGCATCGTGACGAACGCGCCGGCGGACTGCGCGCTGATGCGAGAGGAGATCTTCGGCCCGCTGCTGCCGCTCGTTCCCTATGACACGCTCGATGAGGCGATCCATTACGTCAATGCACGCGAGCGCCCCCTCGCGCTCTATCTCTTCGACGAAGACCGGGCGACGGTCGATCGCGTGCTGCGCGAAACGGTATCGGGCGGTGTCGCGGTCAACGAAACGCTGCTGCAGATAGCCTGTGAAGGATTGCCGTTCGGCGGCGTCGGCGCGAGCGGGATCGGCGCCTATCACGGCTACGAGGGCTTCGTGACGTTCTCGAAGATGAAACCTGTGTTCAGGCAGGCGCGCTTGAACGGCCGCGCGCTCCTGTTGCCGCCCTATGGACGGCGATTCAACACGGTCATGAACCTCATGCTCAGGCGCTGAGCGGCGCCTCCTGCATCGCCCCGATTTGCTCGCGCAGCTCGAGCACGCGCGCTTCCCAATAGCGCTGCGTGTTGAACCAGGGGAAGGCGGCCGGAAACGCGGGATCGTCCCAGCGGCGCGCGAGCCATGCGGCGTAGTGAATGAGCCGCAACGTGCGCAGCGCTTCGATCAGATGCAGCTCGCGCCGCTCGAAATCGCAGAAATCCTCGTATCCCGCGAGCAGATCGCCCAATGCACGCGTTGCGTCGGCGCGCCCGCCCGGCAGCAGCAGCCATAGATCCTGCACGGCCGGCCCCATGCGGCTGTCGTCGAAGTCCACGAAATGCGGGCCGGCGTCGGTCCAGAGCACGTTGCTCGCATGGCAATCGCCATGAAGCCGCAGCTGGCGCACGTCGCCGGCCAGCTCGAAGGCGCGCTCGACGCCTTCGAGCGCGAGGGCCGCGGCCGCCTCGTAGGCCGGCCGCACGTCATCGGGCACGAAGCCGCTCGCGAGCAGAAAATCGCGCGGCTCATGGCCGAACGAGCGAATGTCGAGCGATGGCCGCGCGGCATAGGGGGCTTGCCTGCCGACAGCGTGGATGCGCCCGATGAACCGCCCCATCCACTCGAGCGTATCGCTGCGCTCGAGCTCGGGCGCGCGCCCCCCGCGCCGATCGAAGACGGCGAAGCGAAACCCGTCGAACGCGTGCAGCGTGCGCGCTTCGATGACGCGCGCGGGCACGGCCGGAATTTCGCGCGCGGCCAACTCCGCAACGAAGGCGTGCTCCTCGAGAATGGCTTCGTCGGACCAGCGCTCGGGCCGGTAGAACTTCGCAACGACGGGCGGGCCGTCCTCGACGCCGACCTGGTAGACACGATTCTCGTAGCTGTTGAGCGGCAGGAGCCGGCCGTCCGTGCGCTGCCCGGCCGGCGCGAGCACGCGATCGAGCGCATCGAGCACGCATTCCGGCGTGAGCCGCGTGAACGGGTGCGCGCCGTCACCGTCGGGCCGGTGCGTGGCGGGATGTCCGGGCGGGTGCGCGTTTTGCGCGCCGGGAGCGTCCGACGGATCGGACGGATCGAAAGGAACGTCGTTCATTCCGGCATTGTGCCGCAACGGCGGCCGCACGGCGTTCGACGTATCGAGCAGGAATGCGCCTCCAGCGCTATGGCCGGCGCGATGAAGTCCGACTCAGTGAACGAGCGCGCCGGCAGGGCGAGCGACGAGTTCACCGGTATCGATGAGATCCTCGAGGAAGAACGGCTCGGTATTCAGTTGCAGCGATGCGCCGGGTTCGCCCGCGTACCAGACGACCATCGCCATGTTGCCGAGGATGCGCATGACGATGCCGCGCGCGCCCGCCGGCACCGCGATATGCACGGACCTGACGATCGAACCGACTTGCATAATGTTTCCCCCGTGTCAGTAATGGGTGTTGAGCCGTGGCGCATGGAGCGATTGTTCACGGAACCGTGACCGCTCGAAAGCCGAATGTAACGACCTATCTGCCGTCATTTCCAGCGATCACTCTTACGAACGGCTGTCTGCCGAAAGATGCCGCGCGCTGTACGATTGTCGATATGCGTGAAGTATGCCGCCAACGCGAAGCTACGGCTGCAAATCACATCGCAAAGGAGTGGGATTCGTATGGGCAATTCATTGCTGGCGGAAACACTGCGCGCAGCCTGCGTTGCGGCAGCCGCCGTCGCGCTGGGCGGTTGCGCCGAAACAAGCCCCGACTACGTCAAGCCAACGGCGACCACGGCAACGGCCACGCATGCCCCGCAAACGGCACCGAGCGTGACGGCGCCGGCCAGCGGCGCTCAGTAAGCCGCGGCGGCGGATAGCTGGCGCCATGCACGCCATGCACGCCGTGCCTCGCTCGAACACGGCCTCGACGGTCGAACGAGCGTTCGCTCGCCGTATGTCAACGGCTGAAGTGTCTCCTATACTGGTTTGAGGCGCGGCACCCTCCGGACCGACCATCCGAAGGGCACCGACGGCGACCGCGG
>JBCNPL010000039.1:0-15340 GCA_039593375.1 Paraburkholderia sp. | reverse complement strand
GCGCTATTGGCCGAATTGAGCGCGGCATGGGCGGCGGCCAGCGTCGAGCCGGCTTGCGGAAGCACTTCCGTGTCGAGCCGCGCGAGCAGTGCGTTGGCGCTTGCTAACGTTTCCTGCGTGTTTTTGCCGATCGCCTCGAACGGAATCGTGTCGAGCCTGGCCATCAGCTGCGTCATGGAATCCTGCAACGATTGCAGGGCACCTGGCGTCGTGGGCAGCTCGGGCGGGTTCGAGGCCCAGTTCACGGTCGCTTTCGGCACGCCCTTGAAAAAATCGAGCGCGACATAGAGTTGCCCCGTCAGCAGGTTTCCCGTTCTCAACTGCGCACGCATGCCTTTCGCGACCAGAAAGTCCGCCATTTGGTGCGGGTCGCTACTCAGACGTCCCCCCTTTTGGCCGCTCTGGGAGCGCGAAGTGAAGCGCTCCGGATAGAGGTTGATCAGGACCGGAATGCTGAACTGGCGGGTAACAGGATCAAAGCGTGTGTAGACGCCGGTGACTTCACCAATGACGATGCCGCGAAATTCGACGGGTGCCCCAACGGCGAGGCCTCGCACCGACTCCGTAAAGTTCACGACATACGGCTGGACGATGCGGTCCTGCCGCTTCATGGCTTCAGCCTCGCTAGCGAACAACGTGAATTCGGTGTGCGCGACGGCCGCGGGTTGCGCGAGCGAGTCGTCCGGCGTCTCGAACGCCAGCCCGCCGATCAAAATGGACACGAGGGACTGCGTGTTCACGTGCATGCCGTTGGTATCGAGCGCCACGTCGATACCGCTCGCGTGCCAGAAGCGCGTATCCGCCTTCACGAACCTGTCATAAGGCGCGTTGACGAACGCACGCATCGTCACACCATGACCGTTGGGATCGAGCTGATAGTCCACAATCTGCCCGACTTGCAGACGGCGGTAGAAGATCGGCGAACCCACGTCGAGCGACCCCATGTCCGCGCTTTTCAGAATGAACTCCCGACCGGGCACATCGCTCGAGAGAACCGGCGGGACTTCCAGACCGACGTAATCGCGGCGTTCTTTATTGGAGCGACCGATATCCATGCCGATGAACGAGCCCGACAAGAGCGTGCTCAGGCCCGAGACGGTCCCGCCGGAAATGCGCGGGCGCACGACCCAGAAGCGCGTGTCGTCGAGCAGCAGCTTCGCGGCGTCCTTGCTCACGTCGGCCGTTGCGATCACGCGCTTGCTGTCGGGCGAGAGTGTCACCGTCTTCACGACGCCGACGTCGACGTTCTTGAACTTGATCTTTGTCTTGCCCGCCTCCAGTCCTTCGCCGGTGTTGAAGCTGATGGTGATCGTCGGTCCCTGCTCGAGCACGGCCTTGACCGCGAGCCATCCGCCGATCAGCACCGCAACGATCGGCACGAGCCACACCAGCTGTATGCGCCAACGCGAGCGCGTGGCGACCACCGCCTCGGGAACCCCGGGGGCATCAGGATTTTGCTCGGGTCCTGGCATGATCTTGCTCCGCTCTATCCCAGATCAGGCGCGGGTCGAACGTCATCGCCGCGAACATAGTCAGCACGACCACGGCGCCAAACGCAATCGCGGCGCCGCCGGCCTGGATCGTCGCGAGCGCCTGGAACTGCACGAGGGCGACGAGCATCGTGATCACGTAGATATCGAGCATCGACCAGCGTCCGACGAACTCGACCACGCGGTAGATGCGCGTACGCTGCTCCGGTAGCCAGCGCGAACCGAGCTGCGTCGAGATCGTCAGATACGCTATCGCAAGAATCTTGAGCATCGGCACTGCGACGCTCGCGATGAAGACGATCACGGCGAGCGGCCACGAACCCGAGGTCCAGAGGTAGACGACGCCGCTCAGGATCGTGTCGTTCTGGGCACCGAATAGCGAGCTCGTGTACATGACCGGCAGCAGGTTCGCGGGAATGTACAGCACCATCGCGGCGATCAACAACGCCCAGGTGCGCGAGACGCTCGCGGGTTTGCGCACGTGCATGGCTGCGCCGCAGCGCGGGCAGGCGAGTTCATGTGCGTGTGCAGGCGCGCGGGCGAGCAGCCCGCAGTCGTGACACAGCAGGAAACCGCATTGCGCCGCCGTGATGGCACCCGCGGGCAACCCTGCGCTGGCGTTTGGTTCACCGTTGCCGTGCCCTCGGAGCGCGGCAATGCGCGACCAAATCTGCCGCGTATCGAACGCCGCCGCGGCAGCGGCCAAGATCAGCATCAGTGCGCCGAACGACCACAGCGCGGTACCCACCACGATACTCGCGATGTGTGCGAGCTTGACCAGCGCCACCAGCAAGCCGAGGATCAAGACTTCAGTCATGCCCCAAGGCGCAGCGAGACGGCACAAGCGAAATGCGAAGGCCGCGCCCCACGGGACGCGGTGCAAGCGCAGCGGCAGCAACACCCAGAGCATGCTCAGCGTCTGCACGACGGGCAGCAGGAACGTGGTGGCGAAGACGAGCCCGGCGATCGGCCACATGCCATCCAGATAGAGCACCCGCACGGCCCCGAGCAGCGTCGTTGCGACCACCGTCCCGCTCACCGACAGGCCGACGATCGGATACAGGTTTGAAACGACGAATAGCACGACGGCCGCCATCGAAAGGGCGAGCGAGTGCTCGAGGCCGCCCGAATGATTCCGGTACAGCTCGGCATGGCATCGCCGGCAGCGCAGCACGCCGCCGGGCGGCACCGCGACCTCGCGCTGCAGGAGATCGCATTCGTGGCAGGCGATCAGGTCGACGCGGCTCATCGCTGCATCTCCGCGACGGGCTCGGCCGCGGCAGGCGGCATGCTCGCCGCTCGAGGCGGCGCGATCATGCGCTCCGCCTCGACGACCCATCCTCCACCCATCGCCATGTAGAGGCTGACGAGGCTCGTGAACGTCAGGCTCTGCGTCTGCGTATATTGCAACTCGGCGTTAAAGAGGCTGCGCTCGGCGTCGAGCACCTCGATATAGCTCGTATAGCCGCCTTCGTAGCGCATCCGTGCCAGCCGCAAATAGGTTCGCAGAGCATCGAGTTGCCTGCCTTGGATATCCAATTGCTCGCGTGACTTCTGAAGCGTGATCAGTGCATCCTCCACCTGCTGGAAGGCAGCCTGAATCGTCTTTTGGTAAGCGAAGAGCGCTTCCTGCCGCCGGGCCTCGGCCTGATGGATTTGCCCCGCGACGTTGCCGCCCGTGAAGATCGGCACTGTGACCGCCCCGCCGAACGACCATACTTTCGCAGGCCCGCTCCACAGATTCGAGAACCGCGAGCTGATGGAGCCGAACAGACCGGTCAGCGTTATCGACGGGAAATACAGGGCCTTCGCCGCGCCGATCAGCGCGTTCTGTGCGATCAGATTCTGTTCAGCTTGTTGCAGGTCGGGCCGGCGTTCAAGCAAATCCGACGGCAATCCCGCAGGCACGGCGGGCGTGGCGAACGCCGCCAGCGCGCGGCCGCGCAGGATTGGCCCCGGGTTGCGTCCGAGCAACACTGACAAGGCATCTTCCTGTTGCGCAATCTGCGTCTCGAGTTGCGGAATCGTCGCGGCCGCGGCCTCGTATTCGGATTGGCTCTGCGCGAGCTCCATCCGCGACATCTGCCCGCCCTTCAGACGCAGCTCGAACACGTGGACCGACTCGGCACGGCTCTCGGTCGTGTCCCGCGCGATTTCCAGCTGCCGATCCAGGCTGCGCAGCGCGATATACGACGACGCGACGGAAGCCACGAGCGTGAGGATCGTCGCGCGGCGACTCTCTTCGCTTCCAAGGAGGTTCGCGCGGGCGGCTTCGGTCTGGCGTCTCACTTGGCCGAACAAGTCAATATCCCACGACGCCGAAACGCTCGGCCGAAACTGGTTGTATACGGGGCCGACGCCTGGGGGCAGCGGTGTCGCGGCGCTCTTCGACGCGCGCTGACGCGACGCATCGAACCCCGCGCCGACCTGCGGAAACAATGCCGAGCGCGTGCTCACGAATTGGCCGAGAAATTCGTCGACCCGCGCCGTCGCGTTCTTGACATCGAGGTTGTTCGCGAGCGCCGTTGCGATCAGCTCGCTGAGCACGGGGTCGTCAAACTGCTCCCACCACCGGGTATTGGCGACGTCCCGAGCATCCTTGTACTCGAAGCGGAACGATGGCGGCACATCGACCTTAGGCCGCACGTAGTCAGGGCCGAGCAGGCACCCGCTCAACGCGAGCGGCAGGATGGGCGCAAGGAACTGCGCAACCCGGCGCGCGACGCGTTGAGGAAAAGCAGCGCGGCGCATCTCAACCGTCCTCGCGCCGCGCCGAGGGCGTGACGTGCGGCGCACCGGAACCGCCCGGCGCGGGCGGCGCCCCGCCGGGCCTGCCGGCGCCTGAGCCAGGCATTGCTTCGCCGCTCTTCGAGCGCGATGACATCGACTCGAGCAGGTAATAGAACATAGGGATGAAGAACACGGCGATGACCGTCGCCCCGAGCATCCCGCCGATCACGCCCGTGCCGATCGAATGGCGGCTGTTGGCCGACGCCCCGAGCGCGATGGCAAGCGGCACACAGCCAAGAATGAACGAGAGCGAGGTCATGATGATCGGGCGCAGCCGTTCTTCGGCTGCTTTCATGGTCGCGTCGAATGGCGACGCGCCCGTTTCGCGGTTAAGCACAGCGAACTCGAAGATCAATATCGCGTTCTTCGCTGCCAGCGCGACCAGCATGGTCAGGCCGATCTGGAAGTACACGTCGTTGTTCAGCCCGCGCAGCAGGATGGCGAGCAGCGCGCCAAACAGCGCAAACGGCACGGCCATCAACACACCGATCGGTAACGACCATTTCTCGTATTGCGCAGCGAGTATCAGAAACACCATCACGAGGCCGAAAGCGAAAATGAGCCCTGACGTGCCACCGGACTGGCGTTCCTCATAGGCTTCCCCGCTCCAGGCCACGCCGTAATCGGCTGGCAACTGCGTCGCGAGTTCCTCGAGCGCGGCGATCGCCTGGCCCGAGCTGTAGCCTGGCGCCGCGTTGGCGGTCACCTTGACCGCCGGGAAGTTGTTGAATCGCGTCACCAGATCCGGCCCGGTGACGTACCGAGAGGTCACGACAGATTTGAGCGGCACCATGCTGCCGGTGCGGCTGCGCACAAAGATCTGGTCAAGGTCTTGGGGCCTCAGACGGTAGGCGGGCTCGGCCTGCACGATGACCTGCCAGAGCCGGCTCGCACGGCTGAACTGCGAGACGTACGCCGAGCCGAACATGATTTGCATCGCGTTGTACACGTCCTCGACGGGCACACCCAGCGCTTCCGCCCTGTCGCGGTCCACATCGACCAGCAACTGCTGCGAAGAGGCATTGAAGGTCGACGTGACGCGTGCAAGCTCGGGCCTCCCGTTCGCCTTGCGCACGAAGTCCTGTACGACGGCCGCGAGCTGTGCAATGGTCGCGTCGCCCTTGCTCTGGATCCACATCTCCGAGCCACCGGTCGTGCCTAGTCCGGGAATGGCGGGCGGATTGACCGGAAGCGCAATACCCTCCGCGATCCGCGAGAGATTCTGATAGGCGCCAATCAACACGGCGCGGGCGTTCTGGGTCTTGATGTTGGCAAACTTATAGCGTTCGTCGAAACCCTTCAAGCCCACGAAGAACGTGCCAGCGTTATTCTTGGTCTGGCTGTCGAGCAGGCTGTACCCATCTACGGTAACGATGTTCGCTACCGCGTCCTGCTTCATGAAATAGTCGGTGACTTGCCGCGACACGTCGCCGGTTCGATCGAGGCTGGCCGCGTCGGGCGTCATGATGGCGCCCAGCAGATAACCCTGATCTTCGGGCGGCAAGAACGCGCGGGGGATTGTGTTCATCATCACGACCGAGAGCGCGATCATGCCCGCGAAGAGCAGCAATGCGATCACGAAGCGTCTGATGACCCAGCGGACCGCGGTCACATAGCCCGCTGTCATGCGCGCGAACACGGTGTCGAACCATCGGAAGAACCCCTTTTTCTCCCGGTGCGCGCTCTTCAGCAGCAGCCCGGCCAGCGCGGGCGACAATGTCAACGCGACCACACCCGAGAGGACAACCGAGATGGCAATGGTGATCGCGAATTGCTTGTACATCTGCCCGGTGATGCCACCGAGAAACGTCACCGGCACAAACACGGCACACAGCACGAGCGTGGTGGCAACGATCGGACCAGCTACCTCGTCCATCGCGCGCTTGGCCGCGTCCTTCGCGCTGAGCCCGTGAGCCGACATGTTGCGTTCGACGTTCTCCACCACCAAAATCGCATCGTCCACCACGATGCCGATGGCGAGGATCATCCCGAACAACGTCAACATATTGATCGAAATACCCATCGGCAGCATGAACATGGACGTGCCGACGATCGAGACCGGCACGGCGAGAATCGGAATCAGCGTCGCGCGCAAGTTCTGCAGGAACACGAACACCACGACCACGACGAGCACGAGTGCTTCGAAGAACGTACGCACCACGTCGGAGATTGACGCGCGCGTGAATTCGGTTGTGTCCATCGCGATCTGGTAGTCCAACCCCGCGGGAAACGATCGCTTGAGTTCCTCGAGTGTCGCTTTCACTCGTTTCGATACATCGAGCGCATTTGCACCAGGTTGCTGATAAACCGCGATGATCGTGGCAGGCCGCCCTTGGAATCGGCTGCGGATCGAGTAGTCCTTCTGTCCCAGCTCCGCTCGGCCGATGTCTTTGAGCCGGATGGTCGCGGCACCCTGGCTCGCCGCGCGAATGATGATGTCGTCGAATTGCGATGGTTCGGCGAGGCGCCCGGTCGTCGTTACCGCGAATGATTGCTCGACTGCGCCGCCCGTTGGCGACTGGCCAATACGGCCAACGGCAAACTGCTGGTTCTGGTTTGTCACCGCGCGTTGCACGTCGGCGGCAGTCACGCCGAGCTGCGCCATGCGGTCCGGCTTCAGCCAGATCCGCATCGCATAGTCCGGCGTGCCGAAGATGGCGGCCTGGTTGGCGCCCGGTATGCGCTTGAGCGCGTCGAGCACATAGATGTTCGCGTAGTTGGCGACATAGAGCGGGTCGTAGCGATTGGTGGGTGAATAGATCGCAATGATCATCATGAACGCTGACGACTTCTTCTGTACCTGCACGCCCTGTGTCTGAACGGACTGAGGCAGTTGCGGCAATGCCAGATTGACCCGATTCTGCACATCGACCTGAGCGAGATTGGGGTCCGTGCCAATCTTGAAGAATGCATTGATCGTCAGTGCGCCCGTCGACGAGCTCGACGAGTTCATGTAGATCATGTTGTCCGCGCCGTTGACCTGCTGCTCGATCGGTGCAGCGAGATTGTTGGCAACGACTTCCGCGCTGGCGCCGGGGTAACTGGCGGAAATGGTGATCTGTGGCGGCGTGATGTCAGGATATTGCGCGATCGGCAAGCCAAGCATCGCCAGCGCGCCGCCAAGCGTGATGACGATCGAGATGACGGACGCGAAGATCGGACGGTCGATGCAGTAATGGGAAATGCTCATGTGGTCTCCCCCGTCACTGCGCAGCGATGCGATCACCCGCCTTCAGGCCATCGGTGTGCGGGTCCTGCTCCACGCGCCACGCTCTGGCGTAGTCAATTCAGTCGCGTAATCTTCGATCCTTTCAAGCCTAGGCCCGCCATCAACCCCTTCTGGTTGAAGATGAACGCATAGATGTCCGACTGCAGCGTCGCGGTAGTGAGCGATTTTGCGACACCCTGATCGACCACGACGACGCTGGGCCCAAGGCCGACCTCGAACCCTGGACTCGACTTGAGGTTATTGAGGGCTGCGTCCGTCATGAACAACATGACGTACCCGAACGTCTGCACCCCGGCTTGCAGACCGTACGACAAACCGGTTGTCGCGAAGCGGCCGGTTACTCGGCCGTTCTCGATGAGTTCACCCGTTCCATGCTCGGCGCCAGCGATGAAACCCGCTTTGACCACGTTGGGAAAGACCAGTATGCCCTTTGCCTGGTCCGCAAGCTCCTTCGCTTTGGGCGTATCGGCGTACAGTGCGGCGAGCGCCGCCCTTACGTCCTCATCGAGAACCGGATCCGCTCCGGGTGGGGCGGACGCCGAGGGCGCTTGTCCCGTCGAGCAGGCACCCGAGGCAATCAGCAGGCTCATCAGGAGCAGGCGAACGTATCGAATCATGATGGATACTCCCGTTATGGCATAGCCTTTCAGAGGATCCATCAGCCGTGAACTGAAGACCATGCGCGGACGTAACGAAGTGTGGTTGCTGCTCGGGGGCAGCACAATAGGCCTTTGGTCCGATATCCCTGCGAGCGGTGCGGCAAGTTAGGGCGTTGGTGTGATACCCATTGCGGTCTGAACGGTCCTGATCAGCACCAAGTCATTGAAGGGCTTGCGCAGATATCCGACGGCCCCGGCAGCAAGTGCCTCGCCTCGAACGGCGACATCGTCATGTGCCGTAATCGCAATGACCGGAATGCCGGTACCCGCGAGACGGCGCTGCACTTCCAGTCCGTTGGTGCCTGGCATTTGAATGTCGAGAATCGCACAGGCTGGTCGATATGATGGCATGGACGAAAGCGTGTCTAGAAAGTCGTCGCCACTTGCAAAAGCATCCGCGTTGATGCCGACCGAGCGCAGGAGACGTCTGATGGCCCGACCAACCGATTCATCGTCATCGACAACCGCAACGAATGGCGTGGCGTTAACCATATGGAAAGTCCGGATTCTGCCGCTGCGGAGGCCGCAACAGTCCCCCACGTGCAGCCTATCAGGCGCGGGGCGAATCCGGTATAGGACTTTGGTCCATCATCCCGGCGGGGCGCATCGCCTGGTTGCCGACTGCGGACTCAATGGAACGGACATGCTGCCGTGAAAGGCGCCAACCTCCGCTTTGTCGACGATTCGGACAAGGTCGGCCAATGAATGCGCTTCCATTTTCTCCATCACCCGCGCACGATGGATTTTGATCGTCTTCTCTGCGATGCCCAGTTCATCCGCGGCCTGCTTGTTCAAATGTCCGTTCACCACGAGCGTCATGACCTCGCGCTCGCGCGGCGTCAGGCGGCTCAGGCGGGCCCGGAGGCCGTCCATCTCGCTCCGAAACTCGAACATGCGAACGGCGTGCGCAAGTGCTTGCCCAATTGCCTCCAAGAGCACGGTGTCGCGCACGGGTTTTGCAAGGAAGTCTGTCGCGCCGGCTTTCATCGCGTCCACCGTCGTCGGGATGTCGCCGTGCCCCGTGATGAAGATGATCGGCATGATCGCCTTGAGTTTTCGTTGCACCTCCAGCCCGCTCATGTCCGGCAGCTGAAGATCGAGCAGCAGGCATGAAGGGTTGCGCAACAGATCGCCGCAGCCCAGAAAGGAGACCGCGGATTCGAATGCCTCGACCCGATAGCCGGCCGAGCGTACGAGCCTTGCCAGCGCGCGACGGACTGCGTCGTCATCGTCGACGATGAAGACGCAATGATTGCGGTCGTTCATGGCTGAGGATGTGAAGCCTTGCTCAGGGGAGGCAGGGCGACATGGAGACACGCCCCTCCGTCCGCGTTGTTTTCGGCCCAGAGGCGGCCACCGTGCGCCGCAACGATGGTACGGCTGATCGACAGGCCAAGACCCAGCCCATGCGGCTTCGAAGTGACAAACGGTTTGAATATTTCGTCCAACTGATCGACCGTCAGTCCGTGACCGCGATCGCTTACCGCGATGTGTACGGTTCCATCGGGATCAGCCGACACTTCAGCAGCGACGACCCGATCCGCAACCTGACAGTCGCTTACCGCGTCGAAACCATTCAAAAGGAGGTTGAGCACGACCTGCTGCAACTGAACCCTATCGGCGCGCACTGGCGGAACAGTGCCGGCAATTCCCACTGTCAGACGGATTCCGCGCACGACCGCGTCGCTGTGCACAAGGAGCGCTACGTCACGCACGACACTGCCCACGTCGAGTGGCTGCAGCTCCGCATCCCCCTTTCTAACGAGCGCCCGAATTTTCCGGATGATCTCACCGGCACGGCAATCATCGGCCACGATGTCCCCCAACGTCCCCCGAATCTCGGGGACGTTGATCGGGTCCGCCTCCAGAAATCTTTGTGCCGCCTGTGCATTGCTCAAGATGGCGGTGAGCGGCTGGTTCAGCTCGTGAGCGAGCGACCCAGCAAGTTCGCCCAGCGCCGAAACGCGCGTGAGATGAGTCAGTTCCTGACGGTTACGATGCAGTTCTAACCGTGCGCTCCCGTCCACGATCACCGCGAGCCGAACCTGCCTATCACCCAGGCGGCACCCGCCCGTTGTCACCTCCGCGGTGAACGCTGAACTGTCCTTGTGTCTTGCGACAACGACCTGCTCACGGAATGCCGGCCAACAGTGCGCGGCCCCCGAAAGCAGATCCTGCCCGCCGCCAGGAGCCTCTTTCGCATGAAGACCCGGAAACAGCACGCTGATTGGGGTGTTGTCGAGGGTGTCACTGCCGTAGCCGAAGAGCTCCGTCGCCCTCGAGTTTGCGAAGACGATCTCGTCGCGCTGACCGATGCCGATGATCGCGACCGGAACATCGTCGAACGTCTCGCGCAAGCGAGAGGCATGCCTGTTATGGCTTCCCGTATGCCGCTTTGCCCACGACAGAATCCGCGCCATGCGCTCCTCGAGGCGCGTCGCACGCCGCAGTGCATGCCTTAGGCTGCTGCTTGCGCCGGGCCACCCGCCTGCCCCACCCACCTCCGGCTCGCGAACACTCCGCTGCGTGAAGAGCAAATGGATTGGTGGAAGTCGATCGGACGGACGCACCCAGGTGGAGTTCGGTTTCGGGCTGTGCCGCGCCCGCAGAAAGGGCCACGGCAACGAAGCGGGACGAGGTAGCCTTTTCTGCATATACCACATAAATACAGCAATGGCATTCGTGAAGAAAACGTCCAAATCTGGCGAAAGGGCATGCATGGCTGGTCTCCCCTGGGCGCAGTTTGCCGCATTCGGTACCACGCCCACGGAGGCCTCAGCGAGGCGTGGCGGTCGGTTTGGATACTAATCCACGAAACCTTCCGCAATTGCTCAATCGAAAAGCGGTTGCCGCAAATAAGTTGCAACGTCGCTTGCGAAAATGGTTCCTGGACGCTGTATTAGCGCGCGAATTGATTTTAGACGAGAAATGACGGCCGCGCGGAAAAGCAGAATAAAATATGGCAAATTTTGCGCCTGCGGTCGGCCAATTTTCAGCTTTAATCGGTCTGCTGAGTGATCGCCCGCGGGGGGGGCGGATTGATCCTCGCGGAGATCTCCAAGCCAGCCCAAATAGTGAACAATCTGCAAACCGATGAGCCCGGCTATTCGAAAAATCAACGTCGGACTCCTTAGCCCGGCACGAGAATTCCGATTGCCGCGATCCCCATGACAAGCGTCGCGAGCCACCCTCCCCACGCGAGGCTCCCGCGAACAGCAAACTCGCCCATGATTCGGCGGCTCTGGGCCATCAGCATCAAGACGACCATGATCGGCACGGCCGCGATGCCGTTGATCACCGCGCTCCAGTAGAGCGCCCTTACGGGATCGAAGTGCATGAAAGTGATCACGACACCGCCGACGATCGCGCAGACGATCACCGCGTAGAACTGACGAGCCAGCATCAGATGCAGCGACAAACTGCTGCGCCAACGAAAGGTGCCTGCCGCTGCATATGCAGCCGAACCGGCGAGAACCGGGAGCGCCAGCATCCCAGTCCCGATGATGCCAAGCGCAAACACGGCGTAGGCGAAACGCCCGGCAATCGGCTCGAGCGCCCGTGCGGCATCCGCGGACGTCTTGACGTCGACGTGATGCAGGTGAAGTGTCGCGGCTGCGGTGAGCACGATAAAGAACGCGATAACGTTCGACACTCCCATGCCGATCCAAGTATCGAAGCTGATTCTGTGCAGTTGCCTTGGCGCCTGTTGGGGAACCCAGCGCAACGGCCCCTGCCCGCTCACAGAGCGCATTTCTTCGATTTCCTGAGAAGCCTGCCAGAAAAACAGATAAGGGCTGATGGTCGTGCCGAACACGGCGATCACCGTCGTCAGGTAGTCCGACGTCAGCGAGATGCGAGGCAGTGTCACGGCGCGTGCAACCTCGCTCCATGGAATCGGCACGATCAGCGCGACGGCGACGTAGGCAAAAAGCGCCAGGCAGGCCCCCTTCAGCAGGCGGGCATACTGGTCATAGGGGACGAATACCTGAAGGAGGAGCGAGAAACCGCCGAGAAGAACGACGTAGAGCTGCTGCGGACCTTGCGCCAGTAGCTCGACGGCGGCGCCCATCGCCGAGAGGTCGGCGGCGATGTTGATCACGTTGGCGACGATCAGCAGCGTCACGGCGCCGTAGAGCAGCCACGCGGGATAGTGCGTACGCATGTTGGACGCCAGCCCCTTTCCCGTCACACGGCCGATACGCGCGCTCACCAGTTGTACAGCCGTCATCAATGGGTACGTCAGCAACAGCGTCCATAGCAGAGCGAACCCGAATTGCGCGCCTGCCTGCGAATACGTGCCGATTCCGGAGGGATCGTCATCCGCCGCGCCCGTTATCAGGCCGGGTCCCAACCTTCGTATCCACGAGCGCTCGACGGGATCGCGGACGGTGACTTCCGGCTCGAGTAGCTTGTCTTTGTTCATGGACGTGGTCCCCCTTCAAATTCCGTCTGCAATTTGCGGACCTGGCGGACGCCATCCTTTGTTCTTTCGCTCGCTCGGATGCTTTCCGGGCGCACAGGTACAATGAGGCTTGGCCAACGAGCACTGATTCGGCGGCACCTGCGAGGCGGCTCACCGATGAAAGCGCCAGATACTTCAGACGACAACCCATTGCCTTCCGATACGCCGACCACGTCGATCCAAGATCGCGACGCGGCAAGACCGTCCGCAGACGTGACAGCCCCTCACCATTCCCGAGCCCATACCATCGCGTTGGCGGCGAGTCTCGCGTTGATCGCGTTTTCGTTGCGCACGCCGATAACGAGTGTCGGCCCGATCCTTCTCGAAGCTGTCAGAGCAACGCATTTGACGCCCACCGGCGCGAGCGTGCTGACTACGCTTCCATCGTTGTGCTTTGGCTTGTTCGGCCCGCTTGCACCGATGCTCTCTCGTCGCGTGGGAAGCGAACGGGCCTTGCTCGCGCTGCTGGTGCTGCTCACGCTCGGCACTGCGCTGCGGGTCGTACCTTCTTGGCAAGCGCTGTATGTCGGGCAAGTGGTTGCCTGCTTTTCGATCGGCTTGATGAACGTGCTGATGCCCGGCCTGGTGA
The DNA here is from genome assembly GCA_039593375.1 of Paraburkholderia sp. Lineage (GTDB taxonomy): Bacteria > Pseudomonadota > Gammaproteobacteria > Burkholderiales > Burkholderiaceae > Trinickia. The sequence goes on along the minus strand of JBCNPL010000039.1, from coordinate 2,121 downwards.
AGCGCGACTTTCCGCATCACGTCGCACTCATGACCGGAATCTATAGCGCGGCGATGTGTGCGGGCGCGGCCGCGGCTGCCGCCGTCACGGCGCCGGCCGCCACTGCGCTGGGGCATCTGCTCGGTGGCGACATCGGCGGCAATGCCTGGGCGTGGGCATTGGCGTTATGGGCGCTGCCCGTGGCATTGGCCGTGCTCATGTGGCTTGGCCAGTTGCCTCCAATAGGGACTCACGCCGGACGAAGCACTCGCGTCGTTCGAGGCTTGTCGCGAGATCGGCTCGCCTGGCAGGTCACGCTGTTCATGGGCTCGCAATCGTCGCTTGCATACATCGTGTTCGGCTGGCTGGCGACTGTCTTGCGCATGCGCGGAATGAGCGCGGTCGATGCCGGACTCATGCTCTCGCTCAGCGTCATCGCTCAGGCTGCCGCGTCGTTGCTGCTGCCCGCCTTGATCGCGCGGCTTCCGGACCAGCGCGCGGTGAATGTCGTCGCCCTGGCAATGACTGGCGTGAGCCTGATGGGCTGTTTCTTCGCCCCTCTATCGACGATGTGGGGCTGGGCGCTGCTGCTGGGTGTGGCGCAAGGCAGCGCGTTTACGCTCGCCCTCACCGTTATCGGACTGCGCTCGCGCGATTCGCACGTAGCCGGGCAGCTCTCGAGCATGGCTCAAGGGATCGGCTATCTGATTGCATCGAGCGGCCCATTCATCGCGGGATCGTTGCTGCACGCGACAGGCTCTCTTTACAGTCTCGCCGCCCTATGCGCTGCCATTTGCGCCCTATCGGCCTGGTGTGGTTATGCCGCGGGCCGGCGTGACCATGTGAAAGCGAGTATCGAGGCGACTACGGCCTGACAGAGTCGAACCGCTGATCGATGTCATAGACGAGCAGAAACGTGCACCCGGTATCGCTGCGGAAACCGTGATCGACCGTTCCCGTTTCAGCGATCCCGGCATACCCTCCTCGCAGCCGTACTCCGTTTCGGATAGCCTCGCCTTCCAATAGGTAGATGAGCTCTGGGCCGGTATGAAAGTGATCGGGGAACACGGCGCCGGGCGCGAACCGAACCAACTGCATGGCGAGCCCGTCGGCCTTTCCCAGGTTCTTGACTTCGACGCCCTTCGCGAACTTGGACGGGATCCATGGGATGCTTGCCGAATCGCTGACGAGGAAGCGGGGCACCAGGGGTTGGTCGATAGTCATGGTGGTCCACCTTTTTGCTGAATTCACGGCTAAGGCGACCATTCTCCATCAGATCGGACCTGTCAGCGGTTTTCTCGACGGCAGTCTATGCAAAGGGTGAGTCAGCCGCGGGTGTCCGGTAATCGCCGATCAGGTCGGCGAAGCATTGCGCACAGGAAACAACGGCAAGTCTTGGCCAATGATTCACGCGCTCCCGGACATCTTCCTTGAGCTCGCCGCATTCGTCGCAGCGATCGAAAACACGAACCTCCATGGGGCGGGAATGCCAGTTCGGCTTCACTTCAGCAGCCCCCACGCTGGTCGTTGACACCTGCCGCGATGATGTTCGCCGCGATCTTTCTCAGTTCCGCTGAAGTCGGATCATCTCGGCGCAGTTCCACCAGATCTCTTGCGTTCGTGCTCATCGTCGCCCCCATTCGATGTCAATGCAGCCAACGGCCGCGATGGAAGCAAGATAGGCCGAGGGACTCGGGAAGGCGATTCTACGTATGGTCGTTGGAAGTCCTCCTTCTGCATACCGCATTCATACGTCCGTATAGGGCTCCGATGCGCTCATGGGCAATTCGCTGGCGCGATGGGCGGGCACGGTGAACTGAAACACAGCGCCGCGCGGCATGTTCGGGCTAGCCCACAATCGCCCGCCATGGGCTTCCACGATCGTGCGGCAAATCGATAGCCCCATTCCGAGCCCGCCCGACTTCGAGGTGTAGAACGGCTCGAAGAGGCGTTCGGTGTCGTCGACTGCGAGCCCCGACCCGGAATCCGACACGGACACGGCGATGTTCCCCGCGATGTCCTTTCCCGTTTTGATGGTGACATTGCGATGGCCGTCGTCGACATCAGCCATCGCCTCGACCGCATTGATGATCAGATTCAGTATCACCTGTTGAAGCTCGACGCGATCGCCTTCGACATCAG
>JBCNPL010000389.1:0-3456 GCA_039593375.1 Paraburkholderia sp. | reverse complement strand
GCCTGATGGATTCTTCGGCACCGCGCCGGAACGATGACTAGCGGCGGACGCGCGACCCGAGACACGCAAGCACGACGAACATCGCGCGTGCGCGCAGAGCGTGTTCGACGCTCGATAGACAAAAAAAAGAGGATCGCCGCGCCGCCGGTGACGGCGCGGCCAATCCTCCCCTCGTGCCGTCAGGCGACGATTATTTGCCGCCGATGCTCTGCAACGCCTTCCACTGGCCGTTTTCGACCTTGTAGATCGTGATGCCGCCGTTCTTCAGATCGCCACGGTCGTCATAGGCGAGGTGGTTCGTCGTAACGGCCGGCATGCTCGTTTGCGCGAGCAGCGGCAGGTACTTCGCCGGATCCGTCGAGTTGGCCTTCTCCATCGCCTTGAACATCGCCATCGCGCCGTCGTATGCGTACGGCGAGTACGTCTCGACATCCTTGCCGAAGCGCTTCTTGTACTTCTCGACATACTCCTTGCCGCCGGGCATGTCGTCGAGCGGCAGGCCCGCGAGCGAAGCGATCGTGCCTTCCGCCGCCGGGCCGGCGATCTTCAGGAACGTCGGCGTATGCACCATCTCGCCGCCCATCAGCGGCGCCTTGATGCCGAGCGTCTTCATCTGCTTGACCATCGGAGCCGCCTGCGAATCGGCGCCGCCGTAGTAGATCAAGTCGGGATTGGTGCCCTTCAGCTTCGTCAGGATCGACTTGAAATCGACGGCCTTGTCGTTCGTATACTCGCGATCGATGATCGTCGCGCCGGCCGCCTTGGCCGCTTTCACGAACTGGTCGGCCAGACCCTGGCCGTAAGCCGTGCGGTCGTCGATGACCGCGATCTTCTTCATGCCGAGATCCTTCGCGGCGAACGTGCCGGCCACCGAACCTTGCTGCGTATCGGAGGTCATCATGCGGAACGTCGTCTTGAAGCCTTGCTGCGTATACTCGGGCGCCGTTGCCATCGCGATTTCGGGGATGCCCGCGTTCGCATAGATGCGCGAAGCCGGGATCGTCGTGCCCGAGTTGAAGTGGCCGAGCATGCCCTTGATGCCATCATCGACGAGCTTTTGCGCGACCGTCGTGCCCGTGCGCGGGTCGGCCTGGTCGTCGGCCGCGTCGAGCACGAAGCGAACTTGCTTGCCGCCGATCACGGGCTTCGTCGCGTTGATGTCTTCGATCGCGAGAATGATGCCGTTCTGAAAGTCCGCCCCGTAGTGCGCCTGCGCGCCCGTCATCGGGCCGGCAAAGCCGATCTTCACGTCATCGGCCTGCTGCGCATGTGCGGTCCCCACCAGCGCCATTGCCGCAACGAGCGTTGCGCCCGCCAGCTGTTTCATCTTGTGTTGCATAGCTTCTCCTAGGTACCAAAGAAATGGAGCGGCTTCCGGGTTCGCCATGCCGCTTCCTTTTTTGAGACCATCGGCCGAGGGTCGCTCAGCCGATCGTCATCAAATTCGCATTGCCGCCCGCCGCGGCGGTATTCACGCTGACCGAGCGCTCCGTCAGGAGACGCTCCAGCGCGTAGTCTTCGTCGCCGTTCGCAAGCGCGTTGGTCGCCACGCCCTGCACCGATACGATCGGGCCGTTGCGCTTCGCCACTTCCTTCACGAGCGCAAGCAGCTCGTCGCTGTCGCCCTCGAAGAGGACCGCGTCGAACGGTGCGTCGGCGCCGTTCCGGACACTCGCGAAGTGCTTGAGCGGAGCGGGCAACGCGGCGACGAGCGCCTCCCCGGCCGCGCCCGAGAATAGCGCGCGGTTGCCCGTGGCCAGCACTGCCGCGAACTGCGCTCGGGCGCCGCTCGCGGTGGAAGGGACGCAGCATACCGTGCCGCGCGCGCCGAGCGTAAAGGTGTTGCGTTCTCCGGTCGGTCCGGGCAACACGGCCGTGGCGCCAGCCGGCAGATTCGAGAGATAGCCGTCGCAACGTGCCGCCAGCGCGGGCTCACGCTCGGCTATGAGCCACTCGCGCAGCGTGATGAGTGCCGCACGCGGTGTCGGCATGCCGTTCGTGTCGCTCCCCGTGCCGCCGTCCTTTTCGTTCGGCTGCGTGTCGGCGACGAGCATCGACGAGAGCGATCTCGGCAAGCCGGCCGGACGCTTCGCGAGCAACCGCTGCAGATAGAGCGGGCCACCGGCCTTCGGCCCGGTACCCGACAGGCCCTCGCCGCCGAACGGCTGAACGCCGACCACGGCGCCGATCACGTTGCGATTGACGTAGATGTTGCCGACGTGCGCGCGGCCGACGACATGCGCGATCGTCTCGTCGATGCGCGTATGAATGCCGAGCGTGAGCCCGTAGCCGGTCGAGCGAATCGCTTCGAGCAGCTTGTCGAGCTCGCTGCGGCGATAGCGCACGACATGCAGGACCGGGCCGAACACCTCGCGCTTGAGCTCCGCCATGCCGTCGATCTCGATCAGCGTCGGCGCGATGAACGTACCGTGCGCACAGGCGTCCGCGAGCGGCAGCTGCGTCACCTCGCGGCCTTTTTCGCGCATCGCGGCAATATGCGCCTCGATCGTTCGCTTCGCATCGAGATCGATGACCGGGCCGACGTCGGTCGAAAGGCGATCGGGATTGCCTACCGCGAGTTCGCTCATCGCGCCGCGCAGCATCCTCAGCGTCCGATCGGCGATCTCTTCTTGCAGACAGAGCACGCGCAGCGCCGAGCAGCGCTGGCCGGCCGAGTCGAACGCGGACTGCATGACGTCGGCGACGACTTGCTCGGCGAGCGCCGAAGAATCGACGATCATCGCGTTCTGCCCGCCCGTCTCCGCGATCAGCGGAATCGGCTTGCCGTCCGGATCGAGACGATTGGCCAGCGTCCTGTCGATCAGCCGCGCGACCTCTGTCGAGCCCGTGAACATGACGCCGCGCGTACGCGCATCGGCGACGAGCGCCGCGCCGACAGTCTCGCCGTCGCCCGGCAGCAACTGTACCGCGCCCGCCGGCACGCCGGCCTCGCGCAGAATCCGCACGGCCTGCGCGGCGATCAGCGGCGTCTGTTCCGCCGGCTTGGCAAGCACCGTATTGCCGGCCGCGAGCGCCGCCGCGACCTGGCCCATGAAAATCGCGAGCGGAAAGTTCCACGGACTGATACAGACGACCGGACCCAGCGGCCGGTGAGTATCGTTAGAGAACTCGGCGCGGATCTGCGCCGAGTAATAGCGCAGGAAATCGACGGCCTCGCGGATCTCCGAAATCGCATTCGGCAGCGACTTGCCCGCCTCGCGCACGATGAGGCCCATCAGCGTATGCATCTGCGCTTCGAGCAAGTCGGCCGCCCGCGCAAGGCAGTCGGCGCGCGCCTCGACGGGGGTGGACTGCCAGATCGGAGCCGCCGCGACCGCGTTGGCGAGGGCCGTATCGACATGCTCGCGCGTCGCTTCGAGAACGGTGCCGACGACGTCGCGATGATCGGCCGGATTGCGGACCTCGCGCGCGCCGACCGCACGTGCGGCCGCCGCA
>JBCNPL010000388.1:0-3457 GCA_039593375.1 Paraburkholderia sp. | reverse complement strand
GCGGGAAGTTGGTGAGCAATCGATTCTCGACGTCTCGCTCGATCAGGCGCGGCTGGAGGCCACGCCCGTGAACGAATACGTCGACTTGTACGTCATTTGATCGAGCATTGAATTCGATAAAGTAGTTCGTTGAACGGTTCAAGTAAGGTTTCAGAAAGTAAGGCAACTAGATCGTTTCCTCGCTCCAAACCTAGGACAAACCATGGCCCACAATCTCCACAACACGCTCAAGGAATTCGACAGCGGTTCGGGAAAAGGCAAGTTCTACTCGCTCCCCGAGCTCGGCAAGGCATTGAACGTCAAGATCGAGCGCCTGCCCGTATCGATCCGCATCGTTCTCGAATCGGTGCTGCGTAACTTCGACGGCAAGAAAGTCTCCGAAGAGCACGTCGCGCAGCTCGCCAACTGGAAGCCGACTGCGCCGCGCGTCGACGAGATTCCGTTCGTCGTCGCGCGTGTCGTGTTGCAGGACTTCACGGGTGTTCCGCTGCTCGCCGATATCGCCGCGATGCGCGGGGTGGCGCAACGCATGGACAAGAACCCCAAGCTGATCGAGCCGCTCGTGCCCGTGGATCTCGTCGTCGATCACTCGGTTCAGGTCGACTACTACCGCCAGAAGGATGCGCTCGACCTGAACATGAAGATGGAGTTCCAGCGCAACAACGAGCGCTACCAGTTCATGAAGTGGGGCATGCAGGCGTTCGACACGTTCAAGGTCGTTCCCCCCGGCGTCGGCATCGTGCACCAGGTCAACCTCGAATACCTTGCACGCGGCGTGCACAAGAAGGCCGAGAACGGCGACACCGTCTACTACCCCGACACGCTCGTCGGCACCGATAGTCATACGACGATGATCAACGGCATCGGCGTCGTGGGTTGGGGCGTGGGCGGCATCGAAGCCGAGGCCGGCATGCTCGGCCAGCCCGTCTACTTCCTTACGCCCGACGTCGTCGGCGTGGAACTGAAGGGCAAGCTGCGCGAAGGCGTCACGGCGACCGACCTCGTGCTGACGATCACCGAATTGTTGCGCAAGGAAAAAGTGGTCGGCAAGTTCGTCGAGTTCTTCGGCGAAGGGACGGCGTCGATCGCGGTTCCGGATCGCGCGACGATCGGCAACATGGCGCCCGAGTACGGTGCGACGATGGGCTTCTTCCCCGTCGACGAGAAGACGATCGAGTTCTTCAAGGGCACGGGCCGCACCACTGCGGAAATCGCGGCCTTCGAGAACTACTTCAAGGCGCAGAAACTCTTCGGCATTCCGAAGGCTGGCCAGATCGATTTCACGAAGGTCGTCACGCTCGACCTCGGAAGCGTCGCCCCGTCGCTCGCCGGACCCAAGCGCCCGCAGGACCGCATCGAAATCGGCTATGTGAAGTCGACGTTCAGCGATCTCTTCTCGAAGCCCGTCGGCGAAAACGGCTTTGCGAAGAAGCCCGCGGAGTTGGACGCCGAGTACGAGACGTCGAACGGCATCACGATCAAGAACGGCGACGTGCTGATCGCCGCCATCACGTCGTGCACGAACACGTCGAATCCGAGCGTGCTGCTGGCCGCCGGCCTGTTGGCCAAGAAGGCGGTCGAGGCCGGCCTGACAGTGGCCCCTCATATCAAGACATCGCTCGCGCCGGGATCGCGGATCGTCACCGAGTATCTGACCAAGACGGGCCTCCTGCCCTATCTGTCGCAGCTCGGTTTCGAGCTCGCCGCCTATGGCTGCACGACCTGCATCGGCAACGCAGGCGATCTCACGCCCGAGATCAACGAGGCGATCACGAAGAACGATATCGTCGCGGCGGCCGTGCTGTCGGGCAATCGCAACTTCGAAGCGCGCATTCACCCGAACATTCGCGCCAACTTCCTCGCTTCGCCGCCGCTCGTTGTCGCTTATGCGATCGCGGGCACGATCACGCGTGACCTGATGACCGAACCTGTCGGCAAAGGCAAGGGCGGCAAGGACATCTACCTTGGCGATATCTGGCCGTCGAGTGAAGAAGTCCACGCGCTGCTCAAGTACGCGCTCGATCCTGAAGCATTCCGCAAGAACTATTCGCAGCTCACGAAGGAAGGCGATCTCTGGAGCAAGATCGAAGGCGAGGAAGGCCAAGTGTACGACTGGCCGAAGTCGACCTACATCGCCGAGCCGCCGTTCTTCGGCGAGCAGTTCTCGATGCAGCCGACCGACGCGATTCCCACGATCAAGGGTGCGCGCGCGCTCGGTGTCTTCGGCGATTCGGTCACGACCGACCACATCAGCCCCGCGGGCTCGATCAAGGAAGACTCGCCGGCCGGCAAGTGGCTCAAGGCGAACGGGGTGCAGAAGGCCGACTTCAACAGCTATGGCTCGCGCCGCGGCAACCACGACGTGATGATGCGCGGGACGTTCGCGAACGTGCGGATCAAGAACCTGATGATTCCGCCGAAGGCGGACGGCACGCGCGTGGAAGGCGGGCTGACGATTCATCAGCCGAGCGGCGAGCAACTGTCGATTTACGATGCCGCGATGAAGTACATCGAAGCGGGCACGCCGACGGTCATTTTTGCGGGCGAAGAGTATGGGACGGGCTCATCGCGCGACTGGGCCGCGAAGGGCACGCAACTGCTCGGCGTGAAGGCCGTCGTCGCACGCAGTTTCGAGCGGATCCACCGCTCGAACCTCGTCGGCATGGGTGTCTTGCCGCTGCAGTTCAAGGGCTCCGACAGTATCCAGTCGCTCGGCATCACGGGTGAGGAAACGTTCGATATCGAAGGGCTCGACGAGGACTTCAAGCCGCAGCAGGAAGTCACGCTCGTGATCCATCGCAAGGACGGCAAGGAGCAGCGCGTGCCGGTGTTGTTGCGCATCGATACGCCGATCGAAGTCGACTACTACAAGCACGGCGGAATTCTGCCGTTTGTGCTGCGGTCGTTGTTGGCGGCATAAGCGGTTATCGTAGTTGTGTGGTACTTGCCGCGCCTCGATCGACGAGGCGCGGGCCGTGCAACGCAATCGCCGGCTCCGACGGCCCCCGGCATTCCGCGATCATCCATGCCCTGAAGCGCTGCAACCCCGGTTTGGCGGCAAGACGCTCGGCCGGGCAGCATAAATAGTGGCCTTGATCGTCGACCTCGATCGGCGCGTCGATCGGCTCAATGAGCGCGCCCGAGCTCAGCAGGTCGCGAATCAGGAATTCCGGCACCAGCGCAAGACCGAGCCCCGCGCATGCCGCCTGTATCAGCACCGAGTATTGTTCGAAGCGCGATCCCGCCAGTGCGCGCATCTTCGTCACGCCATACTGTTCCGCCCACTTGATCCAGGCGCTCGCGGCCTGCTCGTGCACGAGCCGTGGCGCGCCGACGACGTCGGCCGGCTCGCGGATCGGATGCCGTTGCGCGAACTCGGGCGAGCCAACAAGGGCGAACGTATGCCCATCCAGGTAATCGCTTAGGACTCCTTCCCAGCGGCCGTCTCCATAGCGAA
>JBCNPL010000387.1:0-3458 GCA_039593375.1 Paraburkholderia sp. | reverse complement strand
CGTCGTGACGAACGACGGAATCCTCAGATAAACCGTGAGCGCGCCGTTCACGAATCCCACGACCGCCGCCGCCAGAATGCCGAGCAGCAGCGCCGCCCAGGCGGGCACCCCCGCATCGTTCGCAAAGTGCATGATGAACGGCGCGAACGCGAACACCATCCCGGCGGACAGATCGATTTCGCCGCCGATCATCAGCATGATCTCGCCGCACGCAATGATCGCGGCCGGCGCGATGAACTGCGACAGGTTCGTGAGGCTTGCCGAAGTGAGCAGGAAGTCGTGGTTGACGACCTCGAAGTAGGCGCCGAGCAGCAGCGCCACCACGAGAATGCGAAGCTCGGCCGAGCGCGCAACCTTTCCCACCCGCAGCTTCAGGCGCTCGCCTGCGCTGCGGGAGTCAGCGATTGAAGACATCACGATTTGATCGCCCCACTGCGAGGCACGATCTGCGCCTTGGTGCTCTTGCCTTCATACCGAGTCGAAGTGTTGAGGTAGGGCTCGACCGTGTCCTTCGTCACGAACTTGAGGCCCGTGTTGATGTTGGCCGGCCCGACCAGCCCGCCCGACGCCAGGAACACGAACGCCTCGAGAACAGTATAGAAGCCCTGCACGTAAGGCTGCTGGTCGATCGTGAAATCGAGCACGCCCTCGTGAATCAATTGCACCGTGCGCGGCAGCAGATCGAAGCCTCCGCCGTGCACGCCCTTCGCCTTCAGGTTCGATTCCTTCATGACCTCGGCGACGCCTTGCGTGCTGCCCGCATCGACGGCGAACATGCCCTTCAGATCCTGATGCCCGAGATAGAACGACTTGATCTTGGAGAGTTCCTCGTTGACGGTCGCGCCCGTGGCGATCTGCTGAGCATCGATGTTCTTGCCCGACTTCTTGATGGCGTCCTTCGCCCCATCGAGACGCGGCTGGATGTTGAGCTGACCCGGTGTGGCGATGAAAAGCGCGACGAGCCCGCTATCGATCATGCTGGCGATCCGCTCTCCCATCTGGTAGCCGGAGAGGTACAGATCCTGGCCGATATAGGCGAGGCGCGGATTCGACTTGCCCGCGGGAGCGTCGGCGTTGTAGGCGAAGACGGGGATGCCGGCGTCGAGCGCTTTCTGGATCGGTGCGTTGAAGGCATTCGGATCTACGATCGGCACCGCAATCGCATCGGCCTTCGCGGCGACAGCCGCGTTGAGCGCATTGACCATCTCGGAGATGTCGGCATTGGCCGATCCCGTCCACTGATAATCCATGCCGAACATCTTGCAGGCGTCCTGGATGCCGTATTGCGTCGGCACGAAGAACGGATTCGTCGTGACATGGTTGACGAATACGATCTTCCATCGCTTGTGGGACGGAAAAGGCTCGCCCTCGGCCGCCTGGGCCGGCGTGATCGCTCCGCCCAGCAGAGCCAGCGCCGTTGCCAGGCCCGCCCCCTGCAATAGCCCGCGGCGTGTGCCGCTCACTTCGTCCATGTCTTCGCGCTCGTGCGCCATCACGGCCTCCTGTTTTTTGGTTCTGGAACGTCACCTCGATTCAAGTAAGAAAGCGCAGGCAGACAACGCAAGCGCCCCACGTTACAACGTTGCGGCCACCGCGACTGCTACATACGCGCCAATTCGTTGTGCAGGCGGCGGCGCCTGAAAATCCTATATCAGGCCCTATCGTCTAATAATCGATGTATACCCTTAACTAGTCCGACTATATCGCTCGCATTCGGCGCAGCGGCGCTATCGAATCCGAGATCGTTTACAGAAGGGATTTATAAATAGTCGGACTTCTTTCAGGCGTTATCGGACTTCAGAGCGTCGAGCGTCTCAGATGTTGTTTCGACGACGATCAATCCCGCCCGTAAGCCAGGTTTCACGGTGGGATTGGGGAAGACGATATGCTCTTCATCGCGTGAGACGATGTAGCGATAGTCGCCGTCGACGGCAAGCAACGTCCCTTTCGGAAGCGGCGTGAAATTCGGCACGTCGGCCGCCAGTTTGAGCTCGAATGCGTCGCTGCGTTTCGTGATCTGATCGACGACCGTAAACGCGCGCGGCATCGGCGATTTCGGCGATTCGCCGCCGAGCGGCATTCCCGCAATCAAGGCCCGCACCGCCTCATCGGCCGGGGCGAAGCGCGTCAGGTCGTTTCGTCCGAACGGCTGGACCTTGCCGAGCTCGAGCGTACAGGCCATCGCGCCGCACGTCTCCCCCGTGTATTGCGTGTAGGTATTCCCCTTCGCCGTGTGCAGCAATACCGCGGCGATGCGTGCCCGCGCGAGCCACTCGTACATCTCGCGCGACGGCCGCCCGTCGGTATGCGGCAGCAGCGCGAACTGCTCGAAGACCGAGGTGCGAATCGCGGTATGCATGTCGATATGCCAGCGGGCCTGCGCGAGCGGCGCGGCGGAGACGGCGCCCTCGCCGAAGAATCGTGCGGCCGCCGCCTCGAGCGCCATCGCGCGCGGCGCCTCATGGCTCGCGGGCAACTGTGCGTGCCGGCCGCAAAAAAGACGATTCAAATCGTCGTCGATATAGCGGCAGCCCTCGCGCATCGCGTCGACGTTGCCGAGCACGACGAGGAGCCGGCAGGCGAGCGGCAGCACCCCGGCCGCCAGATCCGCGACAAGCCGGGAAAGCAGCTCGATCGGCGCCGTCTCGTCGCCGTGGACACCGGCTGAAAGCAGCACGCTCGTCGAAACGTCCGCCGGCCGTGCCGCCCCTGACGCCAATGACGGTGCAAGCTCCAGTAGTCCGTTGCCCTGCCATCGGTAGCGCACGCAGGCACACTCGCCGGTGGCCTCTCCCGCGCCGGGTTGCGCTCCGGCCAACGTAAAACCGAGAAAATCGGCGAGCATCCGTGGCGTTCGCGATTCCGTGCTGGCAGTCATGATGCGGTCCCATATGAGCCGGTGATCGTCGGAACCTAGGCTTCCCCATGCGCTTTTCAGCGCTGGAAGTCGTAGAGCGATCCCAGGCCGAGAATCTGAGTAAGCTCGTCGAGCGCCGTGCGCGACTCGACGAGCAGCACCGGATCGGCCAGATCGTGAGGCGCGAGCCGATCGCGATAGTGCCTGCCGATCCAGCCGTCGAGACGCGCAAAAAGCGCATCGTCGATCCAGACACCCGGCTTGACAGCGTCTCGCTCGGCGTCGTTCAAAACGACACGCAAGCGCAGGCAAGCGGGGCCACCGCCATTCTTCATGCTTTCGCGCAATTCGAAAACGAGCACTTCGCCGATCGGTCCGCCGCCCTCGACGAGATCGTCGAGATAGGCCGAGACGCGCGGATTCTCGCGGCACTCCTGCGGGACGACGAGCACGTCGCAACCGTCCGGCCGGGTCAGCAACTGGCTATTGAACAGATACGAGGAGACGGCATCGGCCACGCTCACGCTCGCGTCCGGCACTTCGATCACGCTGAGCGTCGCGCCCTGACGCGATAGTTGCGCGCGCAACTGATCGTAGACGA
>JBCNPL010000386.1:0-3462 GCA_039593375.1 Paraburkholderia sp. | reverse complement strand
CACGTCACAATGCGGGCTTCTGGCTCGTCGATCAGCTCGCGCGCGAAGGCGGCGCCACATTGCGCGACGAACGGCGCTTTCAGGGCTTATACGCGAAGGCCAGGCTTTTCGGCGAGGAAATCCATCTGCTCGAGCCACAAACATTCATGAACCGATCGGGGCAATCGGTCGTCGCGCTCGCGCATTTCTTCACGATCCTGCCCGATCAGATTCTCGTCGCACATGACGAATTGGATTTGCCGCCCGGCGCCGTCAAGCTGAAGCTCGGCGGCGGCAGCGGCGGCCATAATGGGCTCAAGGATATTTCCGCGCATCTTTCGTCGCAGCAATACTGGCGATTGCGCATCGGCATCGGACACCCGCGTGATCTGATTCCCGAAGCCGCTCGCGCGGGTGCGAAACCGGACGTCGTCAACTTCGTGCTGAAGCCGCCGCGCAAGGAAGAGCAAGAAGTGATCGACGCGGCTATCGAGCGCGCACTCGCCGTCATGCCGCATTTCGTCAAAGGGGAGTCCGAGCGCGCGGTAATGCAGCTGCATCGCGGCGCGTAGTGCCAAGGGGGCAACGGTTGCAAGCCGCAATGGCGTGCTCCGAATAGGGTTGCCCCCACGAAATCACGACGTCGACGATCGCGACTTGCGCTCCAGCGCTCTTCCAGGCGTCACCGGTTAGTCGCCCTCTCCCTTTTTGGCCTCCTGCAGCGCGCCATACTTGGCAAGCAGCTGCTCGCGCGTTTCGACATGCTCGGGGTTGATCGGGATGCAGTCGACCGGGCACACCTGCCGACATTGCGGTTCATCGAAATGCCCGACGCATTCGGTGCACTTCGTGGGATCGATCACATAGATCTCCTGCCCCATCGAAATCGCGTCGTTCGGGCACTCGGGCTCGCAGACGTCGCAGTTGATGCACTCGTCGGTAATCATCAGGGCCATGCTTTTCACCAAAAACTTCGACGGGCGAGCCGCCGGCCGCCTGCCGAGCCGGCATCGGCGCGACTGATTCCCTCCGCGTGAGGTCTCGCCATCGCTCTTCCAGAGCCCACATTCTACGCCTTACGCGCAAATCGGCCCTGCGCATCGGCAAGCCACGCATGTCGTTTCGCCCCCCACTGTAGCCGCCTCCCGAGACCGATCGAACCTCGGAATGCCGTAAGAAGAAGGCTGTTTTCGAAAGAAGCGGTGCCACCGCCCATCTATTCTCGCCTCACTCAATTCATCAAGAGGCGCTTACACATGCACGCATTACCCATGCAGAACTCGCCGTCTCCGGATCCGGGACTCGGCGAACGCGACGCGATTCAAGCCGACCTCTCTGCTGATTTGCAGGACCGGTATGCGGCGCTCATCGCGGAGCACGGTAATCTCGCCGATGCCTTCGGCATTGCCGAACAAGAGATCCACGACTGCTACGACGAAGCGCTACAAGCCTATCGTCGCGGCGACTACCTTCTCGCTTCCCACGGTTTTTCGCTGCTGACATTCGTGAACCCGAACGAAGGCCTGCTGCATTTGGCGACCGGCAACGCACGCCAGCAGCTGGGCGAGTATGCCGAAGCACTGCAGTACTTTTCGGCCGCGGCAGAGCTATTGCCCGCTGACCCCGGCGCATGGTTCCGCATTGCTGAATGCCACGTGGCGTTGTCGCAGCCGGAGGAGGCATGCGACGCCTTGCGTCAATGCTTGAACTTGTGCGCGGCTGGCCATGAGCGTCCCGACCTGTACCCGCATGCCAAGGCACTGCTCGATCAGTTGCTCTGATTCGAAACCACTTACAACAGGAGCTAGTCATGCCCGTCTCGAGCGCTTCACACTCTCTCCCCAATCTTTCACATATCGACTCTACGGATTCGATCGGACCATCGCCGAACACCGCTGCTCCAACCCTGAGAGCGGATAGCAACACCGTCTCGCCATCGGACACAATAAAACTGTATGCCGTACAAGACAGGAAGCACGAAAATCCGATCACCATGGTCGACGGGCAAGGTGAATTGAAGAAAGGCGACCTTGCGAAGTTCGAAGACAAGAAGGGCAATCGATATCTCTACAAGATGGACGATACAAACACGTTCATCGACACGAAAAGTAGAAAAAACTATGTGATCGGCACCTCTGAACACTGGGAGGCGATCAAAAGGGTGAGAACCGAGATGGAGAGGAAATGCACCGATTTCAGGAATGCGCCATTACCTAAGTACGTCGAAAGCGCACGAAAATACGGCGGTTTGATAGGGGGCGGATTGGCTGGTACGTCCGCGGCAGCGGCGGCGGGGATAGGGGCTGGAGCCACCGCGAATCCCGCGCTCGTAGGGATGGCCGGGCTCGCGGCTGGAGCGGCCGCGGGTATCGTTGGAAAGCGAGTCGGAAGAGCGGTGGGCGGAGCCGCCGCAACGTCCATAGCCAACAGTTTGATCGCGCTGAACCAGAATGCGCTCAGACGAAAATTGGAAACGCTCGAGAGGCAAGGCGTCGAGGTCCGAGCAGAGACTTGGCAGGACGCTGTGATCAACGGTCGCCATGGGGCCAAACAGTCAATCGCCAGTTGGGGGGTGAACACGATCGAAGACACCGGCAGGATTGTCGAGGCCGAGGTGACTGCCGCACTGGACGAGCTAACCGAAAGGGCTCACGCATTTGGCCGACGCGAACCCAGTGCGCCGACCGGTGCCGCGGAGAGCGACACTTCGTCCGCCTGAGTCGCACCCGTTGACGGTCACCGTGGGGCCGGACTGGCGCCGGCGCCCGCCCGCCAGTCCGCCGTGCTCAAGGCTGTGCCCCGGAACCTTGCCCCATTGCAGCGACTTTATCGGTCAGCCACTTTTCGACCGACGGAAACACGAACTTGCTGACGTCGCCGCCGAGCTGGGCGATTTCGCGCACGATCGTGCCAGAGATGAACTGATACTGATCCGACGGTGTCATGAACATCGTCTCGACATCGGGCAACAGATAGCGGTTCATTCCAGCCATCTGAAACTCATACTCGAAGTCGGACACCGCTCTCAGCCCCCGCACGATCACGCGCGCGTTGTGCGCCCGCACGAAATCCTTCAGCAGTCCCTGGAAGCTCATCACCTGTACGTTCGAGTAATGGCCGAGCACTTCCTGGGCGATGTCGAGACGTTCCTGCAACGTGAAGAACGGCTTCTTGGCGCGGCTGTCGGCCACGCCGACCACGAGTGTGTCGAATATGCTCGCCGCACGGCGCACGAGGTCCTCATGACCGCGTGTGAGCGGGTCGAATGTGCCCGGGTACACGGCGACTACCATCGGCATCTCCTCTGATCGTTCATTCCCCGTCGGTCCGCCAGCGCGGGCCGTCACCCGCCTCGCCGGCCGCCACGCGAGTCGCGGCAGTTGGCCTCGCTTTCGGAACGCGCATTATTCACCATTTTCGCGGCGCAGCAAATGATAGTGGACCGCGCCCGCCTTATCGTGGCGGACGATCGTCCAGCCGGCC
>JBCNPL010000385.1:0-3474 GCA_039593375.1 Paraburkholderia sp. | reverse complement strand
TACTTCGATCATGGGGCGCTGCGCACCGTTCGTTGGCGGCACAACGGAGCCTTGCCCCCGGGTGAAGGCGCTTTCACGCGTATCCTGCGTCCGCTCGGTTTCAAGCTGAATGGTCGTTACCCGCTCGACAAGCTCGGCATGACGGGATGGGCCTACGCGCACGAGGATGCGCCGGACGAAATCGCGCAGTTTTTCGTGAGCGAACTTCATCCGGAGCGTTTCTCCGCCGAGTTCCAGGCGGCGGTCACCCGCATTGTCGGCTCGTCGAAGGACCCGCTGACACCGCTCGCGGTCTCGCAGCTCTCGGATCTCGAGCGCGATGGTTCGCTGCCGCTCGAGGCCGCGCAAGAAGTGCTGCCCGTGATCGTCGGCGCATTCGCGCGACAGCACGAGATCCCGACGATCGCGGACTATGAAACGCTACTCGCCGAGTCGGCCGAAATGGCCTGGATCGCAACGGAAGGCAATGCCTTCAACCATGCGACCGACCGCGTCGAGGACGTCTTTGCGCTATCGGACGAAGAGAAAGCGAAGGGGCGGCCGATCAAACTCGAGGTCGAGCGCTCGCGTTCGGGGCGCGTGTTCCAGACAGCCTACCGCGCGGACATGGTGCGGCGCGAATTCAGGTCGCCGGATGGCAAGACGGTCACGCGCGAGGTGCCGGGCTCGTTCTATGAATTCATCACGCGAAAGCGCGCGTTCGACCGAGAGACTCGCAGCTGGAAGACCGATTTGCGCTTCGACGCCGGCAATGCGACGGGCATTTTCAAGATGACCGCGAACGCCGCACGGTGAAGTGAAGGCGGCTATGCCGTTCGAGGCAGGCGAGGGCCTGCGTCGAGCAAACAAAAGGCGTGGTGTTTCCGATGAGAAATTACCTGCAACGGCAGGCGGGGCGCGGGTTGCGCCGGTCTGACGACGTATCGGAAGCCGCGATCGGCGGGAGGCTGGCAAAACACCGCGAGCCAATGTTGTAGCCGGAACAGCGTGCGTGTATAGTTTCCCGACGTATCCTTGTTTCGCATTGGAAATCATTGGGAGCATCAAGTGAAAGCATCGACTATCCTTTCGGAACTCGGCATTTCCCATCTGGCTGAAGCCGGCGATATCGCCGTGCATTCTCCGATCGACGGTGAGCTCATTGGCCGTGTCGCGAGCCGGTCGGTCGCGGAAGTCGATGCCATATTGGCGAAGGCGCAAGCCGCCTTCAAGGTCTGGCGCAACGTCCCGGCGCCGCGTCGGGGAGAGCTCGTCCGTCTGCTCGGTAACAAGCTGCGTGAGCGCAAGCGCGCGCTCGGCAGCATCATCACGCTGGAGACGGGCAAGATCTTGCAGGAAGGACTCGGCGAAGTGCAGGAGATGATCGATATCTGCGACTTCGCCGTCGGCCTGTCCCGTCAGCTTTACGGCCTGACGATCGCCTCGGAGCGCCCGGGTCACCGCATGGCGGAAACCTGGCATCCGATGGGGGTATGCACGGTCATTTCCGCATTCAATTTCCCGGCGGCCGTGTGGTCGTGGAACGCGGCCCTCGCTTTGGTATGCGGCAACGCGGTCGTCTGGAAGCCCTCGGAAAAGGCTCCATTGACGGCACTCGCCGTCGACAAGATCCTGCAGGACGCGATCAAGGAGTTCGGTGATGCGCCCGAAGGCCTGACGAGCGTCGCCAACGGCGGGCGCGACGTCGGCGCGAAGCTGGTATCCGACCCTCGCTCCAGCATCGTCAGCGCGACAGGCAGCACTGAAATGGGCCGTGCGGTCGGCATCGAGGTTGCACGTCGTTTCGGCCGCTCGCTCCTCGAGCTGGGCGGCAACAACGCCGGCATCGTTTCGCCAACCGCGGACATGGAGCTGGCGTTGCGCGGCATCCTTTTTTCAGCCGTGGGTACGGCTGGCCAACGCTGTACGTCGCTGCGGCGCCTTTTCGTCCATGAAGCCGTGTATGACACAACGGTCGAGCGCCTCAAGGCGCTATACCGCAAGGTCGCGATCGGCAATCCGCTCGAGCAGGGCACGCTGATGGGTCCCCTCATCGATGAATCGGCGTTCAAGCGCATGCAGGCGGCCTTGGAGCAGGCCACGCGCGAAGGCGGCAAGGTGTTCGGCGGCGAACGCCACATCGTCGCCGGCCATGAACGCGGCTACTATGTGCGCCCGGCCATCGTCGAGATGCCGTCTCAGACGGAGATCGTGCTGAAGGAGACATTTGCGCCGATCCTCTATGTCCTCAAGTACAGCGACTTCAACGAGGCGATCGAAGCGAACAATGCCGCGGCGCATGGTCTGTCGTCGTGCGTATTCACGACCGATATGCGCGAGAGCGAGCGGTTCCTGTCGGCGTCCGGCAGCGATTGCGGCATCGCGAACGTCAACATTGGCCCGAGCGGCGCCGAGATCGGCGGCGCGTTCGGTGGCGAGAAGGAGACGGGCGGTGGACGCGAGTCGGGCTCGGATGCGTGGAAGGCTTATATGCGCCGCGCCACGAACACGGTGAACTTCTCGTCGGCTCTGCCGCTGGCGCAGGGCATCGACTTCAACGTCGAATAAGAAACGAGGTCTTCTCGTGTATCGGCCGATACTTCCTTCGGCGGAGGGCGGTATCGGTGTCTCGGTCTTGGCGGGTGCTCGCACGAGTACCGCCGAACTTCTGCAACGTGGGGCAAGCCGTGAGTTCTCAAGTCGTTATCGTTGGCGGCGGGGTCATCGGTAGTTCGATCGCTTACTTTTTGCGCGCTGCGGATCCGACGGTTTCGGTGACGGTCATCGAGCGCGATCCGAGCTACGCGAGATCGTCGTCGGCGTTATCGGCCGCCTCCATCCGACAGCAGTTCTCCACGCCGCTGTCGATTCGGATGTCGCTCTTCGGCATCGAGTTCTTGCGCAACATCGGCGAACTACTCGAAGTCGATGGAGAGAAGCCTTCCATCGATCTTCACGAGGGCGGCTACTTGTTTCTGGCCACGCCGGTCGGCGAAGCGACGCTGCGTGAGAATCACGCGCTGCAGAAAAGCCTGGGTGCGGATATTGCCCTCATGTCGCAGAGCGCGTTGAAGGCAAAGTTTCCCTGGCTCAACGTCGAAGACCTTGCCGCGGGTGCATACGGCGTCAGCGGCGAGGGCTGGTTCGACGGCTACGGCCTCGTTCAGGCGTTGCGCAAAAAGGCGCAATCGCTCGGTGCGCGTTACCTTGCCGCGGACGTCACGGGCCTCGTTCGCGAGGGCCGAAAGGTCACTCACGTGACGACCGGCAACGGCGAACGCCACGCCTGCGACATTCTCGTCAACGCGGCCGGCGCCTGGACACGCAAGATTTCGGAAATGATGGGTATCGACATTCCTGTCTATGCGCGACGTCGAAGCATTTTCAATGTGTCGTCGCCCGCGCGCCTGACAAACAGTCCGCTGCTGATCGACCCGACGGGCGTCTATTTTCGCCCAGAAGGCAAGACCTACATCACCGGCACCTCGCCGAGCG
>JBCNPL010000384.1:0-3477 GCA_039593375.1 Paraburkholderia sp. | reverse complement strand
TTGCGAAACGCGACCGGCACCGGCTTCGCATAACCGAACAGGAACGTGCCCCCCGTCATGAAATAGAGCAGCAGCGGAATCGCGATCGTGCCGAGCGGATCGATATGGCGCATCGGATTGAACGATACGCGCCCCATCATGTAGGCGGTGTTGTCGCCGAGCAGCCGGGCCGCGTACCCGTGAGCCGCCTCGTGCAGCGTGATCGCGAAGACCACCGGCAACGCGTATACCGCGATCGTTTGTATCAAGGAAGAGAAATCCATAGCGGGGCCTATTGTAACAAGGGGGCCGAGGGGTGACGCCCCTCGGCCGGACGGCCAGCCTTCGCGGCCGCGTTGATGGTCGATTTCGTCGAAAAGCCCCTTCTCCGCACGGCAAAGGCCTGTTACACCGCCGCCAGACCGAACGGCTCGAGCGATCCGCACCCCGCGCGCACCAACACGGGCTCGTCGCCGGTCAGGTCGACGACCGTCGACGGCGCGCGTAGACAGGCACCGCCATCGATTACGAGATCGATTTGCTTCTCGAGCCGCGCCCGAATGTCCTCGGGGTCGTTGAGCGGCTCGTCGTCGGGCGGAAGGATCAGCGTGGTCGCGATGAGCGGCTCGCCGAGCGCTTCGAGCAAGGCGAGCGTGATCGCATGATCGGGCACGCGCAGGCCGATCGTCTTGCGCGACGGGTGTGAGAGACGTCTCGGCACCTCCTTCGTCGCCTGCAAGATGAATACGTACGGGCCCGGCGTCACCGACTTGATGAGGCGGAACTGGTGATTGTCGACCATCGCGAACGCCGCGAGCTCGGAGAGATCGCGCACGAGCAGCGACAGATGCTGGCGCTCGTCGAGCCCGCGAATTCGGCGCAAGCGCGTGACGGCCTCCTTGTCGTCGAGCCGGCATGCGAGCGCGTAGCTCGAATCGGTCGGCAGCGCGATCACGCCGCCGTCCTTGACGATCTGGACGGCCTGCGCGATGAGCCGCGGCTGCGGGTTGTCAGGATGGATCCGGAAGAACTGGGACATGGGTGAAGTAGTCGGTAAGCCGAGCGCTGGCACACGCCCGGGACTGCACTCGAGGCTGCGGCGAACCGGCCGACTCGCCGCTCGAGGCCGCGTCGAAATCGAACGGTCGACAGTCGGCCTCAGGCGCTTTCCTTTCGTCAGGATAGAGCGAACGCTAGAACCAACGCTCCCAGACAGGCGTGAGGCCTGGCGGCAGCGGCGGCAGCTCGCCGAGCTCGACTCGGCTCTCCCCCGGCGCGTGAAAGTCCGATCCGCGCGACGCTTCGAAGCCGAAGCGGCGCGCGACGTCGGCGTACTCGCGGTATTGATCCGGCGTATGACTACCCGTCACGACTTCGATTGCCTTGCCGCCCAGATCGATGAACGCCGAGAAAAGCTCGTCGAACTGGAGCGGCGTGTACTTGTAGCGTCCCGGATGCGCGATCACCGCGACGCCTCCGGCGGCCTTGATCCATGAAAGCGCGTCTTCGAGTCGGGCCCAGCGATGCGGCACGTAGCCCGGCTTGCCCTCGCCGAGAAAGCGGTCGAAGACGTCGGCCGTCGATTCGGCAAAACCTTTTTCGACGAGAAATCGCGCGAAATGCGTGCGCGAGACGAGATCCGGGTTCGACACGTAGCGCAACGCGCCCTCGTAGGCCCCCGGAATGCCTATTGTCTCGAGCGCCGCTCCGATTGCCTCGGCACGCGTCGTGCGGCCGTTACGCGTGGCGTGCAGCCCTTCGACGAGCGCCGGGCATTCGGGATCGATGCCGAGCCCGACCACATGCACGGTCTTCGAGGCCCAGGTGACCGAAATCTCGACGCCGGCCAGATAGCGCATGCCGAGCTCTTCGGCCGTCCCGCGCGCGTCGGCCTGGCCGCGTACTTCGTCGTGATCGGTCAGCGACCAGATCGTCACACCCCCCGCATGCGCGCGCCGCGCTACGTCGGCGGGCGCGAAAAACCCGTCGGACACGTTCGAATGGCAATGCAGGTCGGCGTTCATGTGGGGGATTGGGGCTAAAAAACCGTGCTCTCATTTTACTGCAATGCGGCGTCCGGCTTCGAACGCCGATCGGCCCTTTCCCCCACGCCGTCGCGTTGTCGAACGCGATCGATCAGACGCAAAATGCCTCGATCAGCGCCGCGATCCGCTCCGGCTGATCGTGATGAAGCATGTGGCCCGCATCCTCGATCAGCTTCTCGCGCCAATCGGGGAACGCCTTGAAACGCGCCTTGAACTCGGGCAGCGGAATCGTCCCCGCGAGCATCGACAGCGTCGGCGACGCGACCGCCTCGACATGCAGCACTTTCGCGCTGACGTTCGCCCAGGTGGCCATCACCTCGTCGAGCCGGTAGAGGAGCGGCCCATGCAGCTTATGCGCCGGATCCGCGAGCAGCAGATAGCGGCCGTCCTCGCCGCGACGCGACCAATGTTGCGCCAGAAACCGCGCCCGTTCGGGCGCAAGACGCGGGTTCGTCTTGACGAGCCGCGCCGCGACATCGTCCAGCGTGCCGTAGGTCTTGAGCGACGGCGGTGCGCGCAGATCGTCGAGCCAAGCGGTAAGCCGCCGCGGGGCGTCGGCGGCGCGCGCCGGCGCGAGGCCGAAACCTTCGAGATCGACGACACGGCGCACGCGCTCGGGCCGCGCGCCGGCGTAAAGGCAGACGACGTTCGCGCCCATACTGTGACCGACGAGGTTCACCTGCCCCGTCGGCGCATAGTGGTCCAGCAGCACTTCGAGATCAGCGAGGTATTCATGGAACCAGTAATTCCCGCCGCCGCGCGCCGCCACGGGCCAATCCGACAGCCCGAACCCGCGCGCGTCGGGCGCGATCACTTGCCAGTCGCCGCGCAGGGCATCGACGACGAACTGAAAAGACGCCGAAACGTCCATCCAGCCATGCAGCATGAAAAGCATCGGGGCGCCGCGATCGCCCCAGCGGCGCACGTGGAGCCTGACACCGCGGACAGTGACGAAATCCGATTGCGAGATGTTCATTGAGCAACCGCCCGAAAAACGAATGGTCGTTCGATTATATCGAACTTGGCGAGCGGTGTTCGCGGCAGCGTGCCGTTCAGGGATCGGAGCCGAGCGCGCGGCTACGACTCGCGCGCTCCGTCGCCTGATTCAGCCTGTGCCGCCAGGGCCGCAAGCTCGGCGTCGTCGAAGCCCGCGTCGCGGCGTGCGTCGAAATTGAACGGACCGCGCAGGCGCGGCGCACGGTACTGCTCGGCGAGGCGCGCATAGGTGGTGTGCGGATCGAGCGAGCGCATCTCGCACAGATAACGGAACCAGCGGTTGCCGATGCGCACGTGACCGATCTCGTCGCGCAATATGACGTCGAGGATCGCGGCCGATTCGAGATCGGCCGCCTGAACGAGCCGCGCGCGAATCGGCGGCGATGCGTCGAGCCCGCGCGCCTCCAACGTGCGCGGCACGAGCGCCATGCGGGCGAGCACGTCGCCGCGCGTGCGC
>JBCNPL010000383.1:0-3477 GCA_039593375.1 Paraburkholderia sp. | reverse complement strand
CCCCCGGACATTCACGCGCCGGCGAGTACGCCGAGCCCGGGTTCTTCAATGCAGGGTGGGAGCTGACGAGTCGTCTCCGTCGCTATCTTCATCATCGTCGTCGAGGACTTCGATCCCTTCGGCGCCGTGCGCATGCGCATGCTCGATTTCATCCGCCGTGGCCGGACGAACTTCCTTGACCGTCAGGGCGAATCGCAACGCCATGCCGGCAAGCGGATGATTCCCATCGAGCACGACTTTATCTTCGGCCAGATCGGTCACCGTGTAGATCAGCGCGTCGATTTCGTCGTCGCCATCCTCAGGCGTTCCCTCGAACTGCATGCCGACCTCGAGCGGCTCCGGAAATCGGCTGCGCGGCTCGATCTTCACGAGTTCGGGATCGTACTCGCCGAACGCATCCTGCGGCTCGAGCTGCAACTGTGTCTGGAATCCCGGTTCGTGCCCATCGAGCTCTTCCTCGATCTTGGGGAACGTGCCATCATAGCCGCCGTGCAGATAGACCATCGGCTCGTCACTTTCCTCGATCAGGTTGCCCTGGGCATCCGACAGCCTGTAAGCGACCGAGACAACGGTGTTCTTCGCGATTTTCATTCAAACTCTCCCAAAATACGGTCTCATTATACGATGCCGAAGCGGCCCCTCGACCAACCCATATCCCCCGCCGCTCCCCTCCGTTCCGCCGTTTCACCACCTCCGCCCGACGCACCGACGCCTCTTTTGGCCAATCTGTCGCCGTCGCAGTTTATGCGGCGTCATTGGCAAAAAAAGCCGCTGCTGGTGCGTCAGGCGCTGCCTGGAATCGCACCGCCCGTGTCGCGCGACGAGCTGTTCGAGCTTGCCGCGAGCGACGATGTCGAAGCCCGGCTCGTCTCGCATTTTCGCGGCGCCTGGCGCCTCGAACATGGGCCTTTCGATCGGCGCGACCTGCCCGGCTTGAAGCGCCGCGAATGGACGCTGCTCGTGCAGGGCGTCGATCTGCACGACGACCGCGCTCGAGCGTTGTTGGACCGGTTCCGCTTCGCTCCGGATGCGCGGCTCGACGACCTGATGATCTCCTATGCGACGGACGGCGGCGGCGTGGGGCCGCATTTCGATTCGTATGACGTATTTTTGCTGCAAGTGCACGGAAAACGGCGCTGGCGCATCTCCGCGCAAAAAGACCTGGCATTAAAAGACGGATTGCCGTTGAAGGTTTTACAGCATTTCGAACCCGACAACGAGTGGGTGCTCGAACCGGGCGACATGCTTTATTTGCCGCCGCATATCGCGCACGACGGCGTGGCAATAGGCGAATGCATGACTTGCTCGATCGGCTTTCGCTCGCCGTCGGCGGGGGAGCTCATTGGCCAGTTTCTCTACCATCTCGCCGAACGCGGAACGGCTACGCGGCGCGCGCCTGACGCCCGCTATCGCGATCCGGCTCAGGACGCCGTGGCGCGCCCCGCGCAGTTGCCGCCGGCCTTGGTCGACCGGGTCGGCGCGATCCTTGCTGGCATTCGTTGGGATGACCACGATGTTGCGTCGTTCATCGGCAGCTATCTCAGCGAGCCCAAAGCGCACGTGGTTTTCGAACCGCCGGAAGTCTCCGTGACCGTTTCGGCCTTTACCCGCGAAGCGGCGCGCGCCGGCATCCGGCTCGACAGGAAGACGGCATTGCTCTACGGCAAGCGCAGCTACTTCATCAACGGCGAGGAACACCGGTTGCCGCCGCGCAAAAAGTGGCTTTTCGAGCTTGCCGACAGGCGCCGTCTCGAAGGGAAACGCTTTGTAACACTCTCTGATGATTGGTCAATGACAGCGTTGCTGCACGAATGGTATCTTGCCGGCTGGGTTCGGATCGGCGCATTTGCGTGACGTGGTCCCCGTTACCCGGAAAATGTGAAATTTTTGTATGTGAAAGGCAACGTATTGACCCCGGTTTGTCGACGGTCAGTACGAAAGTGCATATAATTTCCGCCCAAGCCGTGGGGAAGATTCACGCTCTGATGTGCGTCCCACCAGCGGCTCAAGGTTGGTGTTGAAGCACATTACCGGTAATATTTCGCGCTGTTGCTTACCTTTAACCATAAAAGGACGTGATCATGAAGAAATCCCTCCTCGTTGCATCCCTGTTGGCTGCCGTGGCCCTGGCTGCGTGCAACAAGAGCAGCGACCAGAACGCTGCCGCGCCGGCTGCTAGCGACACGTCGGCCGCTTCGGCGCCGGCCGCTGCTGCTTCGGATACGGGTGCTGCTTCGAGCGCTGCTGCCGCAAGCGAATCGGCTCCCGCCGCCGCTTCGTCGGACACGGGTGCTGCGTCCGCTGCTGCTCCGGCCTCGGGTGCGAGCCAGTAAGCTCGCCGCCTTCATGGCATGAAAAAACCGGCCTGCGGGCCGGTTTTTTCTTTCTTGCCTCGGCGCCCTGAACCGCCTCCTCAGGCGCCCGCCAGTTCCAGCCAGGCAAACCCCTCCTCCTGCGACGCGACGCCGACCTCGTCTGCCGACGCGCCCAGCACCGTGGCCAATGCCGAACGGGCCAACGCTGGAAGGTTGTTCTGTTGACTCAGATGCGCCGCGACGAGATGCTTCAATCGCGTCCGGTCCAATGCCGCGAGAATGTCCGCGGCCGCATCGTTGCTCAAATGCCCATGTTTGCCGCCGATCCGTGCTTTCAACGATTGCGGATAACGGCTGGCCGCCAGCATGTCGAGGTCGTGATTGCATTCGAGCACGAGTCCGTCGCAACCGCTCAGCATTTCCGTGATATGCGGCGTGGAAACGCCGACGTCAGTCAGCACACCCAAGCGATTCGCACCGTCCGAAAAGACGAATTGCAGCGGCTCCCGCGCATCGTGCGGAACCGTATAAGGACACACCTGCAGATCGCCAATGGCGACCGTCTCATCGCCCCAGAGCACATGCAAATCGACGTTGGCTTCGTCCGCGCCGACCGCACGCGCCGTTCCCCAACTCGTGTAGAGCGGCACGGCCCATTTGCGCGCGATGGTCAGCGCGCTGCCGATGTGATCGCTATGTTCGTGGGTGATGAGTATCGCATCGAGTTGCTCGATGCAGCGGTCGAGACGAGCAAGGCGCCGTTCGAGCTCTTTGGCCGAGAACCCGCAGTCGAGGAGCACGCGCGTCGTCGTCGCGCCGCTATGTGCTTCGACGATAAGCGCGTTGCCCTCGCTGCCGCTGCCGAGGCTGGCGAAGCGCATCGAGCGATCAGTTCAGCTGCGCATGCAGCAGCGTCAGAATCCGTTGTGCCTCGGTAGACGTCACAACGTTGCCGTCCGTGTCGAGGATCGAGATCTGTGTATCGGTATCGCTTGCCGGCCGAACGTTGACGAGGAACTGAGGCCCTTGCTTGTCGGCTGTCTGCTTGCGGTAGAACAACTTGCCGAAGAGGCCGTCGCGCTTGAGCTCCTCGGCGGAATCCGCATACCGGACATAGTAGATGCCCTTCGCGCGATCGCGATTGTCAACGGTGAAATTCGTG
>JBCNPL010000382.1:0-3478 GCA_039593375.1 Paraburkholderia sp. | reverse complement strand
TGCCGGTTTTCATCGAGCGATCTGGGATGCCGAGGAAGAAGACGGCGCGCTCGCTCTGCGGCTTCACTCCGACGAAGGCGATGCCGGCTTCCCCGGCAACGTGACGGTGCGCGTGCGCTATGCGCTCGACGACGATGGCGAATTGACGATCGACTACTTGGCGCACACGGATTCGCCGACGCCGCTCAACTTGACGAATCACGCCTATTTCAATCTCACGGCCGAACCGAACGCCGATATCCGCGGGCATATGATGACGATCGAAGCCGATCGCTTTCTCGAGGTCGACACCGCGCTGATTCCGGTGCGCGAAACAGCCGTCGCGGGAAATGCGTTCGACTTCCGCCAAAGCGCACCCATAGGCGCACGGCTCGAGTGGCCGCACGCGCAACTGTCGCTCGCGGGCGGCTTCGATCATTGCTACGTGCTGTCCGATCGGCGCCACGACGATGGAACGAGCGGCGCGGGCGTGGTTCGACGCGTCGCGCACGCCTACGACCCAGGCAGCGGCCGCGAGCTGACCGTGTCGACCGATCAGCATGGCCTGCAGTTTTACACCGGCAATTATCTCGACGGCGTGCGCGGGCGCAACGGTCAACGCTACGCGCGTCACGCCGGCTTCTGTCTCGAAGCCGGAGCGTTCCCGAATGAAATCAATATGGAAAACCGCGACCACCTGATCGTTCGGCCCGGCAAGCCCTATCGGCAGGTGACGAGGTATCGGCTCGGCGTGGCGGCCTGAGCCGCCTCAATATCCGTAGAACTCCTCGCTGCGAATCAAGCCGTCGGCAATGCCCATATCGGTCAGCGTCGCGCGCATCGCCTCGACGAGCATCGGAGGGCCGGCGACATAATAGACGGGCTCGGGGAAGTGGCCCGCCACTTCGCGCAGCAGGTTTTCGTCGATCGGCCCCGTCCTGCCGTTCCAATGGATGTTCGATTTGCTGGCCTGCGTCATCGTCGCCACGAGACGAAAGTTGACGTTGAGGCGCTCGAGCTGCGTCAACTCCGAAAGAAACGGTGCGTCCTCCGGCCGGCGGTTCGAATACACGAGCATCAGATAGTGAGAGGACTGATCGTTCGCGGCCTGACGGGCCATGCTGAGAAACGGCGTGATGCCGATGCCGCCCGCGATCATCACCGCGGCGCGGCGCGCGCTGTCGTGCAGCGTCAACGAGCCATACGGTCCCTCGATGCGCACCGGCGTGCCGACCATGAGTCGCTTGAGCGCCTGTTTGAACGGGCTCGCGGCGCGCATGCGCGTGGCGATGGCAAGCTTGCTCTCGAACGGCGCGCTGACGATCGAGAACGTATGGCGGGCGCCTTTCGCCTCGGCGACCGCCGTATCGAGCAGCGTCATGTCGATCGCCTGCCCCGCTTTGAACTCGAAGCCCTGTGGCCGCTCGAACTCGAAAATCATCGTATCGGCGGCGACGATGTCGCGCGCGATCAGCTTGGTCTCATAGGTGCTCATGGCATCCCCCAGGCCAATGACGACAATCGCATCATCCTGCAATGTGGCGGGTTCGTCCAGCGGGTCGCCCGCGAGGCGGCCTGCATGATTCATGCCTGATTTATCAAACGCCGTCGCCGCGGCGCATCAATCGACCTCAGTCCCAACGCGGATCGCGCACCTGAACGATCCCGGCCTCGATACGGACCGGAAACACGGCAACGTCCTCATAAGCCGGCGGCGCGAGCACCTTTCCCGTCTTCACGCAAAAGCGCGCGGCGTGTCGGGGGCAAACCACCACGTCGCCTTCGAGCGCCCCGCCCGTCAGCACACCGCCGTCATGCGTGCAACGGTCTTCAATCGCGAAGCATTCACCACTCACGTTGAAGACGGCGATCTGCGTGCCGTCGAGGTAGACGCTGCGCACCGAGCCGGGCGGAAATTCTTCGAGCCTGGCTACGTCGACCCAGTCGGACATGTCAGTCGTACTCAAGCGAGCCCCAATTGCAGGCGGGCGGCTTCCGACATCCGCTCTTTGGACCAAGGCGGATCCCAGACCAATTCGACCACCGCATCGTCGACGCCTTCCACCGAGCACACGGCGTCCTCGACGACCGACGGAAACGTCTGCGCAACGGGACATCCGGGCGCGGTCAGCGTCATGCGAACGCCCACACGCCTCTCGTCTTCGTCGACGACGAGCTCGTAGACAAGCCCGAGATCGTAGATGTTGATCGGTATCTCGGGATCGAACACGGTCCGCAGCGCCTCGATCACACGTGCCCGAAGGTCGTCGCGAGCGTCGTCGACGCTATCGCCGCGCCTTTGCCGATCCGTCTCGTTGATCTCATTCATCGCGTTCGCCCCATTCATTCCGTGGACACGGTCCCGGTTTCGTCGTGCAGCGCCGCATGCAGCGTATGCCAGGCGAGCGTCGCGCACTTCACGCGCGCGGGGAATTCGCGAACGCCCGAAAGCGTCGCAAGCTTGCCGAGCGCCGCATCGTCGGCGAGCTTCGCGCCGGGAGGCGTCGTCACCATCTTGTGAAAGCGCCCGAACAACGCTTCAGCGTCCGCTTCGGTGCGCCCTTTCAACGCCTCTGTCATCAACGATGCGGATGCCGTGGCGATCGCGCAGCCCGCACCTTCAAAGCGCGCCTCTTTCACGATGCCGTCTTCGATGCGCAGATAGAGCGTGATGCGGTCGCCGCAAAGCGGATTGAAGCCCTCCGCCTTATGGTTCGCATGAGGCAGCACGCCGCGATTCCTCGGCCGCCGGTAGTGGTCGAAGATCACTTCCTGATAAAGGTCGCGCAAATCGCTCATCGTCCGAAGACCTCCTGTACGTGCCGCATGGCCGCGACGAGCGCGTCGATGTCTTCGCGCGTGTTGTAAAGCGCAAACGAGGCACGCACGGTGGCCGGTACGCCGAAGCGCTGCATGACCGGCATCGCGCAATGATGTCCCGCGCGCGCCGCGACGCCGTCGTGATCGAGAATCGTCCCCACGTCGTGCGCGTGAACGTCTTCATGAACGAACGAGACGATTCCGGCCTTCGCGTCGGCCGTGCCGATCAGCCTCACCTTCGGCAAAGCGCCCATCGCGTCCGTCGCATAGCCGAGCAATGCCGCTTCGTGCGCGCCGATGACGTTGACGCCGATCGACTCGACGTAATCGAGCGCCGCCGCGAGCCCGATCGCGCCGGCGATATTCGGCGTGCCGGCCTCGAATTTCCACGGAATCGCGTTGTACTCGGTCTTCTCGAACGTGACCGACCGGATCATATCGCCGCCGCCTTGCCAAGGCGGCATCACCTCGAGCCGATCCGCTTTGGCGTACAGCACGCCGATGCCCGTCGGACCGTACACTTTGTGCCCCGAAAACGCGTAGAAATCGCAGCCCAGCGCCCGCACGTCGACCGGCAAATGCGCGATGGCCTGCGCGCCGTCGAGCAGTACCGGCACCCCGCGGGCATGGGCGATTTCGATGAGATGCGCGACCGGGTTGATCGTCCCGAGCGCGTTCG
>JBCNPL010000381.1:0-3479 GCA_039593375.1 Paraburkholderia sp. | reverse complement strand
GGACAAAGCATTATCGTGCATAGCGCCGAAGGTCCCGACGATCCCGCGGTTCTCGGCTTCGATGCGATCGCGCGAGAGGCCGGCATGACCCGCCACGACGCGGCGCGCCGCGTGGGTTCGACGCTCGCGGACATCATGCGGCGCCTGCTCGACGAGATCGCGCTTGCGCGCGTGGTCGTGGCGGGCGGCGACAGTTCGGGCGAAGTGGCGAGCTCGCTCGGGATCACGGCGCTCAGTGTGCTCGCCGCGATGGCGCCGGGCTCGCCGCTTTGCCGCGTCTGGTCGGATTCGCCGCGACGCGATGGGCTCGAAATCGTCCTCAAGGGCGGCCAGATCGGCGCGGCCTCGTTTTTCGGTGCGTGCCTGAAGGGCGTCGCGCCGGCACCGTGAAAACCAATATGGCGTCCAACGCTCGGCGCGGTTTGGGCGGGCCTGAACGCTCAGGAGACAGGAGACAGTCATGAAATTGCGCTCGCTTTGCGCCGCCGTCGGCGTGCTGGTCCTCGTTCGTTCCGCGTTCGCTTCGCCCGACAAGCCCGTCATCGCGCTCGCGAATGCCTATTACGGCAACACATGGCGCCATCAGATGGTGGACGCGTTCGACGCGGCCGCGAAGCAGGCGAAGGCGGAAGGCAAGATCGCCGATTACGTCATCGTGAATGGCGATGGTTCGGTCGCGCAGCAAAACAGCCAGCTCGCCGAGCTGATCTTGAAGAAAGTGGATGCAATCGCGATCGATGCCGCCTCGGAAACGGCGTTGAACGGGATCATTCAGAAGGCATGCCAGGCCGGCATCAAGGTCGTTTCGTTCGATTCAGTCGCGAGCGCGCCTTGCAACTATCAGCTCAATTTCGACTTTACCGGCTACCAGAAGCAGGAAGCGGAGTGGGTCGTGAAGAAGATCGGCGGCAAGGGTAACGTCATTCAGGTCCGCGGCGTCAAGGGATCGGCTCCCGACAACGACATGTACAACGCGCAATTGGCCGTGCTCAAGCAATATCCGGACGTGAAGGTCGTGGCGACTGTCTATGGACAAGCCACGGCTTCGGTCGCGCAATCCGCCATCGCCAATGTGCTGCCGAGCCTGCCGCATGTCGACGCGGTGCTGGGGCAGGGCGGCAGCGACGACTTCGGGATCGCTCAGGCGTTCGAGCAATACGGCGGTCCGTATCGCGACAAGATGCCCGTCATCGAGGGCGGCGGCAGTACCGACTTCATCAAGTGGTGGGACGCGCAAAACAAGAAGAACGGGTATACGACGATCTCGATGAATACGACGCCAGGTATCGGTGCCGCCGCGTTCTATCTGAGCCTCGCGCTCGCGAAAGGCGCGACGCCGCCGAAGAAAATGATCATGCCCGTCGCAACCGTGACGCAGGACAATCTGAAGGAATACGTCGACCGTCCGTCCGGGATGATCGTGAGCCCGACCTATACGCAGGACTGGGTGCAAAAGAACTTGCTGGCCGGCAAGTGAGCGACGGAGTGCCGCGATGATGCGCGACGAATCGGTGCACTTGCAAAGCCGCGCGGGGCGGTTCGTTGCCGCGTGCCATCTCACGAAGGTCTACGGCGCGACGCGTGCCAACGACGGCGTCTCGTTGTCGGTGGCATGCGGCGACGTGATCGGTCTCGTGGGCGGTAACGGCGCGGGCAAGAGCACGCTGATGCGGATGATTTGCGGCGTGACGCCGCCCGACGACGGGCGCATCGAGTTCGACGACGGCCCCGTGCGCGCCGGTGAATATGATGCGCTCGCGGCGCAGGCGCGCGGTATCCGGATCGTGCATCAGGAACTGTCGCTTTGCGCCAACCTGACCGTGACCGAGAACTTCTTTCTCGAGGCGCCGCAAGACGCGCGCGCACGCCCCGGCTGGCGCAATGCCTACCGTGTCCGCGCTCGTTCGGCGCTCGACGCGGTGTTTCCGGACCACCGGATCGATGTCGACGCGAAGGCCGGCAGCCTGCCCATCGGTCAGCGTCAGATGGTCGAAATCGCACGCTGCGTGGCGGCGCCGAACGTGCGGCTCGTCATTCTCGACGAGCCGACGTCGTCGTTGACGCTCGAGCGTAGCACGCAATTGCGCGCGTTCATCCATGCGCGCGCGGCCGATGGGCTCGCGTTCATTTTCATCAGCCATAAGCTGCATGAAGTCGTCGATGTCGCCACGCGGATCGTCCTGCTGCGCAACGGCAAGCTCGAGTGGGAGGGCGCCGCGCGAGACGCATCGGTGTCCGAGCTCGTGCGGCTGATGGGTGGGGAGGTCGCCGCGCTGCGTGAGGCTCGCGCCGCCCACCGCGCGCAGCCCGGCCCCGTGGCCGTCCGGATCCGCGGCGCACTGCCGGAAGCATCGGCCGAGACGATCGAGTTGAGAAGAGGCGAGGTCGTCGGCCTCGCCGGGCTCGAAGGAAGTGGTCAAAGGGCGCTTTTACACAACGTTTTTCAACCGTCGCGCGAAGGGGCCTCGATGATCGAGCGCATCGGTGCGGTCAGCTTCGTCTCCGGCGATCGTCAGCGCGAGGGTGTGTTTGCTCAATGGAACGTCCTCGCGAATATTTCGTTAGGACTCCTCAGTCGCGGGTCGCCGTTCCGGTGGATCACGAAAGCGGGAGAGGTCGAGGCTACACGGAGCTCCACGCAACGGCTTCAGCTCGACGGCGGCCGTCTCGGCTCCGGCATTTTGGAGCTGAGCGGAGGTAATCAGCAAAAGGCGTTGATGGCGCGCGCGCTCGTTTCCGATGCGCCGATCGTCCTGCTCGACGATCCGACGCGCGGCGTCGACGTTGCGGCCAAGCGCGAATTCTATAAGGTCGTGGCGGAAGTCGCGAAAGCGGGACGGCTCGTGCTGTGGCATTCAACCGAGGACCTCGAGTTTCTCGAATGCGACCGCGTCCTCGTCTTCTCGGGCGGACGCATCGTGCGTGAGCTCGAAGGCGCTCAGATCTGCGAGCAGGCGATTGTCGATGCCTCGTTCCAGCGGACCGGAACCGCCGCGCTTGATGGCGGAAGCGGCGTATCGCGCGAGCGCCGCGGCCGTGCCGCTCAGCGCATCGTGCAGACGGCGCCGTTCATGAGCCTGGCGTTGCTTTTTGCATCGATGGCCGGAGTCAATCCCGCGACCGCTTCGCCTTTCGGGCTCGACTTGCTGCTCGCGCCGGCATTGCCGCTCGTGCTCGTCGCATTGGCACAGATGTTCGTCGTGGGCGGCAGCGAGATCGACCTCGGCGCGGGCGCGTTCGCCGGACTCGTCAACGTGATCAGCGCGACGCTGCTCGTCGAGCGGCCGTCGCTCGGCGTCGCCTGCCTCGCTTGCGCGCTGGCCTGCTATGGCGGGCTCGGATGGCTCATCCAGGCGCGCCGCATTCCAGCGATCGTCGTCACGCTCGGTGCATCGTTCATCTGGCTCGGCATCGCGCACACGCTTCAGCCCACGCCGGGCGGCACGAGCCCGGCCTGGCTCTCGGCGCTCTTCACCTGG
>JBCNPL010000380.1:0-3482 GCA_039593375.1 Paraburkholderia sp. | reverse complement strand
CCGTAGGTTTCCTTCATGTCGCCGCCGAACTCGCGGATCTCGGCAAGCAGTTCCTGCGGCACCGACGACGAGCCATGCATGACGAGGTGCGTATTCGGAATGCGCGAGTGGATCTCCTTGATCCGATCGATCGCGAGGATATCGCCGGTCGGCTTCTTCGTGAACTTGTAGGCGCCGTGCGAGGTGCCGATCGCGATCGCGAGCGCATCGCACTGCGTGGCGCGCACGAAATCGGCGGCCTGCTCGACGTCGGTCAAAAGCTGCTCGCGCGTCATCGTGCCTTCGGCACCATGGCCGTCTTCCTTGTCGCCTTTCATCGTTTCGAGCGAGCCGAGCACGCCGAGCTCCGCTTCGACCGTCACGCCGATCGAGTGCGCCATCTCGACGACCTTGCGCGAGACGTCGACGTTGTATTCGTATGACGCAACGGTCTTGCCGTCCGCCTGCAGCGAGCCGTCCATCATGACGCTCGTGAAGCCGCTGCGGATCGCCGCCATGCAGACGGCCGGCGATTGTCCGTGATCCTGGTGCATCACGACCGGAATATGCGGATACGACTCGACGGCCGCCTCGATCAAGTGGCGCAGGAACGCCTCGCCCGCGTATTTGCGGGCGCCCGCCGACGCCTGCATGATGACGGGCGCGCCGACTTCGTCCGCCGCGGACATGATCGCCTGCACCTGCTCGAGGTTGTTCACGTTGAACGCCGGGAGGCCGTAGCCGTGCTCGGCCGCGTGGTCCAGCAGTTGACGCATAGATACGAGAGGCATGCTGAATACTCCTTGGGGATGGAAACCGGGTGCTCGAGCGGCACTTTCTATGAGCGAAACCGCGATTTTATCGCGAAGCGGGGCCCCTTCCCCGCCGGCTGGCGGCGACATTCCGCCGTTTGCGCCGACCGGGGCCCGCTTTGTCGCCGATTCGATCCGCTTTCAGTACGGGTCGCCGATCCGGACGATCTTGAGCGTGTTCGTGCCGCCCGCTTGGCCCATCGGCTCGCCGACGGTCAGCACGACCATGTCGCCTTGCGCCGCGAACCCTTTCGATACGACGACCTCGACGGCTTGCTTGAGCGCCTGGTCGCGATCGCTGTTGGGCTCGATCGCGAGCGGCGTCACGTTCCTGAAGAGCGCCATTGCGCGCTGGCTGCCGACACGCGGCGTCAGCGCGAAGATCGGCACATGCGTCCAGTGACGCGAGAGCCAAAGCGCCGTCGCACCCGATTCGGTCAACGCCACGATCGCCTTCGCGCCGAGATGGTGCGCCGTGAAAAGCGCCCCCATCGCCACCGTCTGATCGATCCGCGCGAAAGTGCGATCGAGAAAATCGCGGTCGAGCTCGACATGCTCGGACTTCTCGGCCTCGACGCAGATCGCGGCCATCGCTTCGATCGTCTGCACGGGATACTTGCCCGCGGCCGTCTCGGCCGACAGCATCACGGCGTCGGTGCCGTCGAGCACCGCGTTCGCGACGTCGGAGACTTCCGCGCGCGTCGGCACCGGCGCATGGATCATCGACTCCATCATCTGCGTCGCCGTGATGACGAGCTTGTTCGAGTCGCGGGCCATGCGGATCATTCGCTTTTGCAGCGCCGGCACGGCCGCGTTGCCCACCTCGACGGCGAGATCGCCGCGCGCGACCATGATGCCGTCCGAGGCGTCGAGAATGCCTTGCAGCGCCGGGATGGCCTCGGCGCGCTCGATCTTCGCGATCATCTTCGGCTTGATGCCGTAGGGCATGCCGGCGATGTTCGCGAGCTGGCGCGCCATTTCCATATCGGTCGCGTTCTTCGGGAACGATACGGCGATGTAGTCCGCGCCGATCGACATCGCCGTGCGGATATCCTCCATGTCCTTCGCCGTCAGCGCGGGCGCGGTGAGGCCGCCGCCCTGGCGGTTGATGCCCTTGTTGTTCGAGAGCTCGCCGCCCACTTTGACGACCGTGTGGATTTCCTCGCCGATGACGCGCGAAACCGTCAGCACGATGAGCCCGTCGTTGAGCAGCAGGACGTCGCCCGGCTTCAGATCGCGCGGGAGGTCCTTGTAGTCGAGGCCGACGCGCTCCTCGTTGCCGAGCTCGCAATTGGCATCGAGAATGAACGGCTCGCCGGGCACGAGCTGCACTTTGCCGTTCTCGAACTTGCCGACGCGGATCTTCGGGCCTTGCAGATCGCCCATGATGGACACTTCGCGGCCCAGCTTGCGCGCGGCCTCGCGTACGTCCTCGGCCCGCTTGCGATGATCGTCGGCCGTCCCGTGCGAAAAGTTGAGGCGCACCACATCGAGGCCCGCCTGCATCATCTGCAGCAGGACTTCCGGCGAACTCGACGCCGGGCCGATGGTGGCGACAATCTTGGTGGCGCGATGCATGTAACTCCTCGTCTCGGTTGAATCGCTGAGTAAGGCGCTGCGAGTAGGATGCGTCGGCGCGACCTTCGTTTGCAGGTTCGCGTCGGGGCGCGCACCGGCTCGAGCCGGCGTCGCTTTGTCTGATGATGTCGGTGCCTGCGCGGCGCTCACGGCCGCCGCGCGCGGCCGATCGTTCGGTGCGCGAGGCGGCGCGTGCTCGGCGTTTCGGCCCGTTGCCGCCCTTCGGGCGGTACCCGCCTTCGGTGCGCGCGTGGCCACTTGTCTCAAGCCCGCGATTCGAGAATTTCGACGGCCGGCAGTTTCTTGCCTTCGAGAAACTCGAGGAAGGCGCCGCCGCCCGTCGAAATGTAGCTCACTTTGTCGTGAATGCCGTACTTCGCGATCGCGGCGAGCGTGTCGCCGCCGCCCGCGATCGAGAACGCCGACGAGCGCGCGATGGCCTCGGCCAGCGTCTTCGTGCCGCCGCCGAACTGGTCGAACTCGAACACGCCGACGGGGCCGTTCCAGACGATCGTGCCGGCGCTCGAGAGCTGCGAGGCGAGCGCGCGGGCGGTTTCCGGGCCGATGTCGAGGATCATGTCGTCGGCCTCGATCCGCGCGACGGGCTTCGTATGCGCGGCGGCCGTCGCGGAGAACTCCTTGGCCGTCACGACATCGGTCGGAATCGGCACCGAAGCGCCGCGCGAGCGGGCGGCCTCGATGATCGCCTTGGCTTCGCCGACGAGATCCGGCTCCGCGAGCGACTTGCCGATCGGCAGGCCAGCCGCGAGCATGAACGTGTTGGCGATGCCGCCGCCGACGATGAGCTGATCGACTTTCTCGGCGAGCGACTTCAGGATCGTGAGCTTCGTCGACACTTTCGAGCCGGCGACGATCGCGACGAGCGGACGCTTCGGATTGCCGAGCGCCTTGCCAAGCGCGTCGAGCTCGGCGGCGAGCAGCGGGCCCGCGCAGGCAATCGGCGCATATTTGGCGATGCCGTGCGTCGTCGCTTCGGCACGGTGAGCGGTGCCGAACGCATCGTTGACGTAGATATCGCAAAGCTTCGCCATTTTCTGCGCGAGTTCGTCCGAGTTTTCCTTCTCGCCCTTGTTCACGCGGCAGTTCTCGAGC